>DNYS01000010.1:2416-3774 GCA_003506735.1 Nitrospinota bacterium
ATCGGAGGAGCCGGGAGCCTCGCCGGGGCGGAGTCCTCGCAGGAAAAAGCGCGCGCTGCCCAAGCGCATTACGGCATTGGGCGCACCGTGGAAATTATCCTCGCGGTAGATTTCCTCCGCGCCGAAGACCTTCTCGAAATAGGCGGACATCGCTCCGAGGTCGCGGCAGATGATATGAACGTGGTCGAATGCATAGTCCATGAATGCCTCCCGTGCGGTCGGATCTTCGGCCAATATACGTATGATAACCGTGCATACTACCGGCACCTTCCGGAGAGCGGCAACCACGCCGCCGTAGGGGCGATCGTGGCCGAGCGGACCGGAGCGGAGGTGTTCCGGCTGATGCCGACGATCCGCTTCTTCAAGATCGGNNGGGGAGGGGGGGGGGGGGGCCGGACGCCCCGCGGCGCTTGCGATGAGAAGACTCGATTGGTATGAACCCAGCCTTGCGAAAAATCCGTCCTCCAGCGAATGAGGAGAATATTCAATGAAGTCTCCCCGAGGGGGAATCCTACTCGATTTCGACGGAACGCTCACAAAACCCGCCATCGACTGGAAAACGATGAAAGCCGAGATGGCCTTCGAGGACGACACGATGATCCTCGAGTTCCTCGAAACGGCCGAGCCTGACCGGGCCCGGCAGGTTTCGGAGATACTGGAGCGCCACGAAACCGACGCGGCCCGCCGGGCGGAACCGAGCGAGGGCGCACACGAATTTGTGGATTTTCTGCGCAATCGGGAAATTCCCTTCGGCATCGTCACCAACAACGCCATGCGCCATGTGTCCGTCATGCTCGAGCGCATCCGGCTTTCGTTTGAAACCGTCATTACGCGCGATGCCGGAATCTGGAAACCCGATCCGCGCCATGTCCTGATGGGGGCGGATGCCATCGGTGTCGCGCCCGAGGATTGCATCTTCATCGGCGACGGAAGGCTCGACATGATTGCCTCAAAGAAGGCGGGCATGACTGCCATACACCTGTCCAGCCTTCCCGGCCCTGTCTGCGACTACCGGGTCCACCGTCTGGCCGATGCCATTCCGATCATTGAAAACCTGCTTCTCTGAACAGCCGCCGGTCGAACCGAAGAATCCATCCCCAAACGAAAAGGGGGCACGTCGCAATGACGTGCCCCTATTCGGCAGGAATCCGCTCAACTCGCGCCGAGCGGATTATTAGGTAGGGTATCAGCGTCCTGGCCTCCGGGAATCCCTCAACCAGCCGCCGGGGAGATGATTCCTCGTTTCCATCGTGAGGAATCCGGGTAGGCGAATATTGTGTTTGTCCCCTGTTTCCGATCTTCTGGTCCTGAATCGTTTCGTTCCCGATTCTCTTAACGTCACCAGAAGATTTTACGTA
>DNYS01000010.1:3886-5213 GCA_003506735.1 Nitrospinota bacterium
CGTTTACAAGTATCCTGTCTATCGAGGAGGGGCAGGTATTTTTTTCGGAGACCTCAAAAAATTGACGATATTTCAACGAAATATAGACAACATTCGGCCAAATCGTGACATTTTGACAATTTTACGGGAATCCCATCCCCCCGATGCGCCGGAAGCTCCCGGCAAAGCGGCAAAAACCTCCCGGTGGCGGAATCCCCGGCGGAATCCCCGATTGTGCCGGGCGTCAAAATTCCTGGCCGGTTCGGCGTCCAAGCCGCATTCCCACTTCTGGACGAGACCAAAACCGGCCGCCGCAAAAGACCACCTCGAACCATCACCCTCAAACTCCCGAAAACCCCAGGAACACCCCCCCAGTACATCGGAGCCCCCTTCCCTCTAAATTCCAGCCGCTAAACTCCGGTCCGCCAAGCACTCCGGCAAACCGGCCGCCGCACATCCATTTCCCCGGCCCAAAATTCCATCCTCCTGCAACCGCCATCTTCCCCGGGCCTCTCCGGCCCTCTCCCAGCGGGGAACCTCCCCGCCAGCGCATGAAATATAGAACTGCTCAATAAATCGGGCACAACCGGAAATGTGCGCTGGTTCGCGGTTCCGATCCCCTCTCCATCCCTCGCCCCTGGCCGGAGGGGCACCTATCAGCCGCCAGCCGGGATTCGCCCCCGGTTAAACCGCTTGCGCGGAAGTGCGGGCATACCGGCGAGAGCGGCGCCCGATCCACCGTCTTCCCATTTCGCGCCGCCTTCATATTTTATTTTGCTATAATGAATTTCCATAGACTTATTTTATTTCCCTGGCTCCACTTTCGCCGGTTTCCCCGAAGGGGATCGCGCCATGCGCTTCTCGTCCAAGGCATTCGCACTTTCCATCCTCCTCCTTGCCGTTCCGCTCGCTCCCCCATCCTTCTCGGCCCCGGCGCCAATTGTTGAAGCCAAGCGCCTCGAAGCGAAGGTACTGGGCCTGATCAGGGCCCGCCGCTTCACCGAGGCGCTCCCGCTTGCAAAACGCGCCCTCAAAATTCGAGAGAGGGCGCTGGGGGCGGACCACCAGAGTCTCGTTTTATTCCTCAACCGGCTGGCGTTTATCCACACGACGCAAAAGAACTCGAAGGAAGCCAGCGCCTTCCGCGCTCGTGCGATGGAGATGCAAAAAAGGCTGGCCGCGCGGCGGAGGGCGGTGCGGGCGAAAATTGGGGAGGCGAAGCGGCTCAACGAAAAAGCGGGTCGCCTCTATGGAGCTGGCCACTACAAGAAAACCGAGCCGCTCTTACGGCGCTCCCTAGCCATCCGCGAGAACACACTGGGGCCCAGGCATCCCGACGTGGCCCAAA
>DNYS01000010.1:5252-6746 GCA_003506735.1 Nitrospinota bacterium
GCCTCAACAACCTGGCCCTGCTCTATGATGCCCAGGGCCGCTACAAGAAAACCGAGCCGCTCTTCCGCCGCTCCCTCGCTATCTTCGAGAAAACTCTGGGGCCCGGGCATCCCCAGGTGGCCAGGAGCCTCAACAACCTAGCTGGGCTCTATTTAAAACAGGGCCGCTACAAGGATGCCGAGCCATTTCTCCACCGCTCCCTTGCCATCGCCGAGAAAGCCCTCGGACCCGGGCATCCTCGCGTAGCCACAAGCCTCAACAACCTGGCCGGGCTTTACCAGGCCCAGGGTCGCTACAAGGGTGCCGAACCGCTCTTCCGCCGCGCCCTCGCCATCCGCGAGAAAGCCCTCGCTCCCGAACACCCCGGTTTGGGCGCGGGCCTTCACAACCTGGCCGGGCTCTACCGTGCCCAGGGCCGCTACAAGAAGGCCGAACCGCTCTACAAACGCTCCCTGGCCATCGCCGAGAAAACCTTCGGGCCCGAACATCCGGATCTCGTTACATTACTGAACAATATGGCGATTCTTTACTGGAAGATGGGCAAGATGAAGGAGGCGGCGGGGTTTTTAAAGCGCGCCGAAGCGATGAAGAAACGGCTGGCCGGGAGGTAGCGGGAGGGAAACGGCTGCCCCCCGTTGGAAGACCTTTTAGCGGGAATTTCTCACTTCCCCAGCGCGGGGCTGCTCATCAATATTACGATTCTGCGGTTTTTCGATCGCCCGGCCGCCGAGTCGTTGCTGACGACGGGCCGGTAGAACGAGCGTGCCGTGGCCGAGAGGCGCCCGGGCGGCACGCCCTTGGACTGCAGATGGCGCACAACCCGAATCGCCCGGGCGGCGGAAAGCTCCCAGTTCGTCGGATACCGGCGGGCGAGGGCGCCCGATATGGGCATGTTGTCGGTGTGGCCCTCCACCCGGGTCGCCCTGCCCGGGTATTTTTTGATAAACGCGACGATCCGATCGAGGGCCGCCAGCCCCTCTTCCTTGATCCGGGCCTGGCCCACGTCGAATAGAATACGGTCGATGATATCGATCCGGAGCATTTTCTTCGTCCGGCGGAGGGTGATCTGCTGGCTGGCGAGCTTTCGGGAAAGATCGGCGACATCCCTTTCGAGTTTCCGGGCGCGCCGCGTCTCACTCTGGACTTTGGTCGAGAGCAGCAGGGCCCGCTCCTCCACCCTCCTCCGGCTCTCCTCCATTTCGGCGAGCATCCCTTTGGCCGCAGCTAGCTTTTGCCGGCTTTCCTTGGCGGTGGAAGATGTACCCGCGAGCGCGGCGCGCAACCTGCCCAGATCGGCCCGATGCTGCGAGGCGGAACTCCGCTCCCGGGCGAGGGCGGCTTCGCCCTCCTTCTGTTTTTTCCGGAGCCGTCTCAGCGCTTCGCTCTCCCGGGCGAGCGCGACTTCGCCCTCCTTCTGGTTTTTCTGGATTCGTTTCAACGCCTCACGCTCCCGGGTGAGCGCGACTTCGATTTTATTCAGCTTTGATTTGATCT
>DNYS01000134.1:0-274 GCA_003506735.1 Nitrospinota bacterium
GGTACCTTGTTTTTGCGCCGGGAAGCGCACAGCGGCCACCGCAACGGCCTTTATGGAGGATTTGGCATCTCGTCTCCGAAACAAAATTCAGCTCAGCACGGATGGCTACCGGCCTTATGTTGAGGCTGTTTACACCGCTTTTGATCTGGACGTGGACTACGCGATGTTGAGTAAGATTTACAGCGGCAACGGCGGGGGCCGTGAGGGCTATGCGCCTTCCAAGTTTATAAGAACCACGCCGGAACGCATATTCGGCCATCCGGACCCGGACAAG
>DNYS01000134.1:343-1146 GCA_003506735.1 Nitrospinota bacterium
TTCGGCCATCCGGACCCGGACAAGATTTCGACCAGCTACATTGAGCGCCAGAATCTCACGATGCGGATGCACATGCGGCGGCTCACGCGGCTTACCAATGCTTTCAGCAAGAAGCTGGAAAATCTCCAGGCGGCACTGGCGCTCCATTTCGCGTGGTATAATTTCGTGCGTATCCATCAGACATTAAAAGTTACTCCAGCCATGGAGGCGGGGATTTCGGACCACGTTTGGGGGATGGAGGAATTTTTATGGCATGAGTATCAAGCGAACGACTTACCGTCGAGTATGAAGGCGAATTAGTCATATTTTTGATTGGCATACGGATCAATAAGTGGTGGAAGGTGCACAAGTGGCTCCCGGTCGTTCTAGCGATGCCGAAAATGATCAAAGAGTTGGAGGCCGATCCAAGTTCGGGTTTTCTAGGCCACAACGGTATTATGGGAAATCCGATTGTGCAGTACTGGAAATCGTTCGACCATCTCGAAGCATACGCCCGCAACAAGGATAAAGCTCATTGGCCGGCGTGGACCGACTTCAACAGACGAATGAAAGACAACCTGGGTGATGTAGGCATCTGGCATGAGACATACTTGATATCTCCAGGCCAGTTTGAGGCAATTTACAGCGGCATGCCACCCTTCGGATTGGGCAAAGTTGGTAAGCTGGTTCCCGCAACAGGAAACCGCGAAGCCGCGCGACAAAGGATGAGAAGTTGACAAAGTAGAGAGTGTGGTAGGGCACGGTGGGGAAAAATTGAAAATTCAAATTAGGACACCACCAAAAAAATATTTTTTTTTGTTTTT
>DNYS01000134.1:1366-3927 GCA_003506735.1 Nitrospinota bacterium
AAAAAAAAGAGAAAAAAAAAAAACCCCCCCCCCCCCGAGGGGGGGGGCGTTTCGATTCCCGCCGCCGGGAGATCAAGATAACGGTTTATATTTCAATTATTTACACAAATAAATTTTCAGATTTTCTCCGGTTTTCCGAAATGATCCCAGGAGCGCTTCTCAAGGGGAACCCGGCCGGAACGCTTTTGGAGGCATAACCCCTCCGAAGCGGGCAAAATCTCCCCGATGGGGGTCAGGGACCCGCCGCCAGCCGCCCGGACGGCCTCCTGAAGAGCCGGTACGGCCGATATCGGCGCCGTGAGGAGGAGTTGGTAGTCCTCCCCGCCATAGAGCGCCCATTCCTTGGGATCGGTCAGGATGACGGAGGCCAGGTTGAGAGCCGCGCTCGAAATGGGCAGCTCGTGCTCCCAGATCACGGCCCCGGTCCCGCTCGCCTCGCAGATATGCCCGATGTCGCCCGCCAGCGCGTCGCTAATGTCCATCATGGCCGTGGCCTGGCGGAGGGCGGAGATGGCTTGGGCTTCCTCCACCCGGGGCTGGGGGCGGATCTGGGCATAGGTCAGCATGGTTTTGATCTCGTGACCGATCTTCGTCTCCGGGTGGTTAAGGAGATACAATCCCGCGGCGGCGTTCCCGAGGGAGCCGGTCACAAGAATCTGATCGCCCGGCCGAGCTCCGCTCCTGAGAAGAAGGGACTCCCGCTCCACCTCTCCGGCGATGAACACATCGATGAAAAACGGCCCCTCCGTCCGGGTCACGTTGCCGCCGACCACGGACATGCTCAAATTTTGCGCCTCCCGGTTGATGCTTTCGTACACCTCATCGAGAAACGACAGCGGCGTCTCATCCCGCACCCCGAGCGAGATCAGCGCGTACAGAGGGCGCGCGCCCATGGCGGCCACGTCGCTGACATTCACCGCCAGCCCCTTGTGGCCCACGCTGAACCCCGAGGCGCCCTCGGCCGGAAAATGCATTCCCTGCACCTGGACATCGCAGGAGATCACCCAGCACTTCCCGCCCCCGGCATCGATGACAGCGGCATCGTCCCCGATCCCCACCAGGACGCCGGGACCCTTGGCCGAGGCGCTTAGCTTCGAGCGAAGGCGCTCGATGAGAGCGAACTCGCCGTAGCCCCCCGCTGTCTCCTGGCCCTCGCTGGTCAAGCTCCCGCCTCCTCGATCCGCCTTCTGATTTCGCGGGCGGCGGCCTCGATGTCCGGCGCGCCCATCACCGCGCCGATGACCGCCACCCCGCGCGCGCCGGCGGCGATGACGGGCGCCAGGTTTTCGGCGTTCATCCCCCCGATGGCCACCGCCGGAACCCCTCCCGCGTGGGCGAGCACCCCGGCCACACCCTCGGGGCCGATGGGCGCCCGGGTGTTCTCCTTGCTGCCGGTCGGATAGATGGGCCCCACCCCGATATAGTCCGCGCCGTCCTCGGCGGCCTGCGCCGCCCATTCGTTTTTTCCGGCCGAAACGCCAAAAGCCAGCCGATCCCCCGCCAGGCGCTTCGCCCGGGAAAGAGGGAGATCCCCTTGGCCCAGATGCACACCCTCGGCCCCGCATGCCAGAGCGATATCGACCCGGTCGTTCACCGTGAACGCGCAGCCCGATCTCTCGAGCGCGGCGCGGAGCTCGTCGGCCTCCCGCAGAAAGGCCGTCCCTTCGAGATGTTTCTCGCGGTGCTGGATGATGGTCGCGCCGCCGGCCGCCGCCGCGCGCACGGCGTCGGACATGGGCAGGTTCGATCCGCCCGCGAGAATTGCGCGGTCGGTAATGACGATGAGCGCTGGGTTGAGCCGCATGATATTCCTTCCCGGATTCCCTTGTGAGGGGCCGTATGCCTGCCTATAATTCTCTCAAATTATGGCCTTTCGATAAATGCGCCCTATTCCCCGGGGTTCCACCGGAACCCCCTGTGAGGCTCTCCATTGATAGGCGATGGCAGCGGCACCGCGCAACCGGGGGAGGTTCATTCCTTTGTCTGGGAATGGCACTTCGACCTGCCTCCCGAGCGGCTCTGGCCCCTCGTTTCGGACACGGACCGGGCATCGCGCGGGCAGCGGCGCGGCACGGCAGGGACCCGAAGGCCCGGCATATTCTGTTCGGATTCAGGTGTGTGTGCGAAGCGGAAAAATAGGCGGGAAGCTCCTGGCGGAAAAACTCTGGCGAGCCAAACCGGCGGATCGTGCGGTACGGGCGGTTCAGGCCTGTATGTTGACGCTCCCCCCTCGTCCGCCAGCGACCAAGGCAGCCGCGCCCTGCGCTACCTGGACAGCCGAGAGGACAATCTGAAGAGCCGCGTTCTGGGAGCCGGATGCATTTCGTAGGCTCCCCCCCGCGGCGGCCAGGGCCTGAACTCCCGATGAACTTTGTATTCCGTGAGCGGACATCTTCTTATCTCCAGAGCAGCATTCTTCCTTCCCAATGTCCTTAACGGCCCCCTCTATAAGGGACTTTACAAAAAAAGAGACTGCTGAAAAAGTCCCAAAGTGAGCTTCTCCGGACCGATAAAATATTTAATAGTAGCAAATTATATAGAAAAGCTTCTATTATGATATG
>DNYS01000134.1:3952-26176 GCA_003506735.1 Nitrospinota bacterium
ATTATGATATGATTTTGGGGGGAATATCTCTTGCCGAATGCCCCCTAGAATAGTTTTTAAGCGGTCTCAAAAAATTAAAAAATACTCGTTATCCCTGTCATTATAAGTGTTTCCGGGGACGGCCGCCGGGGGCGAATCCCCCCGGAAACCGCCCTCCCCACCCGAAGGAGAGAGGATGTGACTTGGATCCGGCCCCTGAAAATGGACGAGGCCGAGGGCGCCTCGAAGGAGATTATCGACAACCTCCGGAAACGGGGGCGGCCCGTCTCGAAGTTCCGGCTTGCCCTCGGGCGGCGGCCCCCCGTCCTTGCCGGGCGCGAGGCCATGCGCAGCGCCACCCGGGGCGGGACCACCCTGGGCCTCCGGCGCGAGGAGATGATCTCCTTCTACGTCGCCGCCCACGGCGGCTGATACGGCTGAGCGGTGAACCACGGGCGGTCGTTCCGTGCGCATTCCGAATCCATCACCGATGCCGAGGCGGCCGGGGTCCTCCTCGACCCCGGAAGCGCACCCGCGCTGGACGAAGCCGACCGGGCCATCCTCCGCCTGGCCGGGAAAATCACCCTCCACCCCGAGACCATCGAGGAGGGTGACATCGAGGCCCTCCGCGCTACCGGCCTGAGCGAGGAGAACATCGTGGATGCCATCGCCTGCGCCTGCTACCGCATCTACGCCAACCGGCTGAACTACGCCATGGGCGAGGTCGAGAGAGAGCCCGAGGGCCCGCCCGAAATTCTTCGGGCGCTCGCGGAAATTCGCGCCGGATACCAAGCCTGACGCGCCCCCGGCGGGCGAATCGAGCCTCCCCGTGCTAGAGTCTCCCCGGCCGGGTCCCGGCATACCGGCCCCCGCAATCCAGACCAGAGGAACCACCGCGTGCCCGAACTCTCCCCCGCGCTCGTTCTCTTCCTGACGGCCGTCCTGCTTTTCGGCGGCTTCGCTAAGGGGACGATAGGCTTCGGCCTCATCGTGACGACGGTGCCTTTTCTCTCCATGGTGATGCCGCCCTCGGCAGCCATGGCCTGGATGGCGATCCCCATCTTTTTGCTCAATCTCTACGCCATCGCCCTCACCTGGGCGGAGTGGCGCGCCTTTCGCCGGGTCGCCATTTTTCTTTTCATGGGCATCCTCTTCGTCCCGGCCGGGGTTCGGCTTGTGGTATGGATGCCGGCCGGGATCACCCGCGCGGGCATCGGCGTCTTTATCCTCATCGTCGTGGCGATGCGGCTGGGGGGCTTGGAGCCGGCGAAAATAGCCGGGATGGGCGCGCGGTGGGTCTCCGCCCTATGGGGATGCGCGGCGGGCTTAATCCACGGCTCGTTGATGATGCCCGCCCCGCCGATAGTCCTTTATCTCAACTTCTCCGGGGTGCCCAAGGACGCCTTCGTTTTTCTCATCAGCACGGTGGCGGCCTCCTTTCTCCTGGTCCAGGTGATCACCTTCGCGAGCCTGGACAGCTACACCTCGGGTGCCGGCTGGCAGAGCCTGCTCATGCTCGCGCCCGCCACCCTCGGCACGTGGCTCGGCAACCGCTTCCGCCAAACCCTTTCCCAGACCATCTTCGAGCGCCTCGTCATGGGCCTCCTCGGCATCGTCGGAATCTCGCTGCTCGCCAAAAATCTCGTCGGATTATTTTAGGGCTCCGCCGCCGCGAATCTCCGCGCATTTCCGGTAGCTCCATTTTTTTCATTTTATGTAAATTACGCCGCAGAGAGTTGGAGGGGGCCTGTCATTAGAGACCTCCGCCCGGCAAGGGCGGGGGCGGGAAATTTCGGGAGTTTGCGGAGGATCCTTTCTGCCTATCCTTTATCCAGATCGATCCGGTCGTCGTAGATGTTGAAGGCGGAGTTCTCTGCGCGCTTTTTGGCCTCCTCCAGGAGCCGGCGGGCCTTGGGGGAGTGGCGGCCGCGGAGGGTCTGGGTGAAAAACCGGAGGTAGAAGGCGTCGGGGCGGACGTGGACGCGGACACGGAGGCGCGCGGCGCGGGGGGGCCGGCCGCGGCGGTAGGTCATGACGAAGGATTTTTGGGGCGGGATGCGCGTGTCGTAGATCTCGCGGGAGAAGTTGGACGATAGTTTGCGCTCGATGACCTGGACCTGGCGGGTGCCGGGGATGGGGTTTCCGGCGGCGTCCTCGAGCTCGGCGATGACGTCCACCGAGGGGGTGATGTAGGTCGGGAAGTAATGGCCGGCGCCGGTGTTGGTGATGACGATCCGGGCGGCGGCGATGCCGGCGGGGGCTTTTTTGTCGAGTTCGACTTCGAGGGTGACGGCGCCCTGGGTCATCTCCTTGTCGTGGATGCCGCGCCAGAGATGGCGCCGCTTGGGCATGTGGCAGCTCTGGCACTGGACACCCTCCTTGCCCCAGAGGCTGGCTTTCCACTCGTTGTAGGTGTTCTGGATGGCCTTGCCGTTGGGTCCGCCGGAGGTGAACTGGTGGCAGCCCATGCAGAACTCGGAGCGCTCGAAGAAGGGGGTGCGCTCTACGCCGCCGTGCTTGCCGGTGGCGGTGGAGCCGCTCGCGCCGGGCTTTGCGTCCTGCTTGGGCGGGCCATGGATGCGCCAGTTTCTGACATGGCAGGCGGCGCAGGCGAGACCCGCCATCTCGAGTTCTCGGATGTAGCCGGGGTTGTCCCCCCAGCCCGCGAGGGGGCCGCGCCCCTGGAGGATTTTCTTTTGCTGCTCGGAAAGGGGGGCGTGGCATTCGTTGCAGTTCTGGGCGCCGCCGGGGTTGGAGGCCCACATATCCACGGTCTGGCCGTAGATGCCCGGGCTCATGGCGTCGGCGTGAAGCGTCGTCTTCCACTGCTCAAATTGGTCGGGATGGCAGCTGCCACAATCCCGGGGCAGCAGAGAGCGCTCCCGGCCCCGGTAGGAGGCGGGGGCCTTCCCCATCGGGGGAACGGGGGTGCGCCAATGATTCTTGACGAATTCGAGAACGTTTTTCCATTTGCCCGGCGGGCGAGTTTTATCCGCGGTGAACGGAGCCGCCATGGCGGGTGAAGGAAGATGGGGCGAAAGACCCGGCCACTGGACGAGAGCGGCAGCAAAAACAAGCCAGGCGGCTCGCATCAGGACACTGCCCGCACGCTTGCGTATCATCGACAGGGCTCCGGTGGATTAACGGGGACGCGCTCCCCTGCCCGGCGCGGCCACAAAAAGCCGGGCCGGCGGCTGGCAAAGAAATACCCGGGGAAGAGGATACCCTCTCCCCCGGGCCTGTATCTATCTCGACAGCGAAACGACTACTTCTTTGCGCAGGGGTTGCAGGGGTTCTTCGCCGCGCAAGGATTTTTCGCCGCGCAGGGATTGCATGGGTTCTTGGCCGCGCAGGGATTACACGGATTCTTGGCGTGGTAGGACGCATTGGCGGCCGGGCCGCTCAACAGGAGCAGCGAGGCAACGACAATGCCAAAAAAACAGCGCTTTCAGGCTTTTCATGGGGGTCTTTCCTCCAACGTTGGAAAAAGGGGATCCGAAATCATCCTCTCCCGCCCCGGGCAGGAGATTCCCTATAGGCAAACCTTCACCGGGAAGCATTCCGCCAAGCGGTGCATCCCCATCGTTTCGTTCGGTTATCGCCAAATTTGACGCGCATTCGGCCATATGGCTATGCGAGGGAAACGATGAAAACCCCTGGATTATTCCCTCAGTTCCCAGATGGTTGGGGGTTTTGGGGCAAGGCCTCTACGTTACGCATATAACCCATGAAATAACAAATATATATGCGCAAAGGCCGTTTGGCGGCAATTTTGGGGAGGGGGGTGGGAGCCGCCCAACCGATCGTTTCGGAGCGGAGGAGCCTGGGCTCTAGGTTTGGTAGTATTCCCCCTCGCCCAGCCACAGAAAGGAGACCGTCTTGAGCACTGCTTTTGTGCGTCCCGCCCTTCCCGAGGACGCTGAAATCATCGTCCGCTTCAATATTGACATGGCCAAAGAGAGCGAAGGTCTGGAACTGTCCCCGGCGGTTGTCCTTCGGGGGGTGGAAATATCGCTTCACGATCCGAATCGGGGGGAGTATTTCCTGGCCGAAGGAGACCAGGGTGTGGTGGGCCAAATTCGCGTCACGCGCGAGTGGAGCGATTGGAACAATTCATTTTATTGGTGGATTCAAAACGTCTATGTCGAGCCCGCATCGCGCAGGCGGGGGGTGTACGCCGCCCTTCACAACCACGTCCGCGAGCTGGCACGGAACGAGGGGGCCTGCGGGCTTTTGCTCTACGTCGATCGGGGAAATGCACCCGCTCAAGAGGTCTACCGGAAGCTGGGGATGAATCAGAGCCATTATTTAATATTCGAGCAAGAGAAAATATGAATAAAAGTGCCCGTAAAATTTTCCGAAGGAGAAAACCCTAGCTCTGCCGAAGAAAGACGGATAGCACTTTCAGCTTGCCATTCAGCAAATCCGTTTCCTCTCCGGACGAATCCACACGAAACCCGATGGACCATGTCCCCGGCGCACCGGAAATTTCAGTGCTTCATATCACGCGGCCGTGGCAGTCCTGGAAATTCTCGCCCAGTACCTGAATGGTGCAAGGAATCGATTCGCCGATAACGGGTTTTTTCGAGACGACAACGCGGAATCCTTCTGCGCTGACATCCTCGGGAACGAGGGATATATCCGAAATCCCCTGTGCATCGATGATAACTGGAATCGTGAACCTGGAATATTCGCGCCGTTCATCCTCGGTTGGCATCAAAGCTCCCCTGTCGGGACAAAGATCATTTGTCCTTGTCCGCCAGATTTTCTTTCCAGCCCGAAACTTTCTCGAGGACCTGCTTGGCTTCGACGAAATCGGGCTTTAGTTTCAGCGCCTTCTCAAAAAGGATTTCGGCCTCATCGAGTTGAAGCTGGACGATGTGGACCAGCGACATGTTGTAGTAAAGGATCGGATCATTCGAATTGATATCGCTGGCCCGGGTAAATGCCCGGAGGGCCAAATCGTAGGACTCTATCCGCCAGAGGCCGATTCCGAGGCGGTTGAACGACTTCACATACCCCGGACCGGGCTCCAGGCTGCATGCGGCCTCAAACGTTTTTTCGGCTTCCTTTACTTCGTCAAGCCCCACGAGTGCCTGGCACAGGCCGAGGCGAACCCCGATATTGCTGAAATTATTGGTCAGGGCCTCATCGAATTGCGCTTTTGCCGATTTGCAGTCTCCGCTATCTAGGTGATGAAAACCCTTCATGACTCGATCGTCTTCCGCGCCTCGCATAGCGGCGTCTGCGATCAATGGCATCCCCCCTGTTTCGGAGCCGGCTCCAGAAGACGGCCGGCTGCATCGACTTCCGCCGCATAGCATATCCTTTGCCGCGCCGAAAATCATCGAGCGGAACGACTTTCAAAATATACCGCGTTCGAGGGAAATATGCCCGCGGATGCTCTCGAGGGGAGGCAAATCCAGGGGAAGGCCTTAGGCGGCGCCTATTTCACCAAGAGGCTCTGAATTTTCTTCCGGGCCCCTGCGGCCTCGGCAAATTCGGAATCAAGTTCGAGAGCCTTATCCAGCCATTTCAGGCATTCCTCGAATTGAGACTGCGCAACGTACACCATCGCTTTGTTGCAGTGGAGAACGGGATCTCCGGAATCGAAGGAAAGCGCTCGATCATAGGAACTGAGCGCTGTCTCGAAATCTTTGCTCTTCCGGGCGGTGATCCCCATTTTATTGTAAATGTGCAGATCCTCGGGGCGCTCTTCGCTCTCCAATGCCTTCTGAAAAGCCTTCTCGGACCCCTCTTTATCTCCCATGGCCTGAAGTGTCTGCCCCAAACCGACGTTCCCTGCCACGCTCTTGTCGTTCGCGACGACCGCACACTCGTAGGCGCCCTTCGCCCCGTCGAGCTCTCCTTTTTGATACCTCTCGTTTCCCTGCGAAACCAGGGTCGATTCGAGCCTCTTGATCCTATCCCGAACGCCCGGATCGAGCTTTTCGGCCTCGGCGATCACCTGCTCGGCGGCTTCTCTATCAATTTTGCGGAGATGGACTTCCGACAAACCCACATAGACTTCGCAAAATTCGCCGCCCTTAACGAGCGCCTTGTTGAAGGTATCCTCAGCCTCGTTCAGTTTCCCCTCGGAAAGCAATTCCTGGCCCTTATGAAGAAGCGCCAGATTGCGGCCATCGAACTTCTCGCGGGCCGCCGGATCAATCCGGACCGCTTCGCCCAACACCTGTTCCGCAGCCTCTTTATCGCCTCGGGCAAGATAAACCTCGGCAAGACCGCAGAACACATCGGAAGACCCACCGCCCGTCATCATCGCGCCTTCAAAGGCCGCCTCGGCTCCCTCCAGATCCCCGCGTTCGAGAAGCCTCTGGCCCCGCTCCACCTCCGACATCGTTGCCGACTGATTTTCCTGATCCCGCTCCTCCCCCTTCGAAACGATGAGAATATATTTATCGAGAAGGCTTTCGGTGAGTTCGCGGAGGGCCCGCTCCTCCACCGGGCGCTTCAGCGTAGCCGAGGCACCGGATTCAACGGCTTTTTGGGCCGCAAGTTCCTCCCCCGCCTGATGCATGTAGATAATCGGCGACTTGGTGTTTTTTCCCTCCGAGCGAATTTTGGCGACCACCTGAAGGCTGTCGCCTTTTTCCAGCCCGTCACCTATCAGAATAATGGAGAACTTCTCGAAACGGCCTTTATGGACAGTTTTATAGGCGTCCTCGGCAATTTGGACGTTGGTAAACTGCTATTCTCGGAAAATTTGCTTGAGGGAGGCAATGGACCACGGCGCTCTCTCTGCGGCCAATACCGGAATTCCGGGATCAAGTTTATCACTTGGCATGCAGTCCACTCCCGGTAACGAATTCAAAAAACACCTTAACCTACCACACGAATATTGAACCAATTTTCAAAGGCTTGCGTCAACGGAGAAAACCGACCGTGCAAAATATTATTCCATCCCCCGACTCCCGGAGCCTCCAAGGATGTAAATGGGAAAGACACCCGCCGCAGGAGGAGTGGCGGGAGCCCCGGGGTCTCTCCTTCTTCTCCGGAATAAAAACCCGCTGGCGCGCGAAGCCCTGCGCCTCACCGATCTTCCCGTATGGGTCACCCATTCTCCCGCCGCCGCGGATTTCCTGCCCAGGAATTGTACGGCGCCGCGGCCTCCCCTGCCGCTCATGGAGGCAAGCCGAGAGGTCGCTGCAACCGCGGTCTCCAACGGCCGGCGCACACGGGCAACCGCCCTGCGAACGGCCCATACCAAGAGAAGAATAAATACAAGGGAAAGCAACAGAAAAATCGCTAGAATCTGGAGCGCCCGGGAGGGGTCCTCCACCAAATCGACGCTCAGAAGAGCAATCCCGTAAAAGGCGAAACCCAGGAGGGCTGCCGCGGTTGTCAGCAGCCCCCCGGAACGCTGAAAAATCCGGAGTAGGGATAACATGGGTCCTCCATACGCAAGGGCGGCTCCAAGGACAAAATAAGCAAACCAAGAATACGATAGCCCGAATCGGCCAAGGGGCCAAGGGGGTCATTTTCTCCTAATTCGTCGATTGTTGACGTGCCCAATCCAGCGTTTTAATGTCACAATCTTTCGGAAAGGTTATTCCCCCTGTTCGCGTTC
Source organism: Nitrospinota bacterium (assembly GCA_003506735.1). GTDB lineage: Bacteria > UBA8248 > UBA8248 > UBA8248 > UBA8248 > UBA8248. The sequence goes on from DNYS01000134.1 coordinate 11,520, forward strand.
TCTTTGGAGAGGGCAATTATTTTGCTGGATATTCGGCTTATTCGTAAGGACCCGGCTGGAATGGCAGGCGCGCTTGGCCGCCGGGGCGAGATTTTCGATATGGATGCCCTTTTGGCCATCGACGCGCGCCGCCGCGAGTTGACCAATGAAGTCGAAAGCCGGGTGGCCGAAATGCGCCAGGGGAGCAAGCAGATCGGGCCCCTGAAAAAACAGGGCGACGAGGATGGGGTCCGGGCCATCCTCGATACGAATGAGCGGCTGAAAGAGGAAATCAAGACTTTCGAGTCTGCGTTAGGCGAAGCCGAACAAAAATTTCACCAAGCCATGCTCCTCCTGCCAAACACCCCGAACGACTCGACCCCCGACGGCGCCGGCGAGAAGGATAACCGCCTCGATCGCACCTGGGGAGAAAAACCCGATTTCGGCTTCGAGCCCAAGGCGCACGACGATCTGGGAGAGGCACTCGGAATTCTGGATATGAAGCGCGCCGCGAAAATCGCAGGCGCCCGCTTCGCCCTCTACCGGGGAGCGGGGGCGCGGATGGAGCGGGCCCTCATCAACTTCATGCTCGACATCCACACCACCGAGCACGGCTACACTGAGTGGCTTCCGCCGTTCATGGTCAACCCACAATCCTTGACCGGCACGGGCCAGCTTCCCAAATTCGAAGAAGACCTGTTCAAGGTGAACGATGGCCAGTTCTATCTGATTCCCACCGCAGAGGTTCCCGTCACCAACATTCACAGAGAAGAAATTCTCGATGGCCGGGAGTTTCCGCTCAAATACGTGGCCCACACCCCCTGCTTCAGGAGCGAGGCCGGCTCCTACGGAAAGGATACGCGCGGCCTGATTCGCCAGCATCAGTTCAATAAGGTCGAACTCGTGAAATTCTGCTTGCCCGAGACGAGCTACGATGAACTCAAATCGTTGACGGCGAACGCCGAGGCGATTCTCCAGCGCCTGGGCCTCCCCTACCGGGTGGTCACCTTGTGCGCCGGCGACCTGGGTTTTTCCGCCGCCAAGACCTACGACCTCGAGGTGTGGGTCCCCTCGCAGGACACCTACCGGGAAATTTCCTCGTGCAGCAATTTCGAGGACTTCCAGGCGCGCCGGGCGCAGATCCGTTGCCGGCCCGAGCCCAAGGACAAGCCCGGTTTCGTGCATACGATCAACGGCTCCGGGCTGGCCGTGGGCCGGACCGTCGTCGCCATCCTGGAAAATTATCAGCAAAAAGACGGCGCGGTGGGGATTCCCGAGGCCCTGCGGGCCTATATGGACGGGCTCGAAGTCATCGAACCCGGTTGATATCCGGCCCGGAAAAATCCCATATAATCGGCCTGCCGGGGATGCGGCGCTTAATCCCGGCTTTCAGCCTGTAGACGCGGAGGGGTGGCCGAGTGGCCGAAGGCGGCGGTCTTGAAAACCGCTGAGCGAAAGCTCCGGGGGTTCGAATCCCTCCCCCTCCGCCAATCTATCTTCCAGGTTTGCGCCACATCGGTTGTTCCACCGCAAATGAATACTTGGGCTCTGACCATGGAGGCGGGGCCAAGCACGCGGCGATAACCTGCCATCCTCCATGGACAGCGCCGGATATCGATTACGAGCATGGAGGGGAGTCCCTTGGAAATCCTAGGGGCCAATCCGAATACATCCAAGATCGTGACCGATACGATCATGCGCCCGGTGCGGCGCTACGCTCTTCCCTCTACCGAATTCATCGAACCGACATCGCCTGGGGGAGTTTCGAGAGATAAAAGAGCAAGTCGTGGCATGCACGCCAAATTCCTATTTTTTGATACGGCTGGTTCTCTTCTCGAAAATTCGTCAAAGGTCAGGTAACATATCGAGAAAGGAGTTTCGGGTAATTTTCCGGCCAATATTTGGGGAAAATATCCTAAACTTGGATTTCCCGGAAGGATTCGTGATTTTCGTACCACACATTCCGGCTGTGTGCATGAAGTGCCATATGGGAAATCCGGGCTAAAACCGATTCACCAAAATTTCATCCAGGGAGATTCACATCATGGGCGCTGTCCTCGACCAATTCGCGGCTGACTGTCATGACATCCTCAAAGATGACTCCGGCCGGGACGGCTTGGAGCAGGTCTGCAAAAAACTCGAAAAAGTTCTGGTCGATGAAGAATTTATCGAAGAGCACCTGGGACCCGATCAAAATTCACGCCGGAAGATACTTTACGAGGACCCGGAATTGGGATTTTGCATCATTGCCCATGTTTATCCGAGCGCCAAAGAGGGTCCGCCGCACGACCATGGGCCCTCTTGGGCCATTTATGGCCAGGTAAAAGGGGCAACCGAAATGACCGAATACCGGCTGGTGGAAAAACCCGACGGCGATCGGCCCGGAAAAGTGGAGCCGGTGAAAACCTCAGTTTTGACTCCCGGAATGGCGCTGGCCTACGACGTCGGGGAGCTGCATTCTCCGAAGCGGGAGGGCGAAACGCGCCTGATTCGAATCGAGGGCGCCAACATGGATAACATCAAGCGGGACCGCTACGAGGTGGCCTGACAACACCCGCCCATCCCCATCCCCCGGATTAAATTTCGGATAGGGTCAACCAAATTAAAAGTAATATATGAAATTAGGCGAGATGATCGGGTAGAGCGATGAAGTTTTTCTCACTGTCCAGGGACGCCAAATCCATTTCCTTCGTAAAAGAATACCCATGTTCCCTTAAGATATCGATGGCCAGCCGGGACAAATCCAGCCGTTCGCCCGCCGTCAATTCAATGTAGACAACAGGCTTGTGTTCGCGAAGGATGGCGCTGCATCCTTTCAACACCTCAGCCTCGAATCCTTCCGTATCGATTTTCAAAAAATCGACCCGCAGTTCTTCTTTCATGACGAAATCATCGAGGCACAAAATACGAACCTTCTCGGCGGAAATTTCTTCTCCGGCCTTGACGGTGGGCACGAACGTAGAATGGCCGGAGGAGTTGGAGACGGATTTCAGGACAGATTCCCCCATCTCCGCTCCACAAGCGAAATTTATCGGACGCACATTATTCACCAGGTTTCCATCGATGGTCTTGAGAAGTTTTTTGAAGATTTTTTCGGCGGGCTCGAAAGAATAAACTTTTCCCGATTCGCCAACCAACTGAGCAAAGAGGATTGTCAAGAAGCCGGAATTCGCTCCCACATCGATGACCGTATCGCTATGCTTGAGCCAGGGTTTGAGCGTTTCCCTTTCATAGTCGAACCAACGCTTGGCATTCATGCGGTACCGCACTTCCTGATAATCATCGTCGTTTGTGAACAAGAGGCGAAATCCGCCATAGTCCACAAGAAAATCCCCTCTATGGAGACGATGGCGAAGTTGCAAGGAGGACTTCCAGCGGGCCTCTTGCACCCACCCTTTTGCTTGACGAAGCCGCGTTTTCAGAATGCCGGACATGACCTTATCCCACATTTTCCATTTGGGTTCTCGAACAAGGATTCAGTACCCGAATTATAAACGCAATCGGCCTGAACGGTGGAAAAATCGCGGCTCCGGGAGCGAAACCCGGCACCTCCGCGAATTTCCTGTAGCCGGAATTCCATCAAACGGCCCTATATTCAACGCGCCCGTGACGGTCCTCCGCCGGAGAGAGGGCAGATAGCGCCCGGAAGAAAAAGATTCGAGAGATTGAGGGATTTTACCGAGAATTTTTTAGCGTGCATGGACCAGGGGGGCCGGAGCCGGCTTCGGCTCTGTGCCCGGATAAGGTGTCCGGTCTCCGCATCGGGCCGGAGGTGTCTCTATCCGTTCAAGAGACGGCCTCGCTCACATGCAATATGCGGTCATACATCTCGAACACTTTTTTCCACACATCCTCCGCCGCATCTTCTTTGTATACGGGCCGCTCCGGAAAGCAGAAGCCATGCCGCGTATCCGGGTGGACCTCTCACCGGTAGGCAACCCCGTTTTTGTCGAGAGCGGCCGTCAAATCGGGAATCACGTTATCCGGGACAAGGGGGTCTATCTCGGCGAACCCCAGATACAGCTCGCCCCGAATTCGGTCGGCGATGAGATGGGGCAAATCCGCCTCATCCGTCACGATTTGCACGCCGTAAAGAGAGGCGCACGCAGCGTAATGATCCGGATAGGTGCTTGCCGCCGTGACGATAAACCGCCCGCTCATGCAGTAGCCGATGTAACCCTTTGCCCCGGCTTTGACGTTGGGATTCCTATCCAGAAATTCGAGAATGTATCTGGTATCACTGAAGCGTTTGTCAGAGTGTTCCTGGCCGTGTGAATCATCTCGCTCATCGCCTCGGTCCGCTCGGCGATGTTGAACGAGAGCTTTCCCAGCCGGTAATACAGGTCCGGCAGTATGGCGAAATACCCTTGCCCGGCGATGCGCCTGATGAAATTCCGCAGTTCCTCCCGAACGCCCGGTGCGTCGAAATAGAGGACAACCGCGGGATAATCCCCCGGCTCCTCCGGATGGGCGGTGAACGCGGGCATGACGCCGTCCTTGGTTTTTATGTCAACGTGGCTTTCGATCATGATCATAAGTAGGGTCCTTTCCGGGTGAATCCGAAGTCTCGGGTCCGAAGGGATGACTATAAAGCGATTTGCCGGAAATTTCCCCGCCCCATACTGGATTCGGAATCGCAAATTTCCCGGCGCAACGCCGAATCCGGCCTAGCCGGTGATTTTGGGCCTCCAAAATCGAGAAAAACCCCTGCCGATTCCATCGAAACTCCGGCTGTCCAGCCATCCTCGATGACTTGCCTCCGGTATCGGACATCCATGTTTCGTTGTATTCTTTTCGCTGTTCCGGCTTCGATCTGAATAGGCTTTGCGAGGGCTCGAAAGGGGCGTTTATGGCTATTGAACTCAACTGGGCGCTTTGCTCCCACCGGGGCGGAGATGGGCATCAGGTGATTCGCCAGACCCCCGAGCGCCCCGCGACGCTGGAATACCTCATCCGTATCGTTTCCGCGGCCGAGGAGGCGGGGTTCGTCAACATCCTGCTTCCCACCGGCACCCACTGCATGGACCCCTGGTCCACAGCCACCGCCATTTCCCAGAATACCGAGAAGATCAAATTCCTCGTGGCTTTCCGGCCGGGCTTGGTGGGCCCGACCATGGCTGCCCAACAGATAAATACCTTCGATAAATTAACGGGCGGGCGTCTCTCCCTGAACGTCGTGTCCGGCGTGAGTTCGGTCGATTTGAAGAGATACGGCTACTTCGTGGATCACGATTCCCGCTACGAGCACACCGAGGAATTTCTCGACATTATCCGTCTCCTTTGGGAAGAGAAGGGCCCCGTCACATTCAAGGGCCAATTCTACGAAATCGAGGAAGCCGACGTTTTTCCCACACGCGAAGGCCGCCGCACGCCCGATATCTTCCTCGCGGGGGCTTCCAAGGGGGCCAGGCGCCTGGCCGCGAGGCTGGGCGACGTGCATGTGTGCCATGCGGTCGAACCCGAGGTGGTCGCGAAGGACGTGCTGGAGGTGGGTGCGCTCGCGGAGGAGCATCAACGGGATCGAAAGCTCGAGTTTGGGATCCGGCACCTCGTCTGCATTCGCGAGACGAAGAAAGAGGCGAAGGAGGCAGCGGAGCGCATCGTCGCCGACAGCGACCCCACCAAGACGAGAAACTGGGGTGCCGCCTCCCGCGGCGAATCGGTGACGCAACAACGCGTGAACGAGCTTGCCAGCCGGGGAGACCTCTGGATCTCGGACACCATCTATATGGGAGTGAATCAGGTTCGCCAGGGCGCGGGCACGATGTTCGTGGGCACTCCCGACATGGTTGCCGCCCAGATTCGCGAATACGCCGAGGCCGGCGTGACCCGGTTCATCATGCATGGCTGGCCTCATCTGGAGGAGGCGGAAATCTTCGGGCGCGAAGTCATGCCCCTTCTTCAGGATCTGGCCCCCGCCGCCCTTCCCGATCCCGAAGAAATCGCTTTGTAGGAAAGGGATTGTTCGAGACCTCCTCCGTCCGCCGTTAACTCCCGGGAATCGCGCATGCCCCCATCATCCGATCGCACATTTCACGAATTCTTCCGCGCCGCCAGCTCCCGCCATCCAGGGAAGATGGCCCTTTCGGCAGACGGCTCCGCCTACACCTACGAAGAGTTGTGGGAGAAAAGCGGGTGGCTGGCGAAATCCTTTCTCCGGATGGGCGTGGAACCGGGAGACCGGGTGGGTCTGTGGCTCCCCAATGGCGTGGAACTCATCCTTGCCTTCCTCGCGGCCGCCCGGACGGGCGCCGTGGGCGTTTCCATCAACACCCGTTTTCGAGTGGACGAATTATCCTACCTGCTGCCGCATTCCGGGATTTCGGTTTTAATCTGTCCGGGGGAATTTCTCGGAACCGACTATTACGGCCTTCTGAAGGAGGTGGCGCCCGATCTGAGAGCCGTCCCCGGCGGCGAATGCACCACCACCCGTATTCCCTCGCTTCGAAAAATCTTGACGACATCGGCCCTCCCTCCCCCGGGGGCCACCGTGTTCGGGGAGAGCCTGGAGGAAGGAAAATTCCTGTCCTCCCGATCGCTCCAAAAGGCGGAAAAAGCGGTGCAGCCCGATGACGCCTACCTTCTGATGTATACGAGCGGCTCCACCTCGACCTCCAAGGGTGTCCTCTTAACGCACGCCTCGTGCGCACGGAAGCCCATCGCGCTTGCGGAGCGCCTCGGCCTTGGACCGGAGGATCGCTTTTACACCGCCATGCCGCTATGCCACGCCGCGGGGCTGTTCAGCGGCTGGTGGCTCGCCGTCGCGGTGGGGGGCCCCTTTTTTACCCATAGCCGCTTTTCCCCCGAGGGGGCGCTCGATACCTTCTCGCGGGAGCGAATAACGGTTGAGCGATCGTTTCCCACCCTGGTCAGTGACCAGCTCGATCTTCTCGACGAAAACCCGGACGGCTACGATCTCTCCCGGCTCCGGACGGGGCTGGCCTCTAGCCTGAGCCCGGACATTTTCGAGCGGCTGGAATCCCGCATCGGCCCCCACCAATATGTCAACAACTACGGATTAACCGAGGCCGCCGGCGTGGTATGCCTCTCCCGCCCCGGCGATCCGCCCGGGATCCGCTGGCGGAAGATGGGATTGCCTCTTGAGGGAATGGAGGTGAAAGTGGTCCACCCGGATACGGGCCAATCCATCGCGGCCGGCCAGGATGGCGAAATCATGGTCAGGGGATGGGCCATGATGAAGGGCTACCATGACCCGCCTCCCGAGGCGGCCCCCGCCTTCGATTCGGAGGGGTGGTACCGGTCGGGAGATCTGGGCGCCCTGGACCCGGAGGGATACCTGACCTATCTGGGACGCTTGCGGGAGCGCCTCCGCGTCGGCGGAGAGAATGTCTCGCCCGAGGAGTTGAGCGTCTTTATCAGGCGCCATCCCGCCGTCGAGGCGGTCGAAGTGTTCGGCGTCCCCGACGGGCGGCTGGGCGAGGTCCCGGCCGCGGCCGTGAAAAAAAGGAAGGGATCGTCTTTGTCGGAAAGCGAGCTGCTCGATTTTTGCCGGGAGCGAATGGCCGGGTTCAAGATTCCCCGCCACATTCGCTTCGTCGAGACCATGCCGCTCAATTCAAGCAATAAAATCAACCGCAAAGTGCTCAGGCAGGATATGCTCGCTAATCTGAATCTCAACGATAGCCGGTGAAACGGAATGTCCGGCGCCGATCGTGGACGCTGGAGAGAAAGGGATGAAATGGCTCTGATTGAATTTGAAGTGAGGGACAAGCTGGCCTTTATCACGCTGAACCGGCCCGAGAAGATGAACGCCATCAACGAGGAGATGGTCGAATTGATGTTCGAAATCCTGGCCGAGGTTTCCAGGGACAAAGGCGTGCGAGCCTGCATCCTCACGGGCAACGGAAAGGCCTTTTCGAGCGGACACGACCTGACCTACTTCGCCGGCGAGCGAACCCAGGAAGCCCGGCCCGTCTCGGATCTCTACCAGGTCATCCTCGAGTTGCCGAGGCCCTGTTTCGCCGCCATCAACGGAATTTGCCTGGCCGGCGGAGCGGGCATCGCACTATCCACCGATATCCGCCTCATGGCCGAGGGGGCCCGCCTCGGCTGGCCCCAGGTCAAGCGCGGGGTCTCCTCCGTGAGCGGGCCGTTTCTTTTGGCAAACCTCGTCCCGCGAAACATCGCCTACGAAATTCTTTTCACGGGGGAGTTCTTGAGCGCGGAGCGCGCCCTCGAGCTGGGGCTGGTCAACCGCGTGGTGCCCGAGGGGAGCGACATCCTCGAGGAGACCGAGGCCCTGGCCCGCCAGGTCATGAAAAACGCCCCGCTGGCCATCCAGGCTATAAAGGATTTCACCGTCCGCGCCCGACATTTGAGCAGCAGCGACGCCCTCCGGATGGGGGATCTGCTCTTCAAGAAATTCGTGGACAGCGAGGACGGCCAGGAGGGGCTGGCCGCATTTCTCGAAAAGCGCGAGCCGAACTGGAAAAACAAATAGGCGCGCCCGGCCACGGAGGGCCCTTTCGCCGCCGTTGACAGAATGTCCCGATCAGACCAATCTGTCCGGGAAATTCACGCCGCCCCCAACTGGCGGCCCCGGTTCAAAAATGGAATATCAATTCGCGGAGAGGTGGCCGAGTGGCTGAAGGCGCACGCCTGCTAAGCGTGTGAATGGGTGACTGTTCCGAGGGTTCGAATCCCTCCCTCTCCGCCACCTTATCGTCCGGCATCGTTTTGGGTGCCGCTGTCCTTTTTCCGCGGTCCCCCGGGAGTTTGAAAATGAGGTTTCTCCTCGCCATCGCCATGGCAGTGTTTTCCATCCAGCCCGCGCTGGCTCAAGAGATTAAAAATACCCGCGCCGGAAACCCGGTCGTCATCATGAAAACCAACTACGGAGTCATCCATCTCGAACTCTTCAAGGATTCGGCCCCCAAAACGGTTGCGAATTTCATCGGGCTGGCCGAGGGAACCAAGGAGTTCACCGATTTCAGGACCGGGAAAAAAGTCAAGAAAAACTTTTTCGACGGGCTGATCTTCCACCGCGTGATCAAGGGATTCATGATCCAGGGGGGCGATCCCAAGGGCACCGGCACCGGCGGGCCCGGATACCAGTTTGAAGACGAGATCGACGCCGCCCATCTGGGCCTGGGGAAACTCAAGGCCATTCCGGAAAGCGACAGGGCGCATCCATATCTCATGATACGCTCGCAGCGCGACTTCCAGCGAACGATTACTTTTCCGCTTCTTCGTTCGATGGGAGTCCGGAACCAGAAGGACGTCGATGACAGAAAAGATGAGATCAAACGAAAACTCAAGGCCCTCACCGTCAAAGACGTGTACGAATACAAGGGATACGTCTACTACAGCTCCCTCAATTCCCAACCCCCCGTCAAGGGGGTCATCGCCATGGCCAACTCCGGCCCGAACACGAACGGCTCCCAGTTTTTCATCAATCTAGGGGACACCCCCCATCTCACCGGAAAACACACGGTTTTCGGCAAAGTGGTCCAGGGCATGGACGTCGTCGAGCAGATCGGCGATGTCCCGGTAGGCCAGGGCTCCAAGCCCGTCAAAGGGGTCCGGATTATTTCGGTGCGGGTCCAATAATACCGCCTAGAGCTCTCTCCGCCCTTCGATGGAGCGCATGAGGGTCAACTCATCGGCGTATTCGAGATGGCTGCCCATGGGAAGGCCCTGCGCGAGCTGGGTGACGCGGACGCCGAGTGGCTTAAGAATCTGGGCCAGGTAGAGCGAGGTGCCCTCTCCCGCCATGTTCGGGTTCAGTGCAAGGATGACCTCGTTCACGCCATCCTCCTTGATGCGCTCCACCAGATCCCCGATGGTGAGATCCTCGGGGTTGACGCCGTCGAGAGGGGATATGACTCCCATCAGGACGTGAAAACGCCCGCGGAAACCGCCCGCGCGCTCGATGGCGAAAACGTCCGCGGGCTCCTGGACCACGCAGATGACCGACGGGTCTCTGACTCCGCAAACCGCACAATTCTCTCCTCCGGCTTCGCTCTCGACGAGGATGTGGCATTTTCGGCAAATCTTCACGCGCACGTGTATCGATTCGCATGAAGCCGCGATCTGAGAGGCCGCTTCCGGATCCTGGGTCAGGAGATGGAACACAATGCGCTGGGCCCCCTTGGGCCCGATGCCGGGGAGCCGCCGGAACGCATCGATGCACTCTTGAATCGCGGGAAACTGGTCCAGCGGCACGCACTACCCTCCGGCAGATTCGGGAATAACTACCGTCCCATAAAATAAACAAGGGCCAAAAACGCCATCAGCGCCCCGGCGAGAAGGAGAGGTCCGGCTAAAGTCGCGCCGATGTCCGCCCGGTGGCCGCAGACGGGACACCGGTTAAAGCGGAACTCCTCACGCGGCCCCCGGTGGCCACACCTTTCACAAAGCCCCGTCACCAGATGCGCGCCGCAGGATGGGCAGAGCAGATCGGTTCCCGCGACCCGCGAGCCGCAGTTTCCGCACCGCAGGCCGGAACCCGCGGCTGGTCCCGTGTGTGCCATCTGGCGACCGCCCTACATGAGCCCCGGGATATTCAATCCGCCCGTGATCTTTTTCATCTCCTCGGCTGCCAAATCGCGGCCTTTCCTGACGGCCTCGTTGCACGCGGCCCGCACGAGATCCTCGAGCATTTCGACATCTTCGGGATCGACGACTTCTTTTTCTATCTTCACCGAAACAATATCTCCCGCACCGTTCGCCGTGACCTTCACCATCCCGCCGCCGGCGGCCGCCTCGACGGTGCGCGAGGCCATCTCCTCCTGAATCTTCTCCATCTTGTCCTGCATCTGGCGCGCCTGCTTCATCAAATTTCCGAGTCCGCCTTTAAGCATTACCGATCTCCATGCGCTTGGCCGCCCTTGTCCCGGACGGGCCGGATATTCGATATTTGTCCGTTAAATAAGTCGATCACTTCCTGGATGAATTTTTCCTCGGACTCCCGCTTCCGCTTGCGCTCATCCTCCAGGGCGGGGTCCATCGCCTGGGGAGGGGGCGGCTCTTCCCGGGCGGAATCCTCCAGCACAACCTGGACGCTCCATGGCGCATTGGCGGCGAAATATTCCTCGAGCACGGGCAGTGCTTGCCGCGCCGTCTCGAACGCCTGGGCATGGCCGTTGTCCGCGGGAAGAGATATCTTGATGACCCTCTCGGTGGCCATATCCACCCCCGCTTCCGTCAAAAGACCGCGCTGGGATGGGCGCAGGGATTTCAGCGCCTCCACCCAGATTTTCTCGGCCTCGCCCTGAGACCAGGGAGAGTGGACCGCATGGGCGGCGGGAGCGCTCCCCTCCGGACCGGGATTCTCCCCTGGAGCGGCCGTGCCCGGCGCGGGCGGATTGAGCACTGCCCGGACCTCCGGGGCCTGGGCCGTTTTCCGGACGGGGCCGGGCACGGGCGGGGACGGGGGAGCGGATTCCTGGGATTCGAGCCGCTCGATCAATTGGCCCAAATCGGCGATGGCCTCTATCCGGCACATTCGGATGATGGCCAGTTCCAGCGCCATCCTGGGATGGATGGATGAGCGCAATTCAAATTCGCTGTTCTGGAGGAAGGAATAGGCCTGATGCGCCTCGGCGAAGGAGATCATTTGGGCAAGTTCTTTTCTCTCTTCCATCTCGGCAGCGGTCAGGTTGAAGAGGTCTTCCGCGTCCCCGGCCGTCTGGATGACCATGAGATCGCGCAGGTACTCCAAGAGGTTCCCGCAAAACAGGCGCAGATCGTGGCCCGCATCGAAAATGTTGTTCAACTCCCTCAACGCGGCGCGGGTATCGCGCTCGATGACGCCGGAAACGATATTCCGGTACACCTCGGAGGAGGGAACGCCGAGAACGCCCTCCACCTCCCGGGCCGTCAGGGGGCCTTCGCCCGAGAATGCGATGACCTGATCCAACAGGGACTGCGCATCCCGCATGCTCCCCTCGCCCATGCGGCCAAGCAAGCGAAGGGCATCCTCCTCTACTTTCAGGCCCTGCTCCTGAACGATCCGCGAGAGCTGCCCGGCGATGATGCCCGGGGCGATTCGCCGGAACTCGAACACCTGACACCGGCTCAGAATCGTCTCTGGCACCCGCTGCTGCTCGGTGGTGGCGAATATGAAAACCACGTGGGGCGGAGGCTCTTCGAGGGTCTTGAGAAGGGCATTGAAGGCGCCCTTCGAGAGCATGTGCACCTCGTCGATGATAACCGTCTTATAGCGCCCGCGGGCGGGCCGGTAGCGCAACCCCTCGCGAAGCTCGCGCACGTTATCGACGCCCGTATAGGTCGCTCCGTCGATTTCCAGAACGTCCGGATGGGAGCCCCGGTTGACCTCCTCGCACGATGAACACTCGTTGCACGGCTCGGAGACGGGGCCGTCCGAGGACTCGCAATTGAGCGCCTTGGCGAGAATCCGGGCCGTCGTGGTTTTTCCGACCCCCCGGGTTCCGCTGAAAAGATACGCCGAGGCAACCCGCTTGGCTTTGAGCGCATTCGTAAGGGTCCGGCGGATATGCTCTTGCCCGATGAGATCATCGAACCGCTGAGGACGCCACTTTCGGGCGCTTCCGATGAAATTCATGCCGCGGACCTCTCAACATCCCGTGGAGAGAAACCGGAAAATCGAAAAACGGGCAATGTGCATTCAAAGGCCCCGCCGGACGCCGGCGAAATCAGGCACTCTCGTGGCACCCAGGAATAATTGCTTACCGCTGCTTCCTTCCGGACCTGACGGAGTTCGCAAGTTCCCGCCGCACGAGACCCGGCTCGCCAGTAATCCGGCGGAGCGAAACTTTGAATGGGGTTCAAATTTTGGCGCCGGCATCGGACACCCTGCGCTCCGTCCGGCCGCAAATGCATTCTAGCGCGGCCCCCTGGCTTTGGAAAGGGCCGATGGAAATTGCCCTCCAGAGCCGATCCGGAATCGAGGCAAATTACCTGAGCAAGGTGACCATGACCACCCCGAACACGATCAGGCAGGCGCCGCCGGTGATACGGAGAGTGATTTTCTCCTTCCCGCCCAGCATCGTATGGGTCAAAAACAGGGCGAACAGCGGCGCCGACGCCAGAATGGGGCCGATCAGGGACACCTGCCCCCCGCGCAGGGCGTAGAGGAGGCTGAACAGGGCGCCGACCATCGCCAGCCCCGCCAGAAGGAAATACCGCAGGGATTTGCGGTTGAACACACAAGCCTGCCCACGGGTGCCCGCCTTGAGAATGAACGGGGCCAACGCCGCCGCCGAAGCCGCCTGGAGAAATCCGCCGAACAAAAGCGAGTCCATCCCCATGAATCCGATTTTCCGGAGGTTGTGGGCCAAACCAAAGCAGATGGCCGACATGACCGGAAGCCATAGGTGGCGCACCTGATTCCGCAGGCTGCTGCCTCCCATGAGGATCCACACGCCGCAGATAACGATAGCGATTCCGGCCCAAACGGAAGGGGCCGGCCTCTCCCCGAGGAGAAAGAAGGCAAAAAATGGGCCGAAGAAGGCATGGGAGATCACGATGGAGTTGGTCGGCGCCACCCCGATGTGAAAGATCGAACGGTACATGAACAAAAGAGAAAGCGCGGGCGAGGCAATTCCGGCGCCGATGAAAGCCATCCAATGCCAGGAGAGTTGAATCCTGGAAAAATCCACCACCGTCAGCGCGATCAGAAAGGCCGCGAAGTTGAATATCAAGACGACCAGACTGCCGGTGTGGGGGGTGCTCCCATCCATTCCCTGGCGCGTGAGCACCGAGGAGAGCGAAAAAAGAAACGCCGGAACAAGAGCGACCATCTCAAAGGGCATCGAAAACCCGCCCTCCTCTATCCGCCCCCGGGGCGCAATTTTCCGCGCGGGGTTGGGATTACACCGGAATCATAAATGGAGTGATAAGGTGCCGTTCAATAAAGCCGGGTCGTATACCCTTCCTGGATGGCCTTGTCGGTTTCGCCGGCGTCTTCGATGCCGGCGATCTGGTCCTTGAATATCTGGCCCAGCGTCGGGAACGAACTTCTCTCGATATGCCTTTCACTGTCCCACAGATGGGAGCGCATCAGCGCCTTGGCGCAGTGCATGAACACCTCTTCGACCTCGACGATCAATCCGGATTTCGGGCACTTGCCCCGGACCGACATCGGCTCAAGCAGTTCCTCGTCCACGGTCACACGGGCCTTCCCGTTGATGCGCAGGGTCTCGCTCATTCCCGGAACCAGGAACAACAAGCCGACGTTGGGGTTTTCCAAGATATTGGACATGGAATCTACGCGGTTGTTCCCCATCCGATCGGGGACGATGAGGGTGTTATCGTCCACAACGGAGACAAACCCGGGCGCATCGCCCCTCGGAGAAGCGTCGGTGCCCCCCGGGCCGGATGTCGCCAATACGAAAAACGGGGAGACCGAAATGAAATGCCGGCAGTGTTTGTCAAGCCTGTCCATCTGCTTTTTGGCGGCGCGCTCGTTGGGCTCGCCATAGTAGGCGTGCAAAGAATCCTGGCTGCGGATCTCGCTCTGATTCATGAATCCCCCTCCCGCACAAACCAAACGAAACGAATAAAAGCCTGAAATATTTGAGAGTATTATACTCGATTTGGCTGCCGGGGGGAATACCGGAGGAGAGACGACGGAGAAATTCCGGGCCGGACGGATCCCTGATTAGTCGGCTTAAACCGGGGGAACTCGGAGAAGGAAGAAAAAACCCCAGCTCCCCCCCAGCGGGATAGCCCGC
>DNYS01000134.1:26325-26493 GCA_003506735.1 Nitrospinota bacterium
GGAGGCTTGCGGGCCGCGTGCGCAAATTCTTCGAGCCTGGCCTATCAATTTATTCATTTGCGCTCTCAAAGTTCTGATCCTTCCGCGGATCGCCCTGCGGGTCTGCGCGATCCTCTTGGCGGCGGCCGTGGCCGTCGCGCGGGCGCGGGCGGCCGTCGCGCGGGCGCG
>DNYS01000197.1:0-7744 GCA_003506735.1 Nitrospinota bacterium
CCTTCGATCCGGAGGCGGCCCGCCTTTTGCGCCCCGGCCTCGGCTTTCCTCCCCGGCCATGCGGCCGTAACTTTCCCCAGCCGCCAGGAATGGACCGGCGGGAAGACCTGCCTAAAACTCTCGCCTAGACCTCGACCTCCTGGCCGGGTTCGAGAACGGTGATTTGAGTCGAAAGGCCCCGCTTTTTCACCTCTTCCTGGAACTGGGCGGGGGTTCCCGTCAGGGGCGGGAAGGTGGAGTGATGGATGGGCACGACGTGCTTGGCCTGGAGAATCTCGCAGGCCTTGGCGGCCTCGATCGGGTCCATGGTGAAGCGGCTACCGATGGGCAGCAGGCAGATGTCGGGCGCGTAGAGCTCGGCGATGAGCGCCATGTCGCCGAAGACGTTTGTGTCCCCGGCGTGGTAGATGCGCTTTCCGTCCTCGAGGGTCAGAATTAGGCCAGCGGGCTCTCCGGCATAGGTGCCGGAGTCGACGTAGCTGGAGCTGTGCATGGCGTGGGTGAGGGTGACGGTTACGTCCCCGAAGGCGACGGTGCCCCCCTTGCCCATGAGGCCCTTGTGCTCGTCGGGAAGGTTGCCATCATCGGCCAGCAGATTGACGAGTTCGTAGGGCCCCGCCACCGGGCATGGGCTGTTCTCGTAGATGGGCAAAATGCTTGCGATGTGGTCGAAGTGGCCGTGCGTGACGCAAATGAGGTTGGCCTTTTCCGGGGTTTTGAACCTCTCGGGACATGTCGGGCCATCCAGCCATGGGTCGATGTAGATGGTTTTTCCGCCGCCGGTTTTTACGAGGAAACTCGAGTGTCCCAGAAGGGTGAGCGTGGCTCCCATGATTGTCCTCCGCGATTCGATGAAAAATTCAAAAAATCGAGAGCCGCCCCGCGCGAAGCCGCTCCCACTCCTGTGGCCGGAAAGCGTTTCCCGGCCGGCGTCCATAAGCGTGAATCTGAATGAGAATGGGATTATAGTCACCCTTTGGCCGAAGTAAAAGGCGGGGCCGGGCCACCGGGCCACTGGGCCACCTGGGAGGGAGGAGCCGTGAGCGCGAGGAGGGAAGAGCGGGAGCGGAGTATGCCCGAAGGCGCTCCACGGGGGAGCGCGGGCGCCCCTGCAGCCTACAGGCTGCGCCTCATGCGGAAAGAGGACATTCCTTTTGTGATGCCGATAGAGGTGCTCTCGTACTCGCTGCCCTGGACGGAGGCCGCCTTCGAGCGGGAGTTGGACGATATCCCCTTCTCGCGCCTTTTGGCCGTGGAGTCGGCGGCGGAGAAAAAGGATGCCGGAAGGGCGGCCATCCTCGGTTACGGATGCTGGTGGATGGTGAAGGGGGAGTGCCACATCACCAACGTCACCGTCGCCCCCGAGGCGCGGCGCAAGGGGGTGGGACGCTTCCTGCTATGGGGAATCCTCGATGACGCCCGGCGGCGGGGCGCCACGGAGGCGACGCTTGAGGTCCGCGTGAGCAACGCGGCGGCGATTGCCCTCTACGAGAACTTTGGATTCACCTCGGTGGCGATGCGGGAGGGGTATTATCCGGACAACGGCGAGGACGCCATGGTGATGTGGATGGCTTCCCTCTAGGGGAAAGGAGCTTCCGGCCTCCCCGGAGCGGCCGGCCGGGCGGCCCGAATCCACTCCGCCCGAATCGTTGCTGGACATTTTGTCCGCGAATTTCTTACCATGAGCCCCATGAAAAATATTCCCGTTGCCGATGGCGTCGTCCTGATCGTTTTGGGGGCGTATTTTCTCCGGAGTTTTTTCCGGGGCGCCCTGAAAGAGGTGATTTCCCTGGTGGCCGTCCTCTCGGCCTATCTTTCGACCTCGCGCCTGGCGCCCACGGTGGAGAATGCCCTGGGTGTCTGGCTCGGCAGCGAGTGGATGGCCAAGGCGGGCTCCCGGACGGTGGTTTTTGTACTCGTTTGGGTGGGGGTGAGCCTGGCGGGAAGGCTTCTGCTTCACCTCCTCGGAAAATCATCGATAGGGCTTTTCAACCGGTTCGCCGGGGGGGTCATCGGAGTAGGGAAAGGCGTGTTCGTCCTGGCCGTGATCTATGCCGCGGTTTCGAGTTTCGCCCCCAATTGGATTCCCGAGGAGCGCGAGGGCAACCGGGCCCTGCCCTACATCAGCCGGGCCGGAAATTTTGTTCAGCGCGCCTATGCGTTGGATTTGAACGGTCAGGCGGAACTGGTCAAGAACGCAATCGGGTCCGCCCTGCGCCGGTCGAGGGAAGCTCTTCCCGGAGCCCCGAAAACGCCCTAGTTTCCCCCGGTGGATTCCGGAAGCGCGGCCGGTTCCTTATTCTCTCCATTCACCCTTTCCTCCTCGAACTCGGCGAATTCCGCATCGCTAATTTTGTCGGCAACCGGGGCGGGCACTTCGGCCGGCTTGGGCGGAATGTTGAGCACCGCGAGGCGGATGAGGACATTCGAGACGGCGAAGGTGAAGCGCAGAACCAGGTAGACGATGCCCAATTGCACCAGGACGGGAACCGCCGTTCCCATGAATTCCCGAAACTCAGTCAACAAAAACATAAAACCTTCCCCCATTCGCCGGCCCGTGGCCCGCCGCGAAAACTCCCGGCGGAGGATAGAGGGGCGGAGGGACACCCGCAGCCACAAGGTATCGCTTGAGGGCCCAGCTCTCAAGTCCCCTTTTTCGTGGCGGGCGGTTTCGCTTTCCAGCACCGCCGGTCATGGACGGTCGGGATTTTTCCCACGCTCTCGAAGTAGCTCTCGGCGATTTTGGGGCCCATAAAGCGAAATTCCTTCCGGAATATGCCCCTCAGCTCCTCCAAATCGCCGGGGAGCGAGCCGAGATAGCGGGCGAACCCGCCGTGGGCCTTGGATATGGCCAGGAGTCGCCGTGCGTTTTCGATCGTCGCCTCGATCTTCCCCCGGTGGCGGACGATTCCGGCATCGCCCAGAAGGCGGCGGATGTCCCGCTCCGTGAAGGCGGCCACCCGCCGGGGGGAGAAGCGGGCGAACCCCTTCCGGAAGGCCGCGCGCTTATGAAGGATGGTCCGCCAGGAGAGGCCGGCCTGAAACACCTCGAGCGAGAGGCGCTCGAAGTGCGCGGCGTCGCTGACGGCCGGAACCCCCCATTCCTCGTCGTGGTAGCGCTCCATGAGCGGATCGCCCTCCGCCCATGCGCAGCGGGGGAGGGCGGCCGGGACGGGTTTGGACTTAGGGGCCATGATATTCCGCCCGATGGGAAAGCGTGTTGCCGGGGCGGGGCATCACAGGGGCCACTCTTCCATCCGCCAGCACATCTCCCAGAACATGTATTCGTAACGGGTGCAGGTCATGAAATGTGCCCGCATCCGGTCCCGCTCGGCCGGTCCGGCCTCCCCGGCCGCGCGGTCGAGAATGCCCCGGAGCCAGGCGGCGAGCCGGGCGAAATCCACCGAGGCGTACATTTCGATCCATTCGGCGTAGAGCGGGGCGTTTGCCGGCGCGCCACGCGCGCTGAGTTCCTCGCCGATCAGGGCGTAGTCCCACTGGCAGGGGAGCATCGCCGCCGCCACCTCGGCGAAGGTGCCCGCGTGGGCGACGGTTAAAAGATAGTCCGTGTAGGCGCGGCAGGCGGGGGCATGGCGGGTGGTTTCGAACTCTTCGGCCGAAATTCCGAACTTGGCCGCGAAGCCGCGGTGGAGATCCATCTCGGTGTTCAGGGTAGCGTTGAGCAGGTCTGCGAACCGGCCCATGTCTTCCAGGTGCGGGGCCTTGGCCACGGCCAGCGCGGTGACGCGGCTGTATTCGATGAGAAACAGGTAATCCTGCCGCATGTAGAAGCGGAAGCGATCCTCGGGCAGGGAGCCGTCCCCGATTCCGGTGACGAAAGGGTGGGCGTGGATGGTTTTCCACAGGGGCTCCGCCAGCTCGCGGAGACTTTCGCTGAACGAGGGGGAGTCGTCCATCGATGCCTAGAGGTTGTCCAGGATTTTTTTCGAGCGGCCTTTTTCCAGCGTCTCCTGGAAGGATTCGCCCAGGTCGAGGCCCAATTGCGAGGCGCGCTTTTGGGCCCAGAGGCCGATGTTGCGGTCGTCCTTGTAGAAGGAATCGCTCCGCGCGTCGGAGGGTTTGAACTCATCGAGGCGCTGGGCCTCGGTCTTGTGGGATGCGAAGCGCGACATCACCTTGCGCAGTTTCTTTCCCCCGCAACTTCGGCAGGCGAGCTTCCGGCGGTCGGAGGGCTTCATCACCAGATGACCCGAGATGAATCCGCAGGCCTTGCACTCGTACTCGTAAATCGGCATCTATTCTGTCTCCATCCGTGCGCCGAGCGAGCGCATGCGCACGCAAAAGTCCGGGAAGGTTACCGCCATTGCCTCGGCGGTGTCGACCTCCACACCCTCCGGGGCGGCAAGCCCGGCGACGGCGGCGGCCATGACGATGCGGTGATCGCCCCAGCCGTGCACCTTTCCGCCCCGCAGGCCTCCTCCCCGGACGATGAGCCCGTCCGGAAGCTCGCGGGCCGAGCCACCCAGCGCCTCCAGCGTCTCGCGCATGGCAGCGATGCGGTCGGTTTCCTTGATGCGCGCCTGGGGGACGTTGACGAGCCGGGTTTCGCCCTCGGCGAACGCCCCGAGGACGGCCATCACGGGAAGCAGGTCCGGTGTCGGGTTCAGGTCGAACTCGCTTCCCCGCAGGGCCTTGCTCCGGACGCGGATGCCCTCCCTTTCTTCCGAAACTTCCGCACCCATCTCGGCCGCCATGGCGAGGATGGCCTTGTCTCCCTGGGGATCGTCCATGTCGAGCCCCTCGAGGAGAACGTCCCCGCCCGGAAGCGCCCCGGCGGCCACCAGAAACGCGGCCGAGCTGAAATCGGCCGGAACCTCGATGTCGAATCCGGCCAGCGACTGGCCGCCCGGAATCCGAAAGCGCTCGTAGCCCTCACGCTCGTAAGCGAGCTCCAGTTTATCGAGCCACCAAAGGGTCATGTCCACATAGGGGCGCTCGTTGAGATCGATTGGCTCGATGACGGTCTCTCCCTCCCCGAAGGGGGCGTTGAGGAGGAGGCTGGAGGTGTACTGGCTGGTCGATCCGTCCACCCGGACGGTTCCCCCCCTCCAGAGTCCCGAGACCCTTGCGGGAAGGCGACCGTCGCCGTTCTCCGAGACGGCCTTCGCTCCCAGGCCCGCGAGCGCGCCGAGCAGGGGCCCCATCGGGCGCCGCCGGGTCTGGGCGTCGCCGTCGAAGCGGGCCTCGCCCCTTGCCAGGAGGGCGGCGGTGCCGAGCCCGAACCGGCAGGATGTCCCCGAGTTTCCCACGTCGATGTCCCGCTCCGGCGGCGAGGGTTTTCCGCCGAAGCCCCGCACCCGCCAGAGGCCTTCGGTTTTGGATATTTCCGCCCCCATCGCCGTATAGACGGCGGCGGCGGAGCGCCCGTCGTCCGAATCCAGGGGATTGCGGATGAGGCTTTCGCCCGAGGCGAGCGCGCCGAGCGCGACCGCCCGGATGGCGTGGGACTTCGAGCCGGGGACGCCGATCCGGCCCCTTGCGGAGGATGGCTGCACGCGGAGGATCATGGAAAAGCCCGCCGGGATTCCGCCCGGTTATCTTTCATCGCTGAGGTAGCGGCCGAGCATGTCGCGCGAGTGTTCGTCGTCGTGGCAATGGACGCACAGATTTTCCCAGTTGCTCCCGTCGGGGGGATTGTTTCGGTGGTTTCCGTCCCTGTGGTGCACGGTCAAGAGATGGAGGTTGTTCTCATTAAAATCCATCCCGCATTTGGCGCAGAGCCAGCCGTGAATATCGAGGGATTGGCGGCGGTAAGGGGCCGCGTTATTGCCCACGGTCGCGGAACTTTTCAGGCGATTGGCGATTTCTTTCGCGCTCTCACCCGAGCTTTCGCCGGCCTTCTTGGGCTTGGGCCGGATTCCGGGCCTTCGGCGCGGGCCGAAGCGGGTGCGGGCCATGATTTTCTCCTCCTCATCCAAGGCGGCCTCATCCTAGCAAATGGCCCGCGGGCGGGGAAAGCCGAGGGGCTCCGCCCGCCGGATCGGTTCCCCTCTCTCCGGACGGGTGCTAGCATGGCTTTTCACGAGGATCATGGAGATTTTAATGCGGTTTTTCGGGCTTCATTGGGCGGTTGCGGTTCCCCTGGCCGCCATCGCGGCCTCCACTCTGGGGACCGGCGGATTGTACGGAATCCGGGAGCTCGAGTCCTATAACCCGTTTTGCACCTCATGCCACCTCCAGGACCATCAGGATTATCTGGACGATGGCGCCCGCGCGAAAAAGGCGATCCGCACGCTGGGCGGGTGGCATCTGGCCAGCGGAAAAGCCGGGTGCATTTCCTGCCACGGCGAGGAGGGAATCGTTGGCATGGCGCGGACGACGTTCATGGCAACGAAGGATCTGGTGAAATTCGCCATCGGCGACTACAAGCAGCCCTCCCGCGTGTTTCACCCCATCGAAGACAAGGATTGCGTCAAATGCCATGGGGTGGAGCGCCTGTTGAAACTTTCGGGAGATGACTTTCACGCCATCCTCGATCACGCTACGCTCCCCTCTGCGTGCGTGCAGTGCCACAGCGGGCACCGCGCCGGAGGGAAGAAGGTGAAGCGGTTCATCGTCCCCAAAACGGCGCAGCCGCGTTGCGATGCCTGCCACAACAAGCTCGAACAGAAGGTGCGGGTGGGCATAAATAGCTCCCTGGAGAAAAGCCTGCGGCTGGCCGGCCTTCTTCGGGCGAGCGAACTTCCAGCAAATAAACTGGGACCCTCATCCACCAATCCATAAAATGATCGGGGCCGGTCCGAGACGGTTCCGGAAAGGGCGCGGTTCGGCTTCATGTTTTACGTACTCATCGGAGCGGTCACATTTCTTTGGGGGCTCAGCTTCCCGTCGATCAAGGTGGGCCTGGGCCTCATCGAACCGTTCACGTTCATCTGGATCCGCAGTCTGATCTCGGCCGCGTTGATTTTCTCCATCATCGCCTACCGGGGTACCCCCTGGAAGCCGCCCAGGGGCCGGCCCGCCTTCTGGGTGAACACGATTCTGCACAACCTCTTGTTCGTCTTCGTCTATCCCGGCGCCGCCCTGACGACTTCGGGGCGGACCTCGGTTTTCGTCTATACCCAGCCGCTGATCTACACGGCGCTGGCGGCCTATTTTATCCCGGTGGAGCGCCTCGGCCCGCGCTCGATACTGGGCTTCGCCGCCGCCTTCGGCGGAATCGTCGTACTCTTCGGCGAGAAGTTGACGGGCGGCGGAAACTACAGCTTCCTCGGGGACGGGCTCGTCTTGATCGGGGCTTTTTGCTGGGGGGTGCAGTCCATCTACCTCAGGATCAACCTTCAGGGGATCGACCCGTTCCGAATCACCGCCTGGACCCAGCTCGTCGGCATTCTGATGTTCCTCATCCTCGCCTCGATCCAGGGCATCCACATCCCGGATTTCACAAATCCCCTCGTGAGTGTGAATGTGGCCTACAACGGCCTGGTGGGGACCGGGATCGTCATGGTTCTCTGGGTGCGGCTGCTCGCCAATTACCCGCCCAGCCGGGTGAGCGCTTTCATGTTCTTGTGCCCGGTGTTCGGGGTGTTCCTGAGCGGGCTGATCCTCGCCGAGCCGCTGACGGCCTATATGCTGGGGGGCGCGGCCCTGGTCGCGGCCGGGATTTTTCTGGTCAATACGGACAAGCACCGGGGTTCCTGATAGAATCCCCGTCATCATAAACCGGTTCATCGTGAGGTGCTCATATGTCTTTCCGACACACCACCCGGGACGGAAAAGAATA
>DNYS01000197.1:7775-19662 GCA_003506735.1 Nitrospinota bacterium
CGGGCGGCGCTCCGCATCCTGGAAAACGGCGGCAACGCCATCGACGCCGGGGTCGCCGCCGGTATCTGCCTCAATGTGCTTTTGTCCGATTTCACCTCTTTTTTGGGCGTCGCGCCCATCATCGTCTACCTCAAAAAAGAAAACCGCGTCGTTTCGATCGACGGCGTGGGCCGGTGGCCGAAGGCGGCCACCCCCGAATGGTTCCGGAATAGCTGCGGCGGCGAGATTCCCGTCGGGGTCAAGCGGACGGTGACGCCGGCCGCGGCCGATTCCTGGCTCACGGCCCTGGATCGCTACGGCACGAAAAGCTTCGCCGAAGCCGCCGGGGACGCCATCGCCCTGGCCGGGGGCGGCTACCCGATGTTCCCCGTCCTCTACGATCACATCGTTGAACTCCGCGACGCCTACTACCAGTTCGAGGAGACCCGGAAGATTTTTTTCCGGAACGGAGAGCCGATTCCCGTGGGCGGAATGGTGGTTCTGGCGGAACTCGCCGAGACGATGAAGCGCATGGTCCGCGCCGAGGAAAAGGCGCCGGGCGGAAGGAGCGCCGGCATCCGGGCGGCCCGGGATGAAATCTTCCGGGGAGAGACGGCGAGAAAGGTCACCGATTTCGTCCAGGCGAACGGCGGGGTCCTCACGATGGAGGATTTGGCCGATTGCCATGTCCAGGAAGAGGAGCCCATTCGAATCGTGTACCGGGGATACGAGGTGTATGGCTGCGGTCCCTGGTGCCAGGGCCCCGTTGTTCCGGCGACGCTCAACCTGCTCGAATCCTCGGATCTCCCCGCCCTGGGCCACAACTCGCCCGATTATCTTCACAGGATACTTTCGGCGCTCGATCTGTCCTTCGCCGACCGGCACCGCTACTACGGGGATCCGGAATTCGTGGATGTACCCATCGAGGGGATTCTCTCGAAAGCCTACGCGGCCGAGCGGGCGAAGCTGCTCGAGGGTGCGGAGGCGTTCGGCGAAATGGCGCCTGCGGGCGATCCCTGGACATACCAGGAGGCCGCCTCTACCGCGCGAAACGGCCACCCGGGCGGGGCTCCCGCTCCGCCGCGCGCGGCGGCGGGCCCGGCCGGGACGTCCGAAGACACCTCCTACTGCACGGTGATCGACGCCGAGGGCAATGCCTTCTCGGCCACCCCCTCGGACCCCTCGGCCGACACCCCGATCATTCCGGGCGTCGGCTGCACCGTCTCCGGGCGAGGCTCGCAGAGCTGGCTCGAGGAGGGGCATCCGAGCGCGGCGGCCCCGGGGAAGCGCCCCCGCCTGAGCCCGAACCCGGCCCTCGCCCTCCGGGAGGGCGAAATATTCATGACCTTCGGAACCCCCGGCGGAGATGTCCAGCCCCAGGCGATGCTCCAGGTGTTTTTGAACATCGTCGATTTCGGGATACTTCCCCAGATAGCGGTCGAGGCGCCCCGGGCGGCGAGCATGAACTTTCCCAACTCGTTCTGGCCCCACCGCTACGACCCCGGCCGCACGTTCGCGGAGGCGCGCATCTGCCGCGAATCGGGCGATGCCATGCGCGGGCGGGGCTACCGGCTCGAAGAGGTGCCGGACTACTCCCGATCTCTGGGGAGCGTTTGCTGCATCGTCAGGGACCCGGAATCGGGCATCCTCCTCGGCGGGGCGGACGCCCGCCGCGCCTCCAGCGCGGGCGGGTGGTAGGCGGGGGTTTCCGGTCTCCGATCAGGTCACGACGTTCTGCGGTTTTCCCTCGAAAAAAGCGGCCACATTCTCGGCGGCCATGAGCAGGCCCGCCTCGGTCACCTCCGGGGTGACGCCGGCGTTGTGCGGGGAGAGAACGGCGTTGGGCAGCCGGGCGATCGGATGGCCGGAGGGAAGCGGTTCTTTTCCGAACACATCCAGGCCCGCCGCCGCGAGGGGGCCCTCGGTCAGCGCCCGGACAAGCGCCTTCTCGTCCACGATGGGCCCGCGCGCCGTGTTCACCAGAATGGCGCCCGGCTTCATCCGCGCGAAGGCTTCTTCTCCGACCATTCCCTCGGTGTCGGGCGTTTGGCGCACGTGGATCGACACGACATCGGCCCGCTCGTAGAGCGCATCGAGTTCGACCCACTCGATCTCCAACTCTTTCGCGAAGGCGTCGTCGGGATGAAACGTCCAGGCGATCAGGCGCATCCCGATGCCGCGGGCGATGCGGGCCGTCTGGCGGCCGATGGCCCCCAGGCCGATGAGGCCAAGCGTTTTTCCCGTCAGTTGGGTCATCTGCCCGCGCGGCCATTCGTCCCGCCTGAGGGCGGCGTCGTTCGCGGGGATCTGCCGCGCGGCGGCCAACATGAGGGCCAGGGTGTGCTCGGCGACCGAGTGGGCGGCGACGCCGGGGGTGTTCGAGACCACGACGCCCGCCTCCTTCGCGGCGGGGAGATCGACATGATCCGTTCCCGTTCCCCAGATGGAGAGGACCCGCAGGGCGGAGGCTTTCTCGAAAAAATCCCGGTCGAAACGGCACCGGGCACGGATGTTCACGATGGCGCCGGCGCCCTCGGCGAGGCGAAGAAGTTCCTTTCCCCCCTTGCAGTCGATGGGATGGATCTCCACCTCGCCCAGCTGGGCCAGGCGCTCCTCCCCGCGGCTTCCGGTCATGACGGGGGGATAATCGTCGGGGACGACGGTTCGCACGATTCGATCTCCTGAAGTGGGGAGGCGTCCCGGGCGGCCCGGGGCGCCGCCGTTTGGCGGAGAGCCCCTTATAGGGCCTGGCGGGAAAGCGTGTCCAGCAATGGGGAGAGGTTAGCCGGTCAAAAGGATCCGGATCGAGCCGGCCAGGGCGATGGAGAGGACGAGCAAGTTGAACGCTCTCCGGGGGAGCCGGGGCTGGAGCCAAGCGCCGCTCCGCACCCCCGCCCAAAGCAGGGGGATGGCGATGGCGGTGGCCGATACGACGGGCACGGTGAGTATCTCCGCGTTCCAGTAGGCTACGAGCCGCAGGGGATTCAGGAGGAAAAAAATCGCCCAGATGGTTCCCACGATCATTCTCGGCGCGAGGTTTTGTCCGATCATAATGGGGACCAGAAGGGTGGCCCCGGCGTTCGCCAGGGTGGAGTTCAATCCGCTGATCGAGCCGATCCCGATTCCGGCCCAGACCGGCATCGGAGCGATATTGGGCGGCCTTCCCCGCAGTTCCACGAAAACCTGGTAGGCGGCGATGATCAGGCAAATGGCGCCGATGAAAAAGCGGAGATGATATTCGGGGATCCAGGTCAGCACCCATCCGCCGAGGATGACGCCCGCCGCCATGCCGGGAAAGAAGATATAGGCCATTCGGCGGTCCCAGTGGCGCCACATCTGGCGGGCGATGCCCAGGCTCACCCAGGAGGTGCAAATCGCCAGGTACACCAGGGCGAATTTGGCGGGAAACCCGATGGCGAGCACAGGCATCAGGGTGATGCCGACCCCGCCGCCGAAGGTGCGCATGAGGAATCCGTTGCCGAAGGCGGCGATGCAGATCAGCGCCCACTGGAGCGGAGAGAAGTCGAACAATTCTATTCCCAAAGAAGACGGAGGGCGGTGGCCGCCGCCAGCCCGAGGAGGGAGAAGTTGAAAACCCGCTGGGACATCATGTCTAGCACCCTTCTCCCGAGCCATCCCCCCGCGAATGCGAAGGGGATGGACGCCGCTCCGGCGAAAAGAAGGGCCGGGGTGAGGAGCCCGCCGGCATAGTAGGAGGCGACCTTGAGCGGGTTCACGAGAATCCAGGTGACGATGATGGTCGAGACGAGCTGAACTTTTTGCACCCCCTGGCTGAGCAGGTAGAGGGTCAGCACCGTGCCCCCCGTATGGGTGATGGCGCTCACGATGCCGCCCCCGAGGCCGATGGCGAATCCGGCGCGGCGGCCGATCCGAAGGGCGGGAAGGGCGCCTTTGATCTCCGACCAGGTCCGGGTGAGGATGAAAACCAGGCAGGAGGCGCCGATGGATTTTCGAATCCAGAAGTCGGGAAGATTCACGAGGATGCTCGTTCCGGCGACGATGCCGGCATAGAAGCCGGGAATCACCAATTTGGCTAGGTTCCATTCCCACTGCTTCCAAAACCGGTGGATAACGGCATAGTCCGAAATCAGCATGTGGATTGCGATGGTTCCGATGATGAACCGCGTGGGCCAGAAGAGGAGCATGACCGGCACGAGGACCAGGCCGATCGCCATGCTGAAGGTGGACTTGAAGAATCCGGTCCCGAACGCCCCCAGGGCGATGGCCGCTAGTTCGAAGGTGGTAAGATTCACGAAAGAGTCCTGAAAATCGGCTTGCGAAAGTCGCTACGGATGGCCCCGGCCGGGAACGCGCGCCGAGGCCCGGACCGGGGATGCCAGAAGGATAAGGGGCGCGGAAGCCCGCGACAAGTCCCCGTGCCGTATATCGTTATTATCGCGGGAGTATGAAACAGCGCGCAGTTAGAGGATAGTGGCCGGGGCGCCGGTTTCGCCGGAATTTTCCTGGCTTAAAAATTCATTGAAAGGAATCGATGCATGGCCGTTGTGCTCTCCACCGCAAAAACGCTGGCCGAATACAAGTATCCCCAGTCGGCCGCCGAACCCTGGATTTCGGACTGGCTCTCGGGGACGGGAAGAAATCCGGAGACCGCCGTCCGGATGTGCCGCAACGCCGAGGTGGACCTGCGCTCGTCGGTTCTCCCCATCGAAGAAGTATTCCGCCCCAAATCCCTGACCGAAAGCAACCGCCTATACGAGGAGAACATAATCCGCCTGGGCGCAAAGGTGAGCCGGATGGCGATCGAGGCGGCGGGCCTGGCGCCCGGCGATATCGACATGATCATCTCGGTTTCCTGCACGGGCTTCATGATCCCCTCGGTGGACGCCTATCTCATCGACGAGCTCGGAATGGGCGCCGCGACGAAGCGGCTTCCGATCACCGAGTTGGGCTGCGCGGCGGGCGCGGCCGGGCTCTCCAGGGCGCGGGAGTACCTTCTCGGATTTCCCGATCACCGGGTTCTTCTGGTGTCGGTCGAACTTCCCACCCTGACCTTTCAGTTCGACGATCTTTCGTTGGACAATATCGTTTCGTTGGCGATCTTCGGCGATGGCGCCGCCGCCGCGGTCTTGAGCGGGCGGCCCGAAAACGGCCGGCCCGAGATCGTAGACTCGCGGACGACCACCTTGCCGGATTCGACCGGGTTGATGGGATTCAGGCTCGGCGAAAAGGGGTTTCAGATCATTCTTTCGAAGAATATCCCCCAGGCCGTGAAGGAGCGGGTGCGGCCCACCGTGGAAGAGTTTCTGGCGGAAAACGAGCTTTCCCTCGAGGGGATCGACCATCTGCTCCTTCATCCGGGCGGCAAGCGGATACTCGAAGTCTACCGGGACGAACTCGGGGTGACGAACGAGGCTCTGTACTTTTCCCGGAAAGTCCTCAGCGAGTGCGGAAACGTGTCTTCATCGACGATTCTCATGATTCTCGATGAAATTCTCCAATCCGGCCAGGTGCGGGGCGGGGACACCGGCCTTTTGCTGGCGATGGGTCCCGGCTTCAGCATCGAGCAGCTCCTGATTTGCTGGCCGGATTGAGGGAAACGCCATCCCGCCCCGGGCCTTGACGGCCCCCCCTCCGCCCCCCGCCCGGTTTTCTCGAAACTGTTGACGGGCCTGATATTTTGGTTTCCGCTTTTCTCCTGTCCCCGAGGAATTGACTGGGGCGCCCCTCCGGCCCGGAGGGATGACGCCGGAATTTACAAACGAGCCCGGCCAAGGAAATTCCGTCCATCTTTTCATCCCCAGATTCGCTGGGCCCGGAATAAAGGTCGGCCTGTATGTTCGGAACCTTTCTACTACGAAGATTCGGCTGGGTGCTGGCGGCCTTCGTGCTTTTGACCGTTTTCTTCGGGTGGCAGGTATTCGGTCTGCGGGTGGATTCCTCGAACGAGAAAATGCTCCCCCGGGACGATCCGGCCTTCCGGTATCTGGAGGAGTTCCGCGAAATTTTCGGGAGTGACGAATTTATCGTCGGGGCCCTTCGCCTGAGGGCGCCCGCCGATTCAGCCGCACTCGAGAGGATCGAAACCTTCGCGGAAAAAGCCCGCCGAATTCCGAACGTCCGGATGGTGCAGAGCCCGCTGCGGCCCTCGGGCGGGGCGGAGGAAAAGATCGACGAGGAGGAGGCCCGGCGCACCCTTCTTGAGGACCCCGCCTATTCGGACGTTCTCGCATCCTCCGATTTCCGCTCGTTTGCGATTATCGTCTGGATCGAGCACATCGATGGGGATCCCGCCTACCGGGGGCGGATCGTGAAGGCGCTTCGCGGCCTCTCTTCTGGCCCCGCCTCGCCCGGCGCGCAGGTCTTCATCGCGGGAATCCCGGTCGAGAAAAACGATATCTCGGCCTATGTCCGCGAGGACCAGAGCCGAATCGTTCCCCTCATGTTCGTCCTGATCGCCATTCTCATCTTCGCCCTGTTTCGAAGCGCCCCCACCGCCCTTCTCGCGACGCTTCTTGTCGGATGCGCTCTCTTGTGGACGCTGGGCCTGTTCGCCCTCTTTGGAAAAGAGATCAACACGGTGACGAGCCTCATCTCGCCGGTGGTCATCATCGTTTCCCTGGGCGGAATCATCCATTTCCTGAGCCACTACGCCCGGATCGCCGCCGATGGGCGGCCTCCCGGGCTGGCGCTCCGGAGCGCGCTCCGAAATGTGCTGACTCCCTGTTTTTTGTCGGCCCTGACGACGGCGGGGGGTCTTCTGGCCACGGCGGCGCTGGGCGTTCCCGCCGTTCAGGATTTCGCCTGGTTTGCCGCGGCCGGGGTGATGATTTCGTTTCTGCTCTCGATAAGCGTTTTTCCCCTCATCGTCGTTTTCATCGCCGGCCGGGGCGGCGGCTTCCGGAGTCCGGCCGGGCGCGGCGTTCTGGATCGGGCGCTCGATTGGTCGATGGAGGTTGTGAGCGGCCGCCCGGCGGCCGTGATGATCGCGGCGGTGCTTTTGTCGGCGGTGGCGGTGTCCGGCCTGCCGCGCCTGGTGGTGGACACCGACATCATCCGGACCCTCCGCCCGGACGCTCCCCTCTACCGGGCGACCCGGTTCATCGATGATCACATGGGAGGGGTGAACTCCCTCGAGATCATGATCGGCGCGGCGGGCGGCGGGAAGGTGGGCGATCGGGCATCGCTCGAAAAAGTGGGTGCGCTTCAGGATTTTCTGGAGTCCCATCCAGCGGTGACGAAAACCTTTTCGGTGGTGGACGGGCTCATTCACGCTTCGGGCAGGCCCGCGGGGGGAGGGCGGTCGCCCATCCCGCCCGGAGCGGAGGGAAAGCTTCTTTACGCGGCGGTCACGGCGGCCTCATCGGCAAAGGGGCGCCGCCTCCGCCACTGGATCAACGATGATTTTACGCGCCTCCGCGTGGCTGTCCGGATGAAATCCATCGGGACGGCGGAGCTTCGGGCGTTCCACAATAGAATCCGGGAATTCGCCAGGGATCGGATGGGGGACGGCCTGTGGCTGCGAATGACCGGGAACACCCTGCTCCTTGCCAATATGTCCGCCGTTTTGGTCTCCAGGCAGGTGTCCGGGCTTCTATTGGCGGCGGTTTTTGTCCTCTCGACGATCGGCGTTTTGTTCCGATCGATTCGGGTGATGGCGCTCTCGGTGATCCCCAACTTGATCCCCATCGCCTCGGTGTTCGGGCTGATGGGCTGGCTGGGCATCCCGCTGAACGTTCCGGCCGCGATGATCTCGAGCGTTTCGATGGGGCTGGTGGTGGACGGCACCATCCACTTTCTCTATACGTTCCACTTTCTCCGGGAAGAGGGGCAAACGAAGGAGGAGGCCGTTCGCCGGACGATCCGTATCGCCGGGAAGCCAATCGCGGCCGCGGCGCTCGTCCTTGCGGGGGGATTTTGGGTCGGCGTCATCGGTAATTTTATACCGGTCGTGCATTTTTCCTTTTTTACCGGCGTGACGATACTGCTCGCCGTTCTTTGCGATTTGCTCTTTCTTCCGGCCACCATCCTTGTCAGCCGTTTTCGTTGGGGCATCGAGAGGCGGTGACGGGAGGAAGAGGCCAATAAGAGTGCCGCTGGCGGTGTGGGCCGTGTTGGCCGGTCCGGGGGAGCGGGAAATGGCGGCCGGCCCGGAGCCCGGCGAGAGGGCGGGCTATACCAGCTTCCAGTGCTCGTAGGCCCATTTGGAGTATGAGTGAAGGCTGCCCTTGGGCGGGTTGTTGTGGTCGAATTGACCCACCGCCCGCAGGAGCGGATCTTTTAGAAATGGAACGTGCACCACTTGGGCGGAGGCATTCCGGATTCTCAGGTCCAGCGCATTGGGCCAGTGATGCTCGAGGTCGCCGGGCGCCAGAATGTTGTCATAGCCCTTGTAGGCCGCGATGATCGGAATTTTGCAATGATCCACCGCCCATTCGACCTCAAACTTCACCCAGGGCGTCTCCTCCTTGACAGTGGTTTCCATGATCAGCAAAAGGTTGGTCGAATTCGCCAATCGCTCCTTGATTCCGTGCACCAACTCAAGCTGCTTGGCCTCATCGTTCAATAGCGCGAATTTTTCGATGGCGTTGACAAAGGCGATGTGGTCCTCGTCCCGGATTTCCCAGTCCAATAATTGCCGGACGTATCGGACATCGTCGGATTTGATTTCTTGGGCCAAGTCGTGGTGATAGGTGACGTAAGTCTTGTACCGAAAAGGCATCTGTGGTTCCTATTAAAAATGAGGTTCAACCATCTGAATTAATTGTGTTTTTCCTTGCCGTCCCAGACTCCCAGCCTAGCATTACATAGCATAGATCCGATTTTATTTTCTCCAAAGATCCCGGGCAAGGCCCACCCGGCGGCCCCACCATTCGGGCCCCTCTTGGACGTAGGCCCACTCGGGATTGTCCGCCTCGTCCCGGAGGGCGGCCATGACGGCGCGGAAGGTTTCGGCATCGTTTTCCGCGAACTCGAAATAGCCCACGAAGTCGTAGCCCTCCTTCAGGCCATAACCTTCGGGATGGTGGGCGAGGCGGCGGTAGATGCCGGGAACCCCCTCTTTGGAGGCCAGGGCGTGGCCCCTCGCGGTGATTCGGCCCTCATCGTCATAGCGGGGCAGAAAAAAGCTCTCCCGGCGCATCCAATCCATTTTCCACCATTCCCGGGTCTTGTTCTGGGGGGTCACCACCCCGATCGGAAGGACCGCGCCCGAGGCGGGCGGAAGGGCGAGGGTGTAGGCGAACTGGGTCATCGCGTAGCTCGTGTAGCTGCGCGGCTTCTGGATTCCGCTCAGCGTTTCCACCGAGCCTTCCCGTTTCTCGATCTCATGGCGAAGGCCCTCCTCGTAGCGGTCCAGCGGATCGGCATCGGCGCATTCGGTGCGGATAAGAACATCGGCGCGCGCCATTTCGGGGTGGGCGATATCGCGCTCGGAAGAAAATCCCCTCTCCGCCCGGAGGTATTGGTAGCGCCCCCCGCGGAAAGCCTCAGTGGCCGGGCCTCCTTCGACGATGTGCATGTTCTCCATCCGCCTGCCCAGCGCATCCAGCGCCTCGGAGAGGGCCGGATCGTCCGCGCCCTGGGGCAGGGTGATGAAGTGAAAGCGCGAGTATCCGAGAATTTCCTGCGTCATGTGAAGGTCGGCGGCTCTCATCGGTTTTTCCCTCGGGGATTTGATCCCCATGAGCATACCAACAAATCCCGCCTGGTATCATTTCGGACAAGTAAAATAATGGTACCGGCATGCGGCGCGCGATGGGCGGCGATTGCCCGGAAAGAGTGCCGTGGGTGGTTGCCCGGGATGGATGCCGTGGGAGGACTCCGCTTCTCCGGCGAAACCATGCGCGCGGAGACGACCCGCCCGGGTAAATTCACGCGCGCGGCGGCGGCGCGGCGGCGGCGCGGCGGCGCACGGCGCATAGCGGAGAGCTACAAGGCCTTGGCGATGGCCAGAAGAATCTCGGGAACCTCGATGGAACTCGTATCGATGCGCTCCGGGTCCTCTCCCAGATAAATCCGCTTGATGGCGCCGCGCACGATCTTGGCCGAGCGGGTCTTGGGAAGCGCCTCGACGAATTTCACCTCCTCGGGCCGCAGGCTCTTGCCGAGGTATTTCACGGCCTCGTCCTTGAGCTCCTCGCGAAGGGCGTCGGTAGGCTCGTAATCCCCGCCCAGCACGACGAAGCAGGTGAGCCCCTCCCCCTTGATGGGGTGCGGCGTGCCGATGGTGGCCGCCTCGACGACCGCGGGGTGCGCGATGAGGGCGGACTCGACCTCGGCGGGCCCCACCCGCTTTCCGGCGACGTTGATGGTGTCGTCCGAGCGGCCGAAAAGGTACCACTGGCCGTCCTCGTCCACCCGGGCCCAGTCGCCGTGATACCAGACCTCCGGCCAGCGGGAGAAGTAGGTCTCGATGTAGCGCTCATCCTCGTTCAGAAATCCTTTCGTCATCGAGGGGACGGGCTGCTTGC
Organism: Nitrospinota bacterium; assembly: GCA_003506735.1. Lineage (GTDB taxonomy): Bacteria > UBA8248 > UBA8248 > UBA8248 > UBA8248 > UBA8248. Next base: position 18,206 of record DNYS01000197.1, read on the forward strand.
AGACCAGGTGGCCGATCTCGCCCTTCACGGGCTTGCCCTCCTCGTTGAATACATCGGTGTCCACCCCCAGCGCCGGGCCGCCGAGCGAGCAGGGCGTCAGCTCTGCGATTGGATAGGGCTGGAGCAGGCATCCGGCCAGCTCGGTCCCGCCCGAGATGTTCATGACCGGGCAGCGCCCGCCGCCCACTTTTTCGAAGTACCACATGTAGGATTCCGGGTCCCAGGGCTCGCCCGTCGATCCGAGAATCCGCAGGGAGGCGAGGTCGTGTTTTTTCACCCACCCCTCCCCCGCGCTAGCGAAGAGGCGGATGGCCGTGGGCGAGACGCCGAACGAGGTGATGCCGTGCGCGGCGATCATCCGCCAGAGGCGGTCGGGCTCGGGCCAGTTCGGCGCGCCGTCGAAGATGAAATACGTCCCGCCGTAAAACTGCACCCCGATGAACTCCCAGGGACCCATCATCCAGCCGATGTCGGTCACCCAGAAGAAAACGTCCCCCTCGCGGTAGTCCATGCAGTAGCCGACCTCTTTCGCAATCGTCGCGATGGAGCCGCCGTGGGTGTGAATCGTCCCCTTGGGCCGCCCGGTCGTCCCCGAGGTGTAGAGGATGAGCGCGCGCGCTTCGGCGGGCAGGCGCTCGGTCTCGGCGGTGGTGGATTGCCCTTCGGTGAACTCCGCCCAGGTCACGTCCCGCCCCGCCCGCATGAGGACCGAAGCGCCCGTCCGAGGATAGACGACCACTTTTTCCACCGCCGTCTCGCGGTTCAGCGCCTCATCAAGCGTGGGCTTGACCCTAATCTCCTTGCCGCGCCGCTCGCCGCCATCCGTGGTGAATACCACCCGCGCCTCGGCGTGGGCCAGCCGCTCGCCGACGGCCTCGGGGCCAAAGCCCGAAAAAATCGGGATCGCCACCGCCCCTACCTTGAAGCAGGCGAACATGGCGAAGACCGTCTCGGGGATCATGGGCATGAAGATGCCCGCCGCGTCCCCGGGTTTGATGCCCATCGCGCGCATGGCCCCGGCGAGTTTCGATACCTCCGCCGACATCTCGGCATAGGTGAACCGGCGCACCTCGCCGCCGTCGCCCTCCCAGATGAGGGCGGTCTGATCCTTTTTGGGGCCTTGCAGATGCCGGTCGATGCAGTTGTGGACGATGTTGATCTCCCCGCCCACGAACCATTTCGCCCACGGGAATCCGCCGCTCGTGTCGAGCACCCGGTCGAAGGGGCGGTACCATTCGACGCCCATGTCTTCCATGACAGCGCTCCAAAAGCGCGGGCTGTCCTCCACCGACCAGTCCAATAGCTCCCGGTAGCCGGCTAATCCCTGTTTTTTCACGAGCCGCGCGATGTTGGAGTTTTCGAGAAAATCGTCCGAGGGACGCCAGATGACTTCGGGAGCTTTCATCGTGTCCATCCTTTAAGAATCAACATCCCGGAACCTTTCTTGGAAGAAAGGT
>DNYS01000197.1:19728-21894 GCA_003506735.1 Nitrospinota bacterium
CTCCCTCTCCCTCCGGGAGAGGGGCGGGGTGAGGGAGATTGGTACATCTTGTCAGGGGAGTAAATCGGCAGCGTCAGCCTTGGAAATGAGGAAGTTCACGAACGCCGAACAAGCGACGATCATGTATTTTGCCTCATCGAACCCGACTTCATTTTCCTCCAGGATTGCATGTCTAATTCCGTCTTCGTCACTCGTGTACCCGTAAAGCTTTTTAAAAGCGGACTTAAGTGCTCCGTGGATGCTGGTCTTGCGCGATAACTCATCGAGTGCTCCGTCTAAGCCGGACGAATTCGCCCCAGAAAGTTGCTTTACGGCCGATTCGACTGCACTTATGGCTTCTTTCGTAGCATTCCGGTAATCGGGGTTCGGCTTCTTTCCGAAAAGTTCAAGAGCGGTGCGAATGTGTTTCGTTGTCCCCGAGAGGCCTACAGTTTTCGAGCGCGGTGTAGCTTCCTCGACTTCTGTGACCTCGGCCTCGTCCGAAATCGGTACCCGGGTACCAGAGATGAACCGAAACCCTGTGAGCTCCCCTTGAAGGATCGTGTTAACCGCTTTTTTGATTTGGTCGGGTTTTACTGAATGGTAAATGTAACGGTCTTCGTAGGGTGAATGTTTCTGGCGGGTCATAATAATATGGTTGTTATCGATGAACTCAACGAGGTCGTACACCTCGTGCCATTCAAGTTTAAAGAAGTAGTCTTTTACCCAGTCGCGACATTCGTAATCTCGGTATGGCAATTCGTCGACTGGCACCTTCCGAAAGTGTTCAGCTATGAACTGCGCGACCTGCCTCCAGTAATCTTTGTGTCGGTTCTCGTAGAGTCCGTAGATCAAATTCCAAAGCGAGTTCCGCAACTCCAGGGTCATCCCTTCGATCTGGACGAGCGGTTTGGGCTCGACGATGCCAATCCGTTCCGAAAACCGAGCCAATGATAAATCTCCTGAATTTATTAAGGGCCTGATGGTTCACTGCCCAGCGGCATATAGACCTTTCTTTTACCCTATATTAGCTCCTCCCTAAACCGCCTCCCGTATCGCATCCAGGACATCCGGGTTCTCCAAGGAGCTCAAATCCATGTGCCCGATATCCTGCCCCAAATACACTTTTTTGATGGCGCCGCGGACGATCTTGGCGGAGCGGGTTTTGGGCAGGGCCTGGACGAATTTCACCTCGTCGGGCCGGAGGCTTTTGCCAAGATACTCGACGGCCTGGTCCTTGATCTCCTCACGGAGGGCGTCGGTGGGCGGATAGCCGTCCCCCATGACGACGAAGCAGGTGATCCCCTCGCCCTTGATGGGGTGGGGGGTGCCGATGGCGGCGGCCTCGATGACGCCGGGATGCTTGATAATCTCGGATTCGATCTCGCTGGGCCCCACGCGCTTGCCGGCGATCTTGAGGGTGTCGTCCGAGCGGCCGTAGAGGTACCAGAGCCCGGCCTCGTCCACCTTGGCCCAGTCGCCGTGGTACCAGACCCCCTCCCAGCGCGAGAAGTAGGTATCGACGTACCGGTCAGGCTCGTTCAAAAAACCCATCGTCAGGGAGGGGATCGGCTGCTTCAGGACCAGATGCCCGACCTCGTTCCGGACGGGCTTGCCGTCCTCGCCGAAAACGTCGGTGTCGGTGCCCATGGCGGGCGCGCCCACCGTGCCGATGGTGAGGTCCATGACCGGCAGCGGCTGGAGGAGGCAGGCGCCGATTTCGGTGCCGCCCGAGATGTTCATGATCGGGCAGCGGCTCCCGCCCACTTTTTCGAAATACCACATGTAGGATTCCGGGTCCCAGGGCTCGCCTGTCGAGCCCAAAACGCGCAGGGAGGACAGGTCGTGGTTTTCCACCCATTTGTCCCCCGCGCCGATGAGGACGCGGATGGCGGTGGGCGACAGCCCGAGGTGGGTGACTTTGTGGTCCGAGACGATTTGCCAGAGGCGGTCGGGGTTCGGATGGTTGGGCACGCTCTCGTAGAGGAGGCAGGCGTTCCCGCTGAAATGGGCGCCGACCAGCTCGTAGGGCGCCATCACCCACCCGAAGTCGGTGACCCAATACATGGTGTCGCCCTCGCGCATGTCGAAGCAGTAGCGAAGCTCGCGGCCGGGGCCGGTGAGGAGGCCGGCATGGGAGTAGCGGGTGCCCTTGGGTTTTCCGGTCGTGCCCGAGGTGTACATGAT
>DNYS01000197.1:22105-22278 GCA_003506735.1 Nitrospinota bacterium
GCGAGGCGCTCGGCCAGCCCCTCGGGGCCAAAGCCCGAGAAGACGGGGAGAACCGCGACCCCCGTCTTGAAGCAGGCGTACATGACAATAACCGCCTCGGGTACGAGGGGAAGGAACACCCCGGCCGTGTCGCCGGGCTTGAGGCCCGCCGCGCGAATGGCGTTGGCGAGCTT
>DNYS01000239.1:0-229 GCA_003506735.1 Nitrospinota bacterium
CATGACGCGGGTGCCCGTGACGGGATTCAACCCGATGCCGCACCCGGACCTCTATGGAAAATGCCCGCAAGCCTATATCTCCATGGGCATCACCGCGGAAAACGTCGCCGTCAAATACCGGATTCCGCGTGAGCGGCAAGAGGCGTTCGCCGTAGACAGCCAGGCGAAGGCGACAGCGGCACAAGCCGCGGGAAAATTCGACGAGGAGATCGTTCCCATAACGCATGAG
>DNYS01000239.1:473-3608 GCA_003506735.1 Nitrospinota bacterium
CCCGAAATCATGGGCATCGGCCCCGTCGCCGCGACCCGGAAGGCCCTGGGCCGAGCGGGCCTGTCCGCCGGCGATATGGATATCGTCGAACTCAACGAGGCTTTTGCCTCCCAGTCAATCGCCTGCATCCAGGAGCTGCAGCTTGACCCCGGCAGAATTAACATTGATGGAGGCGCCATCGCGTTAGGCCATCCGCTCGGCGCTACTGGGACACGGATCACAGGAAAGGCCACCACCCTCCTGAGGCGCGAAGGAGGCGCTTACGCCCTCTCCACCCAATGCATCGGCGGCGGCCAAGGCATTGCGACCGTTCTCGAGGCCGTGTGATGACGGAGATCCAAAAGGCCGCGGTCATCGGGGCCGGCGTAATGGGGGCCCGTATCGCGGCACACATCGCGAACGCAGGCACGCCGGTTGTCCTGCTTGATATCGTCCCCGAGGGGAGCGACAACCGTAGCGTCATTGCCGAGCAGGCGCTCGAAAAACTGCTCAAATCCGACCCGCCCCCATTCATGCACAAGGAAAACGCGAAACGCATCACCACCGGAAACATGGAGGATCATCTCGGCCTTCTGGGCGAGTGCGATTGGATCATCGAGGCGGTCACCGAGCGAGAAGACATCAAGCACGCCACCTATGAAAAGATCGAGCGTGTGCGAAAAACCGGCTCCGTCGTATCGTCGAACACCTCAACGATCCCCTTGGAAACCCTCGTCCGGGGGATGCCGGAGGCCTTCGCCCGGGATTTCCTGATTGCCCATTTTTTCAATCCGCCCCGCTACATGCGGCTTTTGGAGTTAGTCGCCGGAGAGAAAACCCGCCCCGGGGCGCTCGAGGCAATCCGCCGCTTCGCCGATCTGGCGCTCGGAAAAGTTGTCGTCGATTGCAAGGACACCCCCGGTTTTATCGCCAACCGCATCGGCATTTTTTGGCTCCAGTGCGGCGTCGTCGAAGCTATGGACGCCGGCCTGGCCATCGAAGAAGCGGATTCGGTGACGGGCCGCCCCATGGGCATTCCCAAAACCGGCGTGTTCGGCCTGCTCGACATGGTCGGCCTGGATCTCATGCCCCACGTGCTGAAAAGAATGCATGAGTCCCTGCCCGAGGATGATCCTTTCCATGCGATCTACCGCGAGCCCGAACTCATCAACAAAATGATCGCGGACGGTTATACCGGCCGCAAGGGAAAGGGGGGCTTCTACCGTCTGAATACTTCGTCGGGCGAAAGGGTGAAAGAAGCCATACACCTTCAAACGGGCGAATATGCCCCCGCCTCGAAATCCAGACTCCAAAGCGTCGAAGCGGCCAAGAAAGGTGGTTTGCGGGCCCTCGTCGAACACCCCGACAAAGGCGGGCGATATGCCTGGCGGGTGTTGTCCCGGGTCTTGAGCTACGCGGCCCATCTGGTACCCGGGATCGCCGATGATATCGCTGCCGTCGATGCGGCCATGCGCCTGGGCTATAACTGGAAATACGGCCCCTTCGAGCTAATTGACCAGCTGGGTGCGTCTTGGTTCGCGGAAAGATTGGTGGCGGATGGAATGCCTGTTTCGAAGTTGCTCGAAGCGACGGGCGGCCAGTCTTTCTACCGTGTGCATGAGGGGCGTCTTCAATACTTCCGCACCGAAGGAGGTTACCGGGACGTGCGGCGCCCCGCCGGCGTGCTCTTGCTTTCCGATATCAAGCGGAAGAGCCGGCCGCTGGCCAGAAACCGATCGGCGAGTCTATGGGATATCGGCGACGGCGTATTGTGCCTGGAGTTCCACAGCAAAATGAACTCCCTGGACCTCGGCACCATGTCCATGATCCACAAAGCTATCGCGCGGACGCGCGAGGGATTCAAAGCCTTGGTCATCTACAACGAGGGCACCAATTTTTCGGTCGGCGCCAACATCGGTTTATTGATGTACGCAATCAAATTCAAGCTCTGGTTCTTTATCCGATACCTATCGAAAAAGGGGCAAAACGCATACAAGGCTCTCAAATACGCCCCCTTTCCCGTGGTGGGCGCCCCATCGAACATGGCCCTGGGTGGCGGCTGCGAAATCCTCCTCCATTGCGACGCCGTTCAGGCACATAGCGAAACCTATGCCGGCCTAGTCGAGGTCGGCGTCGGCATCGTCCCGGCCTGGGGCGGCTGCAAGGAGATGTTGTTCCGCTGGAGGAGTCATCCCAAGAATGCTGGCGGACCCATGCCGCCGGTTGTAAAAGCTTTCGAGATCGTGGGCACCGCCACGGTGGCCAAGTCCGCCGCGGAATGCAAAGATCTTCTTTTTCTGAATCCGAGCGACGGCGTGACCATGAACCGCGATCGTCTTCTCGCCGACGCCAAGGCCAGAGCCCTGGCCCTTGCGGAGAACTACCTGCCCCCCGAAAAGATAGAAATTTCGCTGCCGGGCAAAACGGGCGCGGCGGCGCTCGGCATGGCCGTGGAGGGATTCCGCAAAATCGGCCAAGCCACGCCCCATGATGTCGTCGTCGGCAAGGCCTTGGCGCACGTTTTGAGCGGCGGGGAGACGGACATCACGGAAGCGCTGTCCGAAGACGATATCCTTGCCCTCGAGCGCAAGGCTTTGGCCGCCCTGTCCCGGTATCCGGCCAGCTTCGAGCGAATTCGGCATATGATCGAAACCGGAAAACCCTTGAGGAACTGACTTATATGACAATCACTTTCTTAATTCTCGCTTTGCTCCTTTTCGTCGCCTTGCTTTATGCGGGGCACGTGTATTGGGGGTTTGTTTCGGCCACAACCCTGAGCCTCGCTTCGTGGTTCTCCTCGGGCTTCGCCTCACAGGAGATGTACGTTGTGGCCTTCGTCGCCGCCGCCATTGCGCTCGTTCTCGGCGTTCCCGCCTTCAGGCGAAACCTGATCTCCGGCCGCATCCTACGCTTGATGGAACGAATCCTTCCCCGCATGGGGGACACCGAGCGTATCGCGCTGGAGGCCGGCACCGTCTGGTGGGACGGCGAGATCTTCTCGGGGCGCCCCAATTGGAAAAAGCTGTTCGATTTCGAGGTCCAGCCGTTGTCCGAACGCGAACGCGCCTTCATCGAGGGCCCCGTCGAGACGCTTTGCGGGATGCTCGATGATTGGCAGATCGCCCAAGATCGCGACCTGCCGAAGGAGGTGTGGGA
>DNYS01000239.1:3659-5690 GCA_003506735.1 Nitrospinota bacterium
TACGGCGGCCTGGGTTTCTCGGCGATTGCCCATTCCAGTATCGTTGCCAAGGTCTCAAGCCGGAGTGTCGCGGCGGCCGTCACTGTGATGGTGCCGAATTCGTTGGGGCCCGGGGAATTGATTCTCCACTACGGAACAGATGATCAGAAACAATATTATCTTCCCCGATTGGCGATCGGCGAGGAGATTCCGTGTTTTGCCCTCACCGAATCGGAAGCCGGAAGCGACGCGGCGTCTGGCAAAAGTACGGGCGTCGTGTGCCGAGGGACTTTCCGTGGAGAAGAGGTCATCGGCATTCGCCTGAATTGGCGTAAACGCTATATCTCCCTTGCCCCCGTCGCCACCGTGATCGGTCTCGCGTTCAGGCTGTTCGACCCGGACGGATTGCTTGGCGGGGAGACCGATCTGGGAATTACTTGTGCGCTGATTCCGCGCGACCTCCCCGGGATCCAAATCGGCGAGCGCCACGATCCCATGGGTGTGCCCTTCCAGATCGGACCTATTTTTGGTGAGGATGTGTTCGTTCCTATTGATTTTATCATTGGGGGGCGTGACGGAGCCGGACAGGGCTGGCGTATGCTCATGGAGTCCCTCGCCGCCGGCCGGGCAATCTCCCTGCCATCGCTCTCCGTCGGAGCCGCCGAATTGGCGGCGCGGGTCACGGGCGCCTACGGTACGGTTCGCAAACAATTCAATTTATCAATTGGGCGATTCGAGGGAGTCGAAGAACGTTTAGCTCGAATCGGTGGTTACACCTATATTATGAATGCAGCGCGAGAACTGACCTGTGCAGCAGTCGATGCAGGCGAAAAACCAGCTGTGCTGTCGGCTATTGTTAAGGCCTATCTAACGGAGAACATGCGCACCGTAATGACCGATGCCATGGATATCCGTGCCGGTGCTGCCATTTTCCGTGGGCCTCGAAACATTTTGGGGCGCAGTTTTGTCTCGATTCCAATCGGGATTACGGTGGAGGGGGCAAATATTCTCACTCGCTCTTTGATAATCTATGGGCAAGGCGTAATCCGGTGCCATCCTTTCGTGCATGCAGAGATGGAAGCCGTTGCCGAAAAAAATATCGCTCTCTTCGATCGTGCGTTCTTCGGACATATCGGTTTTGTGTTTCAAAATGCGGTGCGCGCATTTTTTCTCGGGTTGACCGGCGGAAGACTCATACGCAGTCCAGTGCGAGGCCCAATGGTCCAGCATGTTCAAAGGTTCACCCGTTTCAGCGCTGCCTTTGCGTTGGTTTCAGATGTAGTAATGGCGATCTTAGGGGGAGAGCTGAAGCGTCGTGAAAAGATAAGCGGGCGGTTTGCCGATGTATTGGCGTGGATGTACCTTGGCTCAGCCACCCTCAAGAAATTTCATGACGAAGGGCAGTTGGATCGTGACCAAACCTTGCTTCACTGGTCTTGTCTTCATGCGGAATGGATGATTCAAGAGGCGCTGGTCGGTGTCCTTGATAACTTCCCGAACCAAATAGTTTCCCAGTTATTGCGAATGTTAATATTCCCACTTGGGGCACGGCTACGGCCTCCGACTGACGCACTGGGTGCCCAGATCGCACGGGGCTTACTGGACGGCAATGAGATGCGCCTTGGCCTGACATCAGAAATCTACGTCCCGCCCTTGGAAGAGAAAGGCCTTGGGCGACTGGAAGCGGCGCTTCAGAAAATCGTCGCGGCACGGCCGGTCGAGGAAAAAATCAACGAAGCGTTGCGCGCCGGGAAACTGGCCCGCACCCAGAGAGATCAACTGCTGGGCAACGCCGTTTCCGCCGGCATCATCAGCCCACAGGAACGCCGGTGCATAGAGGCGGCCGATGAAATCCGCGATGAGGTAATACAGGTTGATGCTTTCGAGTCAGAGTTCTATCACGCTTTGAAGGGATGAGGCGGAACAACTCACCGGCACACTCATCTTAGCGCCGCCCTTGAACGCAATGACGAGCGGATTGGCGGAAAACTCAAAGTGGAGGAGGCTGCATAGTTACCAGGAGCCGCCCTTCAATCTAACCACACACCCGCA
>DNYS01000029.1:0-12806 GCA_003506735.1 Nitrospinota bacterium
CTGTTTCGCTGCATAATGTGGGATAAAATTTATCAGAATTCTAACGACTGTCCCTTCCATTTTTGTTAAAATAGTCTTGGGGCGGTTGAATTTTATAGTCAAATGTTACTTAATTCTATGGATCACAGTTACAAGACCTCAAAATTACCCGAATTTATTGCTACCTCGAATTGTATGATAGGCTGGCGTTTGCAGATTGATGGGGGATGCTGTCCGATTGAATAGAAAGGAAATGTTATGGGGCCAATTGGAATGAACGGTGGAATCATCAAATGGTTATTTATATTTCTCGGGGTGATTCCAATTGGATTCGCAGTGCCGACGGCTGTTTTTTCGGGAAATACGGGTATCGAGGGAACTACCCATTCCCAGGCCGTGCGGATTCAGGCATTCCAGAGACTCGCCCAGTTGTTGGACAAAAAAAAGAAGAAGTCGGACGATGACCTCCTCTCCGGGGAGCCTGCGAAGGATGCCGGAAAAAGTAAAAAGGGTGCTCAGAAGAAGGATACTGTAGAAGGCACTGCCAAAACGGCCCATGAGGCGCTATTTGCCGAGAGCCGGTATCCCTCTGCCTCGACGTGCGGCTCATGCCATCCGAAACACTACCGGGAATGGTCGGTTTCGCAGCATTCATACTCCCAGTTGAGTCCCGCCTACATGGCGATCAATAATTTTCTCAACGCCGCGACCAGCGGAAGCATGGGAGATTTCTGCTTTCGGTGTCACAGCCAGGTGGGCGCGAACCTGGGCGAACCTCCCTCGATTTCCAACCTCAAGCGCCACCCCACCTCGCGGGAAGGCATCACCTGCGTGGTCTGCCACCGGATCAACCTGCCCTATAACAAAACGAGCGGGCGCCTTGCGTTGGTCGAGGGGGACCTTCTTCAGCCCATATACGGCCCGATGGGCAACAAGGAGTTGAGCCGGGTGCTGAAAAATCCCGACAAGTTCCGGGTGGTGACCGATCCGAACAAACCGGGCCGGAAAATCCATAAAGAGGTAAAGCTGTTTCCCCCGATTTCAACCCCTACATTTTGCGGAGGCTGCCACGATGTGACTTTGTTCAACGGCTTCCGCTTGGAGGAGGCGTTCAGCGAGTACCGCACCTCTCCGGCTGCGGCTCGGGGGGTGACCTGCCAGGATTGCCATATGGGCAAGGTCCAGGGAATTCCCTCGGGCTATGAGCGTGGGCCTGCCGCGGTTGTTGGCGGCGTTCCTACCGCGCCGCGAAAAATCACCAACCATTTCTTTGCCGGGCCCGATTACTCGGCGATTCATCCCGGAATTTTCCCGCATAACATTCAAGCCCAGCAGATGGCCACCCTGGAGGAATGGCTCCAGTTCGACCACAAGGCTGGCTGGGGGACTGATAAATTCGAGGACAAAGTTGCTGAAAATCACAAGTTCCCCAAACGCTGGGAGTCGGTTGACGACCGCTTCGATGCGCGTGAAATCCTCAACGATCAGTTCAAGAAGCTGGAATGGGCCAGAGAGAAGCGGCTCGAAGTGTACCGTAATGGGTACGGCATGCCCAAAATCGAAACCCTCCAGGCGAATACGGACGGGATTCGATTCAGGGTGAAGGTGGTGAACAAAACCGACGGGCACAATACGCCGACGGGCTTTAGCGGAGAGCGCCTGGTCTGGCTCCGCGTGACGGTCACAGACCGCGACGGGAAGGTAATATTCAAGTCGGGGCACTTAGACCCCAACGGCGACCTTCAAGACGCGGAATCCGCCTATGTACACAACGGCGAACTGCCGTTGGATTCCCAGCTATTTAACCTTCAATCGAAGTTTGTTCATGTAAACGTGCGCGGCGGTGAGCGGTTTGCGGTGATCCCGATTCCTTATCCGGTCACTTCGTTGCCGATTGTCCGGCCGACGATACAATCCCTGATTCTCACGGGAGAACCCGAGACCGAACGGAACCACCGCAACAGTATCGAGGCCCTCGGCCACCGCTGGGCGACCTACAAAATCAAGGGCAGCACCTTAACCGGGAAGGGCCCCTACAAGGCGAATATTCAACTGAAAGCTGCGCCCGTTCCGGTAAATCTGATTGCGGCGGTTCAAAGCGTGGGTTTCGACTATAATCTGAGTGCCCGGGCAATCGCGGACGCGATTGTCGCCGGGCATGAAATTCTTTACGAAAAAAATATTACCTTTAAAATAAAATAACCTCGCGCTGGATGGTTGAATCGTTTCTCGTTCGCCGTGAAGCGGAATTATGAATTCGTGATAAATTTTCATAAGATACGTTTGCGGAGGGAAGTATTGATATGTCAAATATGAAATGGCGGTGGGGTGGGAAATGTGCCCGGAAGGCAGGTGCCGCCTCGGCTATGGTAATCGTATTTTTCTTTGCATTGTCCGCAAGCGCAGCTTCAAAAAAATATCTAGGAGATCCGACGGGAAACAGCAGGCTTTCCGACAAGCCGACAAAATTCCTGGATGTGTTTAACAAGGGAGTTCCCGAGCGCCCGCCCCTGCTTTTTGAATTCGGCGATCCTTTCCTTCACCAGGGCAACCTCAATCCCGGCGTTGAACTCCCGTCGGGCTGGGTCGTCCAGCCCAGGCTCTGGATATTCGGAACCCTCCGCTCGGCGACTCAATCGTTCGACAATGGTGTTAGGCCCGGCACCACGGAGTGGGCCAACCGGTTCGATCTCTATGCCAACCTCCAGCTGTCGGGGACAGAAAAGGCCATCATCGGTTTTCGTCCCGTGGATAGGAACCGCTTCCCGAATTTCACCCGCTACGGATTCAGCCCGGAGAATAAATTCACCGATGAAACCAATCTGGATATCCGGACCCTATTTTTCGAGGGTGACTTCGGAAGCATCTTCCCGAAGCTCGACCCCAAGGGAATGAAGCCGATCGACTACGGTTTTTCGGTTGGCCGCCAGCAGCTCAATTTCCAAAGCGGACTCATGATTAACGACATCGTGGACTCGGTGGGAATTGTCCGGAATAACCTCCATCTGCCGGGGGTTTCGAGCCTGCGGGTCGCAGGCATTTATGGATGGGGCGAACTCGACACGAACAGGCCCGATCCGGATGCCCAGCTGTTCGGCCTCTTCATAGCGGCGGACATGCCCAAAGTTCGGTGGGATTTTGACGGCGCCTACGTCAAGGACGATGGCCAGGGCAACGACGGCTCTTATCACTATGGTGTCTCGGCGGAGACCCACGTTGGCCTGATTGGCGTAACGTTTCGCGTCAACGGCTCGAAAGCCCAGGACGTGGAAACGTCCGGTGTCGGATCCGGCGTCCTCCTTTCGGTGGAGATTAACTTTACTCCCTACGGTTCGGACGACAACGTATATATCAACCCTTTCTGGGCGATCGATAATTTTACCCAGATCAGCCGGGAGCCCGTGGTCGGCGCGCCGCTGGCGACGTTAGGAATTCTTTTTGCCTCGGCGAGCCTGGGCAACTATCTTTCCGAACTCAGCGGCGCCGCCAATGAGGTTGCCGGCGCCGCTATCGGCTATCAGGCTTTTTGGGATGCCCACAGCAAGAACCTGACGCTCGAGATGGCGGGCCGATACGATACCAGCAACGATTCCAACAGTGACATCGGGATCGGATTCCAATACCAGCAGCGGTTTGGCCGCCGGATTCAATGGCAGGTGGACGGTTTCTACGCCTTTCAAGAAAATCGGGATAATGGATTTGGCCTGCGCACGGAGATTCTCTACCAGTTCTGATCGGTCGGCGGCGGAGTTTGGCACGTCCCCCCTGAGATTTATGAGTCGGTTGTCCGAAAGGGCGGGATTTTTACCAAAAGGCGGCTCTAAAAGGGAGGCATGGAACGCATGACACCCGCAGTGTTCCAGGCCGCCGGGGCGGTGATCGTCGCGGCGGTCATGGTGCAGGTCTTGGTCCTGCTGGTAACGTCCTTTCGGCGCTATTCGCGTGAAAGAGAGCAGCATAATCTTGCCCTCGAACTTCTGAAGACCCAGGTCAATATCGCCAAAGGGGTCATCAAGGAAGTCCTGTCCTTGGAGTTTTCCTGGCCCGGACTCAGAAAATTCACGATCAAGCGAAAGGTGGCCGAGGGTGGTGGCGTTTGCTCGTTCTATCTCGCTCCCCATGACGGCAAACCCCTGCCTGCCTTTAAGCCGGGACAGTATTTGACCTTCAACATGCACTTCCGGGGAGAGGCCCGGGATGCCGCAAAAGAGGTTATTCGGTGCTATTCGCTGTCCGATAGCCCGGGACATACGGATTACTACCGCGTTTCCATCAAAAAGATTCCCCCTCCGAGGGATAATCCGGATCTCCCGCCGGGTGTGGCATCGAGTTATTTCCATCAATTACAGGAAGGCGACATTCTCGATGTAAAAGCGCCAAGTGGAAAATTTTTTCTGGATACGGCCCAGCAGAACCCGGTTGTTCTTATCGGCGGCGGAATCGGCGTCACGCCGGTTTTGAGCATGCTGAACACGATTGCCGAATCGGGATTGCAGCGCGAGGTTTGGTTTTTTCTCGGAGTGCGGAACCAGGGTGACCATATATTCAAGGAACATCTCCAGAATCTGGTCCTGGAGCATGAAAATATCCGCCTGAACGTGTGCTACAGCGATCCCTCCGACAACGATGTGGAGGGAAAGGATTATCAGCATAAAGGGAGGGTCAGCGTCGATTTGTTCAAGCGGGTCCTGCCCTCGAACAACTACGATTTTTATATCTGCGGCCCCCCGCCCATGATGAAGTCTCTCACCGAGGGACTCAAGAAATGGGGTGTGCCCGATGACCATGTCTACTTCGAGGCTTTTGGCCCCGCCAGCGTGAAGAAGGCGCCTGCCGAAACCAAGAAGGAGGGGGCGGATGCGGGACCCAAGCACAAGATTGTTTTCGCAAAGAGCAACAAAACTTTGCCCTGGAACACCTCGGACGGCTCGATTCTGGATTTCGCGCTGGCCAACGGAGTGAATATCGATTCGGGTTGCCGGGCGGGAAATTGCGGAACATGCGTGACGGCCATTAAATCGGGGCAGGTGACTTACATTCATGAGCCCGGGACCGCTCCCGAGACAGGCACCTGCCTGACTTGTATTTCGGGTCCTAGCGGAGATCTGACACTGGATGCATGAGGAATGAATCGCCGATGTTTCCAAACCGAAGAAATTGGCATGTACACGACGATGCCAGACCATTCATGAACCGTTTATTTTCAAGCCTAGAAGGATAGTCCAATGCCTTTGATAGAGTTCATTAGAAGCCGGCTGGGATGGGTTGTATTTTCGGTGATATTTGCATTCGGGATTGTATGGATGCCGTTGGCGGCCGATGCGGCTCCGGATCCAAAGCTCGTGGTGGGCCCCAAAGACTGCGGCGAATGCCATAAGGCGGTCGCGGAGTCTTGGGGAAAGACGAAACATTATTCGGGTTTCCGGAAGCTGACCCAAAGAAAAGAATCGAGAAGAATCGCCAAGAGAATGAAAATCCGGAGAATTAAGCGGGCAAGTCTTTGTATGAACTGCCACTTCACCTCCAAGATGAAGGGCAAAAGGGCCCGTCCCATCGCTGGTGTATCCTGCGAGTCATGCCACTCGCCCGCTAAAAACTGGGTGGATGTTCATCAGAATTTCGGTGGAGCAGAGGCGACGAGTAAAACCGAAGCGGCGGGGCACCGCAAGGAGCGGCTGGCGAAGTTGAAGGCGGCGGGGATGATTCGGCCGAGCAATATTTACGCCCTGGCGTCCAATTGTTTTCAGTGCCACACCGTACCGTTCGAGAAGTTGGTCAACGTGGGAAAACATACGCCTGGCAGTAAATTTGAACTGGTCGCGTGGTCTCAGGGCGAGGTTCGCCACAACTACGTCGCATCGGGGGAAAAGAGCAATGACGAGGCTTCTCCCGAGAGAAAGCGCGTGCTCTTCCTGGTCGGCAAGGCGGTGGAGCTGGAATACAACCTGAGGGGCGTAGCCAAATCGACCAAGAAGGCGACCTACGCCGTCCAAATGGCGAGGCGGGCCAAATCCGCGATGGAGACGTTCAAGAAAGTGGCCGAATTGGTGCCCACTCCCGAGGTGAAGGAAATTCTCGATGTAGCGGCGGGCGTCAAGCTGAAACTGAACAACGGAAAGGCGCTGGTGGCGGCCGCGGATAAAATTTCAAAAGCGGCGCAAAAGCTGGCATCAGGTTACGATGGAAGCAAATGGGCGGCCTTGGATGCGTTGATTCCCAAGCCGAATCAATATCAGGGAAAGCCCGCGAAATAAGCTGGCCAATTCCCATTGTAGAAAACAGGGGCCAATGGCACAGACTCCCGTAGCCATTCAGAGGCCGCAACGGTGGGACGAGCCGTTCGGTCTCGACATGACCGATGCGGACGTGGATTGGGTGTTGACCAAACCGCCATTCGATGAGATCGATCCGTCTAATTTTCCCTCAAAAACCTCTCTTCGCGACATCATTAAGAACGACACCCGTATCATGCGCTACTCCGACGGGGAAATCGTTGTGCGCGAAGGGGATTACGGAAACTCCGCATTCCTGATTTTCGAGGGGACGGTTTTTGTCGTCCTCGATGGAATGGATACCGAAACCCTCGGCCGCCAGAGGTCCGAGCAAAAGAGTTTTTTCCAGTCATTCAGGCAGCTTTGGTCGAATTCGTCCCTGGCCGAAATCCGCGACGTAATGAGTTCGCGGAAATCCGCGGGGACGAATATCCGCGGGGAGGGGGCGAATACGCGGGTATTCCTTCAGGATGTGCCCGTTCTGATGGAGAAGCATCAAACGGTTTCCCTCGAAGAGGGAACCATGTTCGGCGAAATCGCCGCTCTGGGCCGGACCCCGAGGACGGCCACGGTGGTCGCCCAGGGGGACTGCGTTCTTCTGGAGATCCGTTGGCAGGGCCTCCGCGACATTCGCCGCCGGGACGAGGAGTTTCGAAATTACGTCGATCGCCTCTACCGGGAGCGGAGCCTGATGGTGCAGCTGATGGCGACCCCTGCCTTCAGCAACCTCAGCGAGGAAGATATTAAAATCGTCGCCGATAACACCCTGTTCGAGACCTATGGAGAATTCGACTGGCATTCCACCTACAAGGAGATGGCGAAAAAATCCCTCGCCGATCGGTTCGAATTCGAACCCCTGATCGCCGAGGAGGGAAATTACGCCGACGGGCTCATCATGATCCGGGCGGGATTCGCCCACGTGACCGAGCGGGTCGATTTTAGCCAAAGGACCATCAGTTATATCGGGCGGGGAGGGGTGTTCGGGTTCGATGAAATCGCGCACAACTTCCGTTTCGAGGACAAGGTTCCCCTTCAGAGCAGCCTGCGGGCGCTGGGGTATATCGATATATTGCGCGTTCCGACCGCCATCATCGAAAAATACGTTTTGCCAAACTATCCCGAGTCCATGTATCCCTCCCGGATCGTCCCCCGCGGGACCGAACAATCGGCCTGGAAGGGCGACACCTCGGGCCAGGAAATCACCACCGGGTTCATGGAATTTCTTGTCGATAACCGCTATATCAACGGCACGGCAACGATGATCATCGACATGGAACGCTGCACGCGGTGCGACGATTGCGTCCGGGCCTGCGCGGCCGCGCACGACAACAACCCGCGGTTCATCCGCCACGGGAAGCGTTTTCAGAATTTCATCGTCGCCAATGCGTGTATGCATTGCGTGGATCCGGTTTGCATGATTGGTTGCCCCACCGGAGCGATTCACCGGGAATCTCATAAGGGCCAGGTCGTGATCAACGATGCCACGTGCATCGGATGTGCCACCTGCGCCAACAGTTGCCCCTACGACAACATTCGCATGACCACCATCCGGGACAACAACGGGGCCTTTATCTTGGCTCAAGGCACGCACGTTCCCGTGGCGAAGGCCACCAAATGCGACCTTTGCGTGGATCAGTTGGGCGGTCCCGCCTGTGAGCGCGCCTGCCCGCACGATGCCTTAAAGCGGGTGGATATGAGGGATACGGATAAACTGGTGGACTGGGTCAACAGGTGATTTCATTTGCCGCCCGGCGCCTGTTCAACCTTTGGGCCCTTGTCATTGCCTCGGTTGTCGCCTTGTTTGTATTTCAGGCCTATTCCGTCACCTTGTCCCGCTCGCAGTACCTGAGCGGGGGGTTCCTCCTGGCGGCGGTGGTTTTTTTGGCCGCCTATAATGTGCGGAAAAAATTGCCCTTCCTGCCTCTAGGCTCGTCTGCCGCCTGGCTGCAATTTCATATTTATGTCGGTTGGTTCACGTTTTTCCTGTTCATGATCCATGTCGAATTCCGCGTGCCGAACGGTTTTCTAGAATCCTTGCTTGCACTTTTGTATCTGGCGGCAGCCCTGAGCGGCGTGCTGGGCTTGTGGATATCGAAGAGATATCCTCCACGAATCGCCCGGCATAACCAGGCGCACCTGGGGAGCACGGAAAGCGAAAGCAGAAAATTCGGCGAAGAGCTGATATTCGAGAGGATTCCCGTTTATATTCGCCAAGTTCGAGAAAAAGCCGAAGAGTTGATTGTCCGCTCAGTAGAAGAGTCGAAATCCTCCAGCCTCGCGGATTTTTATTCCGACCGGCTCCACGTTTATTTTTCGGGGCCACGGAATTTCTGGCTTCATAATATGGAATCCAGCCGTCCGCTCGATTCCTTGATTTGGGAAGTTGGCGTTCTCCTCCGCTATCTGAGCGAAAAAGAACAGGCGATCCTCGTCGAGTTGTCCGAACTGATCCGGATCAAAGATCAGATAGATTACCGCTACGCCTTGCAGGCGATGCTCAAGTGGTGGCTGTTTTGCCATGTGCCTTTGACCTATTGCCTGTTGATCCTGACGGCCGCTCATGTGGTGGTCGTTTACGCTTTTTCGGTTGGTGCCCAATGATTTTCCGGCTTCAACATTACGGTTTTGATCAGTCCAAATACGATCGGCCCAACCAGAAGTGGGTCTGCGGTTGGGCCCGCGATGGAAAATCTTGTCATGTCGGGCCGGACGGCAAGGGGAATTGCATCGCGGCCCATGAATGCATTCCGATCAGGAATCAGGACCGATGGGCATGTTCGCGGGCGAAGGAATTCGGCGGAAGGTGTTTGGCCGGCCCCCTTCCGGATGGGACCTGCTGTAATGCCATCCCGCGGTGTCAGCCGGTTTTGAGCGTCAGGGCCAAACGGGGCGCTGTCGCCAAGTGGGCCTCTTTTTTCGTGCTCGGGCTCGTCCTGATGTTCAGCGCGGGACCTTCGGGACCGAATTTCATCTCACCCGGCGGGCTGACATCGCAACACCAGGAGACCGCTCAATCCTGCGGGAATTGCCACTCGGACTTCAAGGGTGGCCCGGTGAAATGGATGCGGGCGGCTTTCGTATCCACGCGGTCGCCACAAGGGGAGAGCCGCCTTTGTCTTTCCTGCCATATTTTCGGCGGCAGCAGCGGAATGCCTCACAGCTTTTCCGAAAAAAAATTGATCCAAATTAGTCAAAGCATCAAGGCAAAGGGGATGGTTGATTCGGCTTCGGTGGAAATGGACTTGGCCGATATGCTGAGCCTGAACGGCGAACGCAAGCCGGGAAAGTTTGTCGCCTGCGCCACATGTCATCAGGAGCACCGCGGAAGAAATGCCAACCTCGCGGCCATGAACAACCTGCGCTGCCAGTCTTGTCATGTGGTCCGGTTTACCAGCTTCGAGAGGGACCACCCGGAGTTTTCGAATTTTCCCTATGACCGGAGAACCCGGCTGGTTTTTGACCATTCCCGTCATCTGAACAAGCATTTTGCGGGAAAGATGAAGGAGCGCGCTCCCAAATCGTGCAAAAGTTGCCATCTTCCGGACGCGAGCGGCACCTTGATGACGGTCCGTCCGTTCAAGGTAGCCTGCGCCGCCTGCCACGAGGGACAAATTCTCGGAGAGGGCAGCGCCGGATCGAAAGGAATTCCTTTTATCGCCCTGCCGGGGCTCGACGCCGAAAGCCTCCAGGAGGCGAAAATCGATATCGGCCATTGGCCACAAGACGCCGAAGAAGAGGGACTGCCCCCCTTTATGCGCTTCCTTCTCTCCGGGGATCCGAAATTTCGAAAGGCGGCGGCCTCCCTCAAGGGCGCCGATCTGCTCGATCTCTCCAAGGCCAATGCGGCCGTTAAATCCGCCGCTGGGGAGTTCGCATGGGCCATCAAGAGACTTGTTTTCGACCTGGCGGTCAACGGCCAGAAAACCCTTAAATCCCGGCTGGAGAATATCCTGAGGCGCCGGCTGAGCGCGGCCGAGTTTTCCCGCCTCAGCGGTCAAATTCCCGCCGGGGTCCTCCGTTCAAGCCAAAAGAAATGGTTCCCTCGTCTTTCCTCCGAGATCTCTTTGCGGAAGAAGGGGAAGAAACCCGGGAGCAAAAAAAAGGACCCCGAGGAAAAGGAATCTGAATCCAAGGACGAGGAACCGGAGGAGCTTCCGTCCGCCGAGGATATCAGCGTCGCCGGCGGATGGTATGTGCAGGACTTCTCGGTGTACTACCGGCCTTCGGGGCACGAGGACCGCTTCCTCAAGGATTGGATGGACCTGGTCGCCGGCGGCGATGGCTCCAAGGAGGCCATGAAGGGCATGTTCGCCGCTTTATCGGATCCGAAAGCCACCGGATACTGCGCGAAATGCCACAGTATCGACCGGGTGAGCGGAAAGGCCCGGCGGGTGAACTGGAGGGCGAGAAGATCCGCCTCGGACGTCAAGAAATTCATCCGCTATCAACATACTCCCCATTTCAGTCTTTTGGATGAAAAAGGGTGCCTTACCTGCCACCGCCTGAACGCAAATGCGGACTATCTCAAGGGATTCAAGGATGATAATCCGGCCACCTTTACCAGTAACTTCCGGCCGATTGCCAAAAAAGTTTGTGCCTCCTGTCATACAAGAGTCGGGGCCTCGAATTCTTGCTTGACTTGCCACAACTACCATGTCGGCAAGGTGGTTCCCGCACGTACAAGCGCGCGGATGCGAATGCCGGAAAATCTCAATAATCCGTGACTCTATGTTCCGATATTTGGGTCTTTGGGAGTCTTTGCGAAAGTTTCAGCCGATAACCGATGAATGACCACCATGAGGGAAATCCGATGCCAACAGAAGCCGGAACGGAAGTCGAAAAATTCATGAGCGGCCTGATCAAGCGGAATCCGGGTGAACCGGAATTTCACCAAGCCGTTCAGGAAGTGGCCACCACGATTATCCCGTTTACCCGGGACCATCCCGAGTACCGGAAAGCGCAGGTTTTAGAGCGCATGACCGAGCCCGATCGGGTCATCATCTTTCGCGTCACCTGGGTGGATGACGAGGGGAATTTCCGGGTCAACCGCGCCTGGCGGGTCCAGTTCAACAACTCGATCGGACCCTACAAGGGCGGCATGCGCTTCCATCCGTCGGTGACGCTCAGCGTTCTCAAATTCCTGGGTTTCGAGCAGGTTCTGAAAAACAGCCTGACGACGCTTCCGATGGGGGGCGGCAAGGGCGGCTCGAACTTTAATCCCAAAGGAAAGAGCGACATGGAAGTGATGCGCTTTTGCCAGTCGTTGATGATCGAGTTGTTCCGCCATATCGGCGAGAATACGGACGTTCCGGCGGGCGATATCGGCGTTGGGGCCCGGGAGATCAGCTACATGTTTGGCCAATACAAGCGGCTATCCAACCAGTTCACTGGAATCCTGACGGGCAAGGGCCTAGCCTTCGGCGGCAGTCTCGTGCGCACGGAGGCCACTGGCTTCGGGTGCGTTTACTTCATGCAGAACATGCTGGCCGCCAAGGGGGACAGCCTCGAAGGCAAAAGCGCCGTTGTCTCCGGGTCGGGAAACGTCGCTCTATACACCATCGATAAACTCACCCAGCTAGGCGCCAAGGCAGTGACCGCCTCCGATTCGGGCGGGTTCATTTACGATCCCGATGGCATCAGGGACGAGAAGCTCGAATGGCTGAAGGAATTGAAAGAGGTCCGCCGCGGGCGGATTTCTGATTATGCCGAAAAATTCGGTTGCGAGTATCACGAGGGCGAGCGGCCCTGGAACGTCAAGTGCAACCTGGCGTTTCCCTGCGCCACCCAGAACGAAATTACCAGGGATCAGGCCAAGGCGCTGATCGACAACGGTGTCATGGGCGTTGCCGAGGGGGCGAACATGCCGACGGAGCTGGATGGCGTCCACCATTTCACGAACGGGAAGATCATTTACGGACCGAGCAAGGCCTCGAATGCCGGCGGCGTTGCAGTGTCGGGTCTCGAGCAGAGCCAAAACTCCTTGCGCATTTCTTGGTCGCGCGAGGAGGTCGATGGCCGCCTCCAGACCATCATGAAAGAAATTCACGATAAATGTGCGCAGTACGGCGACGAGGGCGGCGGGTATATCGATTACGTCAAGGGCGCCAATATCGCGGGATTCGTCAAGGTGGCGGACGCCATGGTGGCCTACGGCGCCGTCTAGGGCGGGGCAGGAGTTCCCCCGTCGGAAAATCCCGGAGATATCCGGTGGCAGGAGCGCGGATGGCGGTGCCCGCTCCTGCCTTCGTCTTTCCGGGACCCAAAGGCGGCCCATTCTTCGGTTGGGCCGGTTTCACGGAAGCCCGCCCCGCCGGAAATGTGTTAATGGCGGGAGCACGCATCCGGGAAATCGGCGCACTCGGAATTTCGGGAATTCCCCCCGATCTTTTTTCTACGATTCTTTTCCTTCCTCGCGGAGCCATCGTTCCGGGTTTCTGCCGGCGGGCCGAACGGGCGATTTTCGAGGCCGTCCGCCGCTCTTAATCTGTTTTCCTAACCGCTTTCCGGCATTCGTCCGATTTCCGTTGGCGCCGGTGGGTTGCCCGTGCGGGGGGG
>DNYS01000029.1:12866-13329 GCA_003506735.1 Nitrospinota bacterium
AGCCGAGCGGCGATGCCATGGGTTTCCAGAAGGTCGCATTCGCCGCCATCGTTTTTTCCCATGCCGTAAACGATATGTCGGGTGCTTTCTTTGCTTCGCTCGCCCCCCTCATCGCGAAAGAGTTCGGCCTCAGTCTCACCGCGATCGGTCTCATCATGTCCATCCGCTCCATCACGGGCTCGATGCCCCAGCCGTTGTTCGGCTGGCTGAGCGATCGCTTCCCGAGCCGGTGGTGGCTGATCTCCACCCCGATCGGCGTCGGCATCGGGAGGACCATGATCGGCTTCGCAACGGGCTTCTGGAGCCTGGCGGCGATGCTCTCGACCGGCGCCTTGTTCTCCGCCTGCTACCATCCGGCCGCTGCGGCCATGGCGGGAAAAATCTCCGCCGCCCGCCGTGGCTTGGTGGTCTCCGCCTACATCGCCTCCGGGCGAATGGGCCACGCCGCGGGGCCCTTTATCGC
>DNYS01000029.1:13441-14204 GCA_003506735.1 Nitrospinota bacterium
CTCGGTGGCGGTTCTCATGCGGTATGCGCCCCGTGATGCGGAGCGGAAGGAAGAATCTCAGCCCGATGAGGCGCCCGCCCCCCTGGCCCGGGATCTGTGGCGGCCCATGGCCCTGCTGTATCTCATCATGATTCTCAGGAACATCGTGACGATCAACCTCTATGGTTTTCTTCCCCTCTATTATTCGGCCCGTGGGGACACCCTTTGGGAGGGAGGAACGGCGCTCACTCTGTTTCTCGTCGCTGGAGCCTCAGGAGGGGTGGTCGGCGGATGGCTCTCCGACCGGATCGGCAGGAAAAGGGTTATCGTCTTCTCGGCGCTGGCGGTGGCGCCTCTTCTCCTCGTTTTTTTGGGGACGGGAGGGCTACTCCAGTATGCGCTGATCCTTCCGCTGGGCGTGTTCATGCATGCCTCCATGGGCGTGAGTGTGGCCTATGCCCAGGAACTCATGCCGAACCGTCCGGCGCTCGCAGCAAGCATCATGCAGGGGGGCAATTGGTTCGTTTCGGGCCTCACCCTCACGGGGACCGGTGCCTTGGGCGACTGGCTCGGAATCGATGCCGCCCTCCAACTCCTCGCCGCCATCCTCGTCATCGAGTTCGCGATTTCCCTCACCCTGCCGGGGAGGGCCAAAGAGGCGGGGTGAATAACGAGAGGCAATCTAGGCGGCCGGGGGCGGGCGTTTCAGCCGGAAACGCCGAATCCGGTTTCTCTCCGCCGGATGGCGGGCGGGCGTTCCGTAAACCGCGGTCATGACCCGGTG
>DNYS01000029.1:14342-16249 GCA_003506735.1 Nitrospinota bacterium
TTTCCAACTCGGCATCGGAAGTTTGTAGTCCACCTCGGCGAGTTTCTTTGGCCAGACGATCAACCGCTTGCCGTTCAGAATCTGGAAGGTGAGGCCTTCATGGCTGTTGAGATTGTTCTTGTCCACCTTCCACGGCCCGATGAACGTAACGGTGCTCATGGAGCGAAGCGTTTTCCATACCTGATTCCGATCGATGGTGCCGGCTTTTTTGATGGCCGCTCCGGTGATCTGCATCGCCGCGTAGGAAATTCCGGCATGGTAGTTGGGCTTTATGCCGTAGCGCTTCTCGTATTCGGCGATAAACGGCCGCATCCCCGGGCGTTTCAGGATTTCGGGCTTGGGCTCCCACTGGCTGAAGCCCAGAACGTATTCGGCCGTATTGCCAAGCTGTTTGGCGAATTTGGGAAGGCCCGGGCCCACCGTTCCGGAAACCATCTTCAGGTTGATGTTGAGCTCGCGGAGGCCGCGAAGCTGGGCGGTCGAGTCGGCAAAGTAGCTGTTCGTGAAGAGGGCCTCGACGCGGCGGGACTTGATCTTCTGAAGGAGAGCGGTGAAGTCCTGCTGTTTTCTGGGATAGCTTTCCTCCAGGACGACTTTCAGGCCGAGCTTCTTCGCCCAGGCCCTTAGGCCTTCCGCGGTCTGGCGGGGGAAGAGGCTGTCCTCGCCGATGATGGCGATGCGCTTGATGCCGAGATCCCTGGCGATGTGAGCCGAGCCCTTCTGATAGTCCTGGGCGACGGCGTTTTGGTTGAACAGGTACTTCCGGCCCCTTTGCCAGATGACGCCCGAGGAGGCGCCCGGCGCCAGCGTCGGGTACTTGTAGCGCTCGAGAACGTTCGCCACGGCGTCCGTGATTCCGCTCGAGTAGGGCCCCATGGTGAGGTCAACCTGGTCCTGGGTGATCAGCTTCTCGTACAGCTTGAGGCTCTGCTGCTTGTCCGATTTATCGTCCAGGATGACGAGGTTGATCTTTTTGCCTGCCCAGCCGCCCTTTTTGTTTTGCAAATCGGTGTACATCTTCCAGGAGTTCACGAACCGCCCCGCAGGTTCGGCGTAGCGTCCCGTCATGGAGACGGCAACGCCGATTGTGACCTCACCGCCTGCCTGGGCTTTCGCGGTCCAGGAAAGCGATAAGGCCAGTGCCATGGCCAAGCCAATACCCAATACTTTTTTCATCTTTAGAACCCTCCTATCCAAAAAGGAGCAAAAGAGTACTGCCGACGGTGATGGAGCCGAATTTCCACCTCGCCAATGGGATGGAGCAGCCAATAGACCTCCAAACCCATGGTTAGACAACAAAAAGGCCGATGCTAAATTCGCGCTCCCCAAAATGGAAAAGCGCCCCAACGGACTGATTTGATTCGGAATTTTCTATGTACCTTTATGGATGAGGTTATTTTAGCACGAACGGCCACGGGAAAGGGGCATAAATATGTGCCCTCCCAGCCCCATTTTCATCTCTGGTTGCGGGGGGTCGCTCTCTCTGGGGGAGTGGCAGTAGGCGAAATGAGCGCGAGGACTGGCAGGAATTGCCCCTGTGGGAAGAGAATTCGCCGATGAAGCCTGGCGAGGCCTCAGGCCGTTTGACCTCAATTCGCCGGATTCACCCGGTCAAACGCAATTTCAGATTCTCCATCTGCTCTCCTCTCACCCGCAGCGCGGGAACGCCATCGGGTAGGTATGGAGCGATTCGAAACCATCCGGGGTGACGATGCCGAGGTCTCCGATCTGGAGACCGCGGCCCGCATCGTCCATGGGGTTGGGCTGAATCACCATGACCATATTTTCTTCGTAGCAAAAATCCGCGGGCGGCGCGGCGTAGCCCGAACCCCGGATGCCGATGGAGGGCTGAACGAGATCCACGCCGAACCCGTGGGCAATGGAATCGTAAATTTTAAAACCGCGCC
>DNYS01000029.1:16383-29236 GCA_003506735.1 Nitrospinota bacterium
CCCGCCGCGAGGGGGAGGGGGCGGAGCCCCTGCCCCGCGTAGCCGAAGTAGGCTGCGCTGATCTCGGTGAGGAGGATATCGCCGGCCTCGAGTTTTCGCTGCCGGGGGTTTTGCCAGGGCAGGGGTGTGTGCGGGTCCACCATGGGCGTTGCGGTGACGAAGTGGGTCTGTTGCTCGCCGCCCTCGACGCGGAAGGCGGCCGCCATCCGGCCGGCGAGCTCGATCTCCGGGATGCCCGGCCGGGCGAACTCCTCGCAAGCCGTCATCGTGAGATCGCTCAGGCGCGCTCCTTCCCGGATCCATTCGATCTCCTCGGCGCTTTTCACGATGCGGAGATCTCGGAATTTCGCCGATACGTCCATCCAATCGGCCTCGGGAAACCGCTCCTTGAGGTAGTCCATATGCTCGAAGGGGATGAGGTTCTTGAAGCGCGGGTTGATGCCGACCAGGCCAATCCGCCCCGCGCCGATGGCAAGCGCGTCGAGTTGGTCCGCCATTTTCTCCGGGTTCCCGTAGGCGCCGTGGCGCACGTCGGAGAAAATCGCCTGGACCTTGGCGTTGTGGAGGTGGTTGTAGAGGCCGACAAATAGCGATGCATCCCCCCCCTTGGGGAAGATCAGGTAGGCCTGGTTGAAGTCACGGTATGCGGAGAGCCAGAACATGTTGGCCTGGGCGGATCGGTTGGTCCCCCCGAATCCATAAAGGAGGAGGGCATCCAGGCCCTCGCTATCCATCAGTCCTCGCGCGAGGGCGTGGCGGCGGTTCATCTCATCGTCCGAAAATCGAGGATAGTGGTCATCGCTCATGGATGGGACTCCTTGCCGAGGGGATAAATGCGTGGAAGGCCGGCATGCCGGCTATTCGGGATGGGGCAGGATAACCGCTTTGGCCCGCCCGTCCAAAGGGGGGGAGCGGGATTTCAGGAAAAGATTTTCCAGACCCAGCGCAGGACGAGAACGCTAGCGACCCCGAAGAGGCCCCACCGTACGACCCGGAAGAAAATCTCCTGGGAGAGTTTCTCGCGCAACCGGATCCCGGCCCAAAACCCCAGGAATACCGGAGCAATTGCGATGAGCGCCCGGGAGAGAGCGGCTTGGGTGTACTCCCCGCTCAGGGCAAAGGAGGTCACCGCAGCGCCGATGGTGAGGGTGTTGAAGGCGTTGATGAGAAAGACAAAGGCATTTTTCGAGAAATGGAACATGGTGAAGTAGACGATGCTCACGGGGCCCGGCAGGTTGGCCATCCCGGCGAGGAATCCGGCCAGCAGGCCACACCCGGCTCCGATGCCCCGGCGGGCGCCCGCGCCGAGGCTGCCCATCTCCGGCAAGAAGCGCCGGACGGCAAGGTAAAGGTAGACGGTCAGGCCGATGACGAGGCGCACCAGGTCCGGGTCGCCCCGCTGGAGGAAAATGACCCCGAGCGGAACGCATACGCCCCCCACGATGAAATAGGGGAGCACCCGGGAGATGCTCCGCCACTCGGAAAAATCGCGCCTCACGTTGTCGATATTGGTGAGCACGACGGAAAACGAGAGCATCACCACCGCGTCGCGCGGCCCGAGGATGAGGGAGAGGAAAGGAATCGAAAAGGCGGGGAGCCCGAATCCGATTCCTCCCTTGACGACACCGCCCAAGAAAAGAATGAGGGCGGTGAAAGCCCATTCCGAGGTGCTCATGCAGAGGGCCACGCAGCCCGGCCGGGGGCCGGGGAATGTTCCTGACTCATGGGCATGTCTCTCCGGAGCGGTGCATCCTGCGGGGATTGAATCAATCGGCGAGGGCCCACTTTAGGGGAAATCCCGGCTCCTGTCTGCCCGGGACGTGAGATTTCCGCGCTAACCGGCGGAGGCGCCCTCTTCGACGCTGTCGCCGGGGCGGATGACGCCCCCTTCGAGCACCTCGGCGAACAGGCCGCAGCGGTGGATCAGGGAGGAAAGAATGGGTTTTCCCACGACTTCCTGGAGGTGCTTGCATGGCTCGTTGAGCATGACCCCGCGGAGGGTGACTTCCCCGGCCCGAAAAGTTTTCCCGACCAAGTGGGTGAGCGGCACCCCACGCGTAATCAGGTTCATGCGGCACTCATTCGGAGCCAGGATCTTGTTGTTGTCGCGGAGAATGGTCTCCAGAACTTCGGTCTCGAACAGCGTCACCTGGCGCTTGGGGCCCTCGTTGCGGGAAAAGAATCCGATCTTCTTGAAATAGCGGTCCCCCTCCAGGCCCCGTCCGGGTATGGCGCGCACTTCGGGAACGGTTTCCATCGGGACCGAGGCTTCGGGCGCGATGTGCACCGACTCAACCGTTCCATTCCACATCGGGATTCTCCTTTTCCGTTTTCCGGTTCGCCATCTTCGGCAGGCACAAAATAACTCCGAAAGTGGCTCCGGTAAAGGTCCAGTTCATGATAAAAATGGGGTGCCACTTCTGGGGGAGTTTCCATGGTCTTGCTCAAAGCCGCCGCGCGGGGAAGCATCCGCGCGAGTATCTACGAATCCATCCGCGAGGCGATCCTCTCGGGCGGCCTCGGAGCGGGGGCGCGCCTGCCGTCCAGCCGGGACCTTGCCGCCGAAGCGGGCGTATCGCGCAACTCCGTCCTCACCGCCTACGATCAGCTTATGGCCGAGGGCTACATCATCGCCCGGAAAGGATCGGGCACCTACGTCGCCCCGGAGCTTCCGGACGACATGTCGGCCCCGGTGCGGGCGGGGGATCGTGGCGGTCCCGCGCCCCCGGCCCAGCCGCCCCTTTCGGCCTACGGGCGGCGTACGGCCAAAGCACCCGGCGAATTGCCGGCCTCGCGTCTGGCGGGGCTTCGCTACGATTTCCGGTATGGCCTGCCCCCGGCCGATGGGTTTCCCTACACCCTGTGGCGGAAAAAGATGGGCGGACGTCTCCGGCGAATGTCCCAGCAAGACATGCAGTACGCACCGCCGGAGGGATACGGCCCCCTCCGGGAGGCCATCGCTGCCTATCTTTCCCGGCACCGGGGGGTCGAGAGCGCCCCCGGGCAGATCATCGTCGTCAGCGGCTCCCAGCAGGCGCTTGACCTCACCGCACGGATGCTGCTCGATCCGGGAGACGGCGTTCTTATCGAAGAGCCACACTACCTCGGCGCCCGGTATGTTTTTCTGGCCGCCGGGGCCCGGCTGATTCCGGCGCCCGCCGGGCCGGATGGCCTGGACCTATCGGCCGCGCCACGGGCCGCCGCTCGCGCGAAGCTGGCCTATGTCACCCCCTCGCACCAGTTTCCCACCGGAGGCGTTATGCCGCTGGCGCGCCGCTTGGAACTGCTCGGCTGGGCCGGCCGAACGGGGGCCTATGTGATCGAGGACGACTACGACAGTGAATTTCGCTATGGGGGCAGGCCCGTCGAAGCGATTCAGGCACTCGACCGCTCCGGGCGGGTCATTTACATGGGCACGTTTTCGAAAACGATGTTCCCCGCCCTCCGCATCGGCTACCTCGTCCTCCCTCCCGCGCTGGTGGAGCCGTTCAAGCGCGCCAAATGGCTCGCCGACCGGCACACCCCGGTCCTTGAACAGGAGGCGATGGCGGATTTCATCGCCGATGGAGATTACGAGCGCCACCTGCGCCGCTCGCGGCAGCGCAGCGCTTCCCGCAGGGCCGCTCTTCTCGAAGCGCTCGAGGCGCATCTGGGCGGCCGGACCGAGGTTTGGGGGGCGAACGCGGGGCTTCACCTGCTGGTCTGGCTGAACGGGGTCCCGGGCCGGGGACTGGACCCCCTAATCGGACGGGCGGCGGAGGCCGGGGTCGGCATCTATTCGGCGTTTCCCTACTACCTCAAGCCTCCCCCCCGGGCGGGGCTCCTTCTCGGATTTGCCTCAATGAACGAAAAAGAGATTCCGGCGGGGATTCGTATTCTGGCGCGGGTGATGGGGTGAGATTGTCCGGGCGGGCGGTGTCTGGCCCTAATCCTGGAGCGCGTCCGCCAGAACCTCAGCGATGTGCCGCGTCCCGCGGCCGGTGCCGTGGGCGATCTGCTGGCGGCAGGAAGCGCCGTTGGCGATGATGTCCACGTCCCCGCCGCTTTCCCGGACCGCTGGAAACAGCTTCAGCTCTCCGATTGTCAGCGAAATGTCGTAATGCTCTTTTTCGTAGCCGAACGAGCCCGCCATGCCGCAGCAGCCCGAGGGGATTTCCTCCGTCTCCAGGCCGGGGATGAGGCCCAGGACCTCGAGCGAGGGGCCTGTCCCGACGAGGGATTTCTGGTGGCAATGGCCGTGAAACAGCGCCTTGCCGGAACGCTCGCGAAAGCGCAGATCGAGCTCGTCCTTTTCCTTGAGTTGGAGAAGGAATTCCTCGAGCAGAAAAACGGAATCGGCGAGCCGGCGCGTGTCATCGCCGACGATGAGGTCGGGATACTCGTCCCGCATGGTCAACACACAGCTCGGCTCCACCCCAACGATGGGAAGGCCCGCGCGGATCGCCCCCGTGAGGCGCATCAGGTTATCGGCGGCCATGTCCCGCGCCTCGCGGAGGAGGCCGCTCGATATCTGGGGGCGTCCGCAGCATCCCATCTCGGCGAGGGACACCTCGAAACCGGCGGCTTCGAGAACGCGGACGGCGGCCCGGCCGATTTCGGGATAGTTATAGTTCGTGAATGTGTCGTTCATGAACAGCACCTTGCCGCGCGCTGCCGGCGAGGCGGGGCGCGAGCGGCCCCGGAACCATTCCTCGAACGTCTCGGCCGCAAGCGGGGCGAGGGTGCGCCGCTTGTCCACGCCCAGGAAGCGGTCCAGTAGCGAGCGGATGAATCCGTTGCGGAAGGTCCAGTTGACCAGGGTGGCGAAGGGGCGGCTGAGCCGGTTGATCCGGGCGATGCGCCCGAAGAGGCGAACCCGGACGGGGACGCCGTGGCGGTCCCAGTGGGCCTGCATCACCTCGGCCTTGATCTTGGCCATGTCCACGCTGGAGGGGCATTCGGCCTTGCATCCCTTGCAGCCCAGGCACAGATCCATCACCTCGTAGAGGCGCTTGCTGGCGATGTCCTCGCCGGGGAGGCCCTGCGAGATGACCTCGCGCAGGGCGTTGGTCCGGCCCCGGGTCGAGTGTTCTTCCTCGTGGGTGGCCTGGTAGGAGGGGCACATCGTCCCGTCCCGTTTCCGGCAGGCCCCCACCCCGTTGCACATCTCGACCGCGCGCGCGAACCCGCCGTCCTTCGAGAAGTCCATGATGGTGGGGATGGGGACGGTTTTGTATTGCGGGTTGATTCTCAGGTTGTTTGTGAACGGGTCGCCGTCCACGATTTTTCCCGGGTTCATGAGACCTTCGGGGTCGAAGGCGCGCTTGACCTCGCGGAAGGCCTCGTAGAGCTTGGGGCCGAAAAATTTGGGGACCAGATGGCTCCGGGCCAGGCCGTCCCCGTGTTCCCCGCTCATGGCGCCGCCGAATTCCAGCACGAGGTCCGCCGTCTGTTTCTGAATGGAGACCATCTTTTTGATCTCGGATTCGACCTTGGGGTTGATCGAGGGGCGGATATGAATGAGTCCGACGCTGGAGTGCCCATAGTAGGAGCCCTGGGTATCGTGGGCGCGGATGATTTGATCCAGCTTCCGGTAGTAGCCGAGGAGGTTTTCGGGCGAGACCGCGCAGTCCTCGATAAAGGCGAGGGGTTTTTTATCTCCCTTGACCCCGAGGAGGAACCCCAGGCCGGCCTTGCGGACGTTCGATACGGCGGCCTGTCCGGCGGCGTCGAGGAGGGGGATGCGTGCGTAGCCGATCTCTTCGCGCTCCAACTCGGCGAGAAGGCCCTCGACCTTCTCCCGGACGCCGTCCGCGTCCTCGCCGAAGAAAACGACCTGGAGGGTGGCGCCCGGGTCGCCCTCCATGAACGAGGTCATCCAGCGCCTCGCCTCGATGTTCTGCTGCGCCAAACCGAGAAGGATGCGGTCCATGATCTCGAGGGCGGCGGGCTTGTGGGCCAGTATCATGGCGCTCGCGGCCAGCGCCCGCTCGACCGAATCGAAATGGATGACCAGCGATCCCCGCGCATTCGGGCAAGGGCAGATTTTCACCTTGGCCTCGGTGACGGTGGCGAGGGTGCCCTCTGAGCCGACGATGAATTGGGCGAGATTAAAGGGTCCCTCCTTGATCAGCTCATCGAGGTTGTATCCCGATACGCGCCGCATGATCTTGGGGTAGCGATCCTCGATCTCCTGGCGGTGCTCATTGGCGAGGCGGTGGAGAGTGCGGTAGATCTCCCCGGTGCGCGAATGTTCGGCGAGTTTTTCCTGAAATGCCTCCTCGTCAAGCGGCCCGAAGGCGAACGGCTCTCCGCCCGAGAAAAATCCCGATACCTCGATGACGTGATCGATGGTTTTGCCGTAGACGAGCGATTCCGAGCCCGAGGAGTTGTTTCCGATCATGCCCCCGAGAGTGGCCCGGCTGCTGGTGGAGGTGTTGGGGCCGAAGACGAATCCGTGGGGCCGGAGGTAGTCGTTGAAATGATCCTGGACGAGGCCGGGCTGAACCCGCGCCCACTCCTCCTCGAGGTTGTGTTCGAGCACACGGTTCATGTATTTCGAAAAGTCGATGACGACGGCCTTGCCGATGGCCTGGCCGGCGAGGCTGGTGCCCCCGCCCCGGGGAAGAACGGCCGCCCGGTGGCGGGCCGATATCTCGAGGGTGCGCCGCACATCCTCGTCCGAGCGGGGAAGGACGACGCCCACCGGCTCGATCCGGTACATGCTCGCGTCCGTGCTGTAGAGTTTCCGGGAATAGTTGTCGAAGCGGACCTCTCCCTCCACCGAGGCCTTTAATTCGCCTTCGAGAGTCTCCGGGCCTGCCATCAATTTCCGCTCCGCAAGAAGGGCGCTTCCTCCCGCGCGGGCGCCGCTGGAGGCCCGCGGAGAGACGGCGGTGGGGATTTTTCGTTCCAGGAGGAGGCGTCCTGAATTCCGGACCGCATCATATGAGGGTCCGGGCGGGGTGGCAAGATGGGGAGGGTGGTGCCCGTGTGTCCCGCCCGAGAGGGTGCATCCGGCTTCACCGTTGCGAAATCGCGTCCCGGACCCTATGGTAGGAGCCGAATCAGGCGTGCCTGCGGTGAATCGAACCAAGAGGGATGAATGGACTATCGGGAGTTGGCGGACCGGGTGATGGGTGGCGAGGGCCTCTCGCAGGAGGAAGGGGAAGCGATTCTCGATTCTCCGGATGAGGACCTGCTTGTCCTGCTGGACGGGGCTTTTCAAATTCGCCTCCGGTATTTCGGGCGCTCGGTTCAGATTCACCAGTTGATGAACGCGAAAAGCGGGATGTGCCCGGAGGATTGCTCGTATTGCTCCCAGTCGGCCGTCTCGGAGGCGGAGGTCGAAATATACGGCCTTCTGGACCGCGAGCGCCTGGCCGAGGGGGCCCGGCGGGCGATCGATGCCGGCTCGCGGCGCTACTGCATGGTGATCAGCGGCAGGGGGCCGACCGACGCTGAGATCGACCATCTCGTGGAGGCGGTCCGGGAAATCAAGGAAACCTCCGGCCTGAGCATCTGTCTTTCGCTGGGGTTGCTGGACGAGAAGAAGGCCCGCCGCCTGAAGGATGCCGGTGTGGACCGCCTCAATCACAACCTCAACACGGGCGAAGGGTATTATCCCGAAATCTGCTCCACCCACACCTACGCAGACCGGATGGAAACGCTGGCCGCCGCCCGGAGGGCGGGGCTGGAGCTTTGCTCGGGTGTGATTTTCGGGCAGGGGGAGCGCCGGGAGGATATTCTCGATGTTTGCGAGGCGCTCCGCGCGATGGCGCCCGAGTCGATTCCTGTCAATTTCCTCCACGCCATTCCCGCCACCCCGCTGGAGGGGATTCCCCCCCTGGGGCCGGTTCAATGCCTGCGGCTTTTGTGCCTGATGCGGTTCTACAATCCGCGCTCAGAGATTCGGGTCGCCGGCGGGCGCGAGGTCCAGCTCCGCGAACACCAGGCGATGGCGCTCTATCCCGCCAACTCTCTTTTCGTGTCGGGCTACCTCACGACGCCGGGCCAATCGGCGGAGGACGCCCACCGGATGATCCGCGATATGGGATTTGAGGTGGATTTTGCCGGACATTCGGACCCTCATTTCGAGGTCCGGCCGGAGCCGGCTTCCGCCTGAAGGAGACGCCTCCGGTGATCGTCTCCATCCACCAGCCCGCCTACCTTCCCTGGCTTGGCTACTTTCACAAGATCCTGCGGTCGGATGTTTTCGTCTTTCTCGATACCGTCCAGCTCGAAAAAAACGGCTTTTGCCAACCGCAACCGGGTTCGCACCCGCTCGGGCGTGCGATGGCTGACCGTCCCCCTCCTGATAAAGGGGCACATGGGCCGGTCCATCCGGGGGATGCAGATCAACCAGGCGGCCGGCTGGCAGCGGAAGCACCTGCGAACGATGGAGCAGGCCTACCGGCACCGACCCCACTATGATCGCTACGCGGCCGAAATCGGGGAGTTGATCGAGAGCGCGGGCAATTCGCTCGGCGATTTTCTTTTCGCGATACTCGGTTATTTTCTGGAAAAATCGGGCCTGGGCGGGAAGAAAATCCTGCGCGCCTCCGAGATGGGAGCCGAGGGAAGCCGGTCGGACCTTCTGCCAAAATCGCCCGGGAGGCGGGCGCCGATGTTTATCTGTCCGGTGTCGCGGGGAGGGAGTACCTGGATCGCTCCCCGTTTGAGGCGGCGGGAATCGAGGTGGCTTTCCAGGAGTTCCGCCATTCCGAATACGATTAGGGCTATCCGGTTTCGAGCCCAACATGGGCATCGCCGATGCGTTGTTCAACCTGGGCGGCGAGGCGATCGTTCCCCTGCTCGAGGAGGCGGAGGAATAAGGGAAGGCCGTAATTCCCCCCGGGTCCCCTCCGGCGGGGCGGGCGTTCCTACTCGAAGTCCAGCGTCTTGGCGTCGATGCCGAGGGCGATTTTGCCCACCGTTTCGAGGCATCGGTCGTTCGCGGGTGGCATGACCAGCCCCGCCATCGCGTCGCGCAGGTGGCGCTCGAGCGGAAAGGAACGGAGAAGGCCCCGCCCGCCGCACAGACGGATTCCCCTCTCGGCGAGTTCTTTCGCCGCCTCGGTTGCCAGGTATTTGGCCTGGTTGAGGATGAAGGTCAACTCCATCTTGCTCAGGTTTCCCCGGAGCATGCCGAGTTTTTCGGTGGCCCGGCGCGCGTTTTCGATGAGCATGGACATCTCGCCTATCTGCCGCTGAATCCGATCGGAGTGGGCGAGGGAATTTTCCATCCCCTTGAACTTGGTCTTTTTCGCGTAGTCGATGCAGAATTCGTAGGCCGCCTCGGCGATGCCGATGTAAACGGCGGTATAGCCGAGTGACCATATGCTCATGTCCTTGCCCAGGATGCTGCCCGGCTCGCCGATAACCTCATCGGGGGTGACTTCCACGTTGTGGAACATGATGGAGTTCGAGACCGTACCCCGCATCCCGATGGTGTCCCAGTCATCGATGATCTCGATGCCCTCGCGGTCCGACGGTACCATGACGTTGAGCAGGCCTTCATGAATGTCCTTCGAGCCGTCGATGAAGCTCCAAGTGAAGTAGTGGGTCGCGCCTGTCGAAAGGGAGCAGAAATGTTTTTTGCCGTTGAGCCTGTACACGCCGTTTTCCTTGCGGATAGAGGTTCGTATGGCGAGCTTGTCCCTGAACGAGGAGCCCGGCTCGCTCGTGATGGAGGCGAAGATGGCGTTGTCCTCCACCACGGCCCGAAAGTAGCGCTCCATCTGCTCCGGGCTGGCGATCTGGAGCATGAAATCCACGATGGCGCTGTGCATGTTGAAGGTCAGCCCCGTGGCGGCGCATCCTTTCGATATTTTCGAGAGGACCGTGACATAGGTGAGCGAGTCGGCCCCGATGCCTCCGAATTCCTTGGGCACGGACAGGGCGAGAAGGCCGGCTTCGGCGAGGTCTTTATAGTTTTCGGTCGGGAAACAGGATTCTCGGTCGATCATCTGCGCGCGCGGGGCGAATTTCTCGCGGCTCAACTCTTCGGCGATATCGACCCATTTTTGACTTTCAGGAGACAGTCGCGGGGTCAGGCTGTTCATTGCTGGTTTCATACCCCCTGATAAGAAGGGAAATTTGGCGCCCGCGGCGGGACACATCCAGATTTCCGTGGTTGAACGAATTCGGCTCCGTCAAGATGCCAGAATGGAGGCCGGCTCTTCAATCGTTGTGGGATCGGTGTCCTTGAGCAGGGGCATGATGTCGCGGCCGAAGCGTTCGGCCTCCACGCCCGCCTCGACGTACTCCTTCAGGGCCGCGGCGATCATGTCCGGCGTGCCGACAAGGGAGGCTCCCGCCCCGGCACGGACACGGTTGACGCCCATCCAGAGCGTGTCCGTGATCCACAGCGATTTGCCCCCGGCGAGATCGTTCACGCGCATTTGCCCCACGCTCTCGGTGTTGTTCTTCATGTCGGCCCAGGTGCCGGTGTTGGCGATATCGCTCCCCTCGATGAGGGCATCGGCGTCGCGCCGGGCCTCCTCTTTCGTGTCGCGGCAGAGCACATGGAGCCGAATTCCCATCTTGATTTCGTTTTCGCGGCCAAGCTCGGCGGCGCGCCGCTTCATGTCCGCCACATCGCCGGCGATGGTTTCGAGCTCGACGGCGTACATCATGTGGCTGTCGGAGTGTTCGGCCCCGACCCTGCGCCCAGCCTCGGAGCTTCCGCCCATGTATACCTTCGGGAAAGGTTTGGAGGTGGAATCCGGGAAAAAGGAGGCATCCCGGATATCGTAGAATTTTCCCTTATAGAAACTGCTGAAAAAGTCCCAAAGTGAGCTTCTCCGGACCGATAAAATATCCAATAGTAGCAAATTATATAGAAAAGCTTCTATTATGATATGATTTTGGGGGGAATATCTCTTGCCGAATGCCTCCTAGAATAGTTTTTCAGCGGTCTCTTATAGGTGACCGGCTCCTTGCTCGTCCAAATGGCCTTGATGATGTCGAGATTCTCCATCGTCCGCTCGTAGCACTCGTCGTGCTTGAGGTGATCGCCGTAGCGCATTTGATCCGCCGGCGAGGAGCCCGTGACGACGTTGACCGTCACCCGGCCGTTCGTGGTCCAATCGAGGGTGTTGCAGGTTTGCGCGGCGAAGACCGGGCTGGTGAGGCCGGGGCGGAAGGCGACGCAAAACTTGATTCGGTTCGAGTTTTGGGCCACGCCCGCGGCCGTCACCCAGGCGTCGAGGCAATGGGCCCCGGTGGGGACGAGGAGGTTGACGAAACCGGTCTCCTCGGCGGCCCGTGCGACCTTGGAGAGGTATTCGATGGTGGGTGCCCGCTCCAGGATGGGCAGGTTGATTTTATGTCCGTCGCCGGCCCTTGCGCTGGGGATGAACCAAGCATATTCAGTCGGCACTTCGAATCTCCTCCGGTGATGAACATCGGCTGGCAGGGGAATAATACCTGAAAACACAACGCTCCATGGTGAATCATCCGGCGTTGGCGCATATTATTTGGTGGAAATTGCGGTAATGGTAAATGGTATAATCTATTATACTGAAATATTTTATTGCTTTATATGATATAGTTTCTCCTCGAATTGCACTTCTCATCAGAAAATTCCTGCTTCCGGGACAATTCTTCCCTTAGGCGGGCACATTTTTATTTGTGCCACCGATTTAGGGTTACCGTCTATGAACCTGCGCATCACCCAGAATCCGCTTTCGGACCATTTTGTTCCCTATTACCATCAGATCGCAAACTTGATTCGGAGAAAAATCTGGGAAGGAGAATTTCCGCCCGGGGCGAAATTTCCCAATGAGGTGGAACTGGCCGATATCTTCGGGGTCAGCCGCGCGCCCGTTCGCCGTGCGCTGGCCCTGCTGGAGGCGGATGGTTTTCTCACCCGGCAGCGCGGCCGCGGGACCTTTGTCGCGGATAGCCCACCGCCCCTGCGCTTTCCTGTGCCGATCGGCCTCATCGAGGATTATGTCACAACCGGCATCCAGGGGATGCTCGCCCTTCTTTCGAGTGAAAGAGTTCCGGCCTCCAGGGCAACGGCGGAGTTTTTCAGAATTTCCGGGGGGGACGATATCGCCCTGATCCGGAGGCTCAGAATCGTGGACGGGATACCGTACTCCTACATCATGAACTATCTGCCGGTGGCGGTTGCCGAAAGAATTTCGAAGGAGGATCTCAACTCGAAAACCATGGTGGAAATTTTCGAGAAACGGCTGGGTTTTCCTGTTCGGGAAGTTCGCCAGGTCATCGAAGCCCGGACAGCGGACAGCGAGATCGCCGCCCAGCTTTCCACAGGGACCGCCTCGCCGGTGATGTACGTGGAGACCTTCGTCCAGAGTCGCGAAGGCATACCCTTGGGGTTTTCCCGCACCTGCCACAGGGGAGACCGCTACAAATACATGGTGGAGTTGACCCTCCAGGCGTAGCCTTCTTCGCCGGGCCGAAGGAAATCCCTCCCCGAGCGCGGCGCATTCCGATAGAATCGGCGGATCTGCAACGGCCGGCCGGGCATGATAGCTTGCGGCTTATTGGGCCGAATATTGAATTCGCCGAATTCATTCGTCATTCATGCGGAAAGGAATCCAATGGAACTCGGACTTGAAGGCAAGACGGCAATCGTGACGGGCGCGAGCATGGGCCTCGGCCTCGCCACGGCAGGGGAGTTGATGAGGGAAGGATGCAACGTGACGATTTGCGCCCGGGGGGAGGAGACCCTCCGCCGGGCCCGCGATCAAATCCAGGCCCGGACCCCCGGCGCGCAGGCCCTCGCCGTCCGGGCGGACATGAGCGTTTCCGGGGATATCGAACGCCTGGTCCGGGAGACGGCCGAGCGGTTCGGCACCGTGGATATTCTGGTGAACAACGCCGGGGTGACCCGCTATCTGAA
>DNYS01000029.1:29301-29796 GCA_003506735.1 Nitrospinota bacterium
GTCGGTGATTTTCGGGACCATCCTGATCGGCGCCTCGGAAGCCTGCCGACTCGTGATCCCTTACATGCAAAAGAAAAAATGGGGGCGCATCATCAACGTCGGATCGGTCAGCGCCAAGCAGCCGCGCCAGCGCCGCGTCCTCGCCAACGCGGCCAAGACCGCCCTGCTCAGCTTCACCAAAACGCTTGCCGGGGAGTTCGTGGGCGACGGGATTCTCGTCAACGCCATCGTGCCGGGCCGCTTCGACACCCATTGGCGGGAGCGCATCGAAAAAATGTCCAAAGATCAGGGCCGGAGCGAGGAGGAAGTCTATGCCGAGGTCGTCCAGGATATCACGATGGGAAGGCTCGGACAGCCCGAGGAATTCGCGGCGCTGGCGGTTTTTCTGGCGAGCGAGCGAGCCAGTTTTATCAGCGGCGCCGCCTTCCCCGGGGGCGGCGGCGGGGTGATGGGCATTTGAGCCCGGAGAATCCAAAAATGGCGGCGGGGGGGTTT
>DNYS01000056.1:0-202 GCA_003506735.1 Nitrospinota bacterium
TGGAAATCAAACCGGCGATTTAGAGATTGGAAAATGGGTCGTTAATAATAACTGGAAAATTCGCAGGATAAGCCGGAAAGTCTTTTACTCCTTCCGCCCCACCAAAATCACCCGCTTTCTCGTAAACATCATGGCGCCGCCCTCGCCTTCGACCTCCCACCAGCCGCCGCCCGCGGCACGCAGGTTTTCCATCTCATCGAGG
>DNYS01000056.1:371-4201 GCA_003506735.1 Nitrospinota bacterium
CAACGTCACGGGATCCAAGAGGTGGAGCTCGGCCGCCTCGTAAATTTGCCGAAATTCGCCGAGCGAAAGGGTGCGCACATGGGAGGACACGCGGAGATACTCAATCCGGTTGAGGATTTTTCGCTGGGCCGCATCTTCAGGATCGTAATAATCGATGACGAAAACATGGCCGCCCGGCCGGACGGCGCGGGCCATTTCGCCGAGAACGGCGCGTGGATTCTCGAAATGATGAAACACATTCCGGCAAAGGGTTGCGTCCGCCGCGCCCTCGCGGATGGGCGGCCGCTCGGCCGGAGCAACGGTGAACAGGGCGCGGCCTCCGAATCCCTCTTCGGCCAGCCGTTTTACCGCTTTTTGAGCCATGGCTGGGGTGAGATCGACGCCGACGACGCGCCCGCCCGCCTGCAGAAAGGGCCGCGCCGAGGCGCCTGCGCCGGCCCCCATATCGACGGCGACACATCCGGGACCGAAGCCGGAACCGCTGATGGCCTCGGCGAGCAGCGCGGCCTCTTCGGCCCGAACTTCCCTGTCGAACTGACTCGCCCGGCGGGTGAAATCGTCCAGGTTGCGGCGGGCAGTCTCCTTGCCGCCGGGGCTCACGGGGATTCTTGCGGGTTTTCCGCCGTGTTGCGGAGGAGTCCGAGGACGAACTGCCTCTGCTTTTTCATATGCTCGATAATCAGGATTTCGGCCTTTTCCTCCTGGCCCGAGAGAATGGCTTCGAGGATTTCCTCGTGTTCGGTCATCGAGCCCTCCAGCCGCCCCGGATAGCGAAGGGTGATCACGCGCGTCTTGAGAATCTGGCGGCGGAGGTTTTCGATCATTGAAGTGAGGCGCCCGTTCCCGGAATTTTCCGCGATGAATTGATGAAAATTCCGGTTCGAGGCCCAGTAGGAATCCACATCCCCTATCCGGCATTTGGCCTTGAGATCTTCGTGGAGGGCGAGGAGATTTTCCCGCTCGGGGCCTTTTTGGAAGGTGGGGGTGGCCAGTCGGGTGGCCAGTCCCTCGAGGACGCTCGTGATGGAATACAGGTCGAGAACCTCTTCCTCGCTGATGGTGCTGACGTAGGAGCCCTTGTGGGGAATGACGGTGATATAGCCCTCGGCGGCCAACTCTCGGAACGCCTCCCTGAGCGGAGTGCGGCTTACGCCGAGCGACCGCGTGAGTTCGGTTTCCACCAGTTTGTTCCCCGGCCGGAGAACGCCCTTGAGAATGGCGTCCTTGATCTCCTCGGCGACCATCCGGCTGAGCGACTTGGGCCTGTCAATGTGCAGTTTCCGGATTTCCATGATGTGCCTCAGATTACCCCGCCGTCCCTGAGGGCGCGGCGCGCCGATGCGCCGATTCCGAGAAGGGAGTCCAGTATTTCTTCGGTATGCTGGCCAAGCGAGGGTGGCGGGATCTCGACCGCCCCGGGCGTTTCGGAGAGTTTGATGGGCACGCCGGTCAGTTTCGTGGGACCGGCTTCGGGGACATCCATGTCCAATACCATATCCCGTGCGATGACCTGGGGTTCCGAAAATACTTGGGAGAGGTCGTTGATCGGCCCGCAGGGGATTCCGGCCTCCTTCAGGGCAGCGAGTGTGGGGGCGACCTTCAGGTCCGCAAATAATGGAACCAGCAAACCGGCGAGGGCCTCTCGGTTTTTCACCCGGTCGGTGTTGACGGCGAAGCGTGGGTCGTCCCTGATTTCGGACAACTCCATGGAATCGCAGAAGCGCTGCCACAGGCTGTCGTTGCCCACCCCCAGGTTCAGGTAGCCGTCCGCGCAGGTATAGGTCTCATACGGGGTGATCGAGGGATGTTTGTTGCCCCGGCGGGGGGGGATATTTCCGGTGGCGAAATAGGAGTTGGCATGGTAGGTAAGCAGGGCCACTTGGCCGTCCAGCATGCTGATGTCCACCTTTTGGCCCCTGCCGGTCTTTTCCCGGTGATAGAGGGCCAGGATGGTGCCCTGCGCGGCCAGCATCCCCGCCACGATATCGGCGACCGAGGCGCCCACCTTGGTGGGCGGGCCGTCCGGCTCCCCGGTGATGCTCATCAGCCCGCCTTCGCCCTGGATGACGATATCGAAGCCCGGCTCGCTGGCGCGCGGGCCGGTGTGTCCGAAGCCCGAGACCGAGGTGAGGATGGCCCGGGGATTGATGCGCTGGATCTCCTCCCACGCGAACCCGAGCTTATCGAGGGTTCCCGGCCGAAAATTCTCGGCCACCACGTCGCTTCGGCGGATGAGATCGGCGAGGATTTCCTTTCCCTTTTCGTGCTTGAGGTTGAGCGTGAGACTTTTCTTGTTACGGTTGATGGAGATGTAGTAGGTGCTGACGCCGTTCAGGAAGGGGGGGCCCCAGCCGCGGGTGTCGTCCCCGCCCTCGGGATTTTCGACCTTGATGACGTCGGCCCCCATGTCCCCAAGCATCATGGTGCAGTAGGGCCCGGAAAGGATCCGCGTCAGATCGAGCACCCGGATGCCCTGGAGCGCTCCAGCCATCCCCTCTGTCTCCCTATGGTTTGATCAGCGAGAGCAGAACGCCCGCGGCGATCGCGGAGCCGATGACCCCGGCCACGTTCGGCCCCATCGCGTGCATGAGAAGAAAATTCTGCGGATTCTCTTCGGCCCCCACCCGCTGGACCACGCGCGCCGCCATCGGCAGCGCGCTCACCCCGGCCGCGCCGATGAGCGGGTTGATCGGGTCCCGGCTGAAGGCCGCCATCAGCTTACCGAAAAGAACGCCCGTCGCCGTTCCGATGCTGAAGGCGATGAAGCCGAGAACGAGGATTCCGATGGTGTCCCACCTCAAGAAATTCTCCGCCGTCATCGATGCGCCCACCGCGACGCCGAGAAAGATGGTCACCATGTTGAGCAACGCGTTTTCGGATGTGTCCTGCAACCGGGCCACCACCCCGCTTTCGCGGAAGAGGTTGCCCAGCATCAGCATCCCGATGAGGGGGACCGCCGATGGGAGCAGCAGGCCCGACACCAGGGTCGTGATAATCGGAAACATGATCCGGACGGGTTTTTTGATTTCCTTGAGCTGGGTCATAACGCGCATGCGCTCTTCTTGGGTCGTGAGGGCGCGCATGATGGGCGGCTGGATGATGGGCACGAGCGCCATGTAGCTGTAGGCCGCGACGGCGATGGGCCCGAGCAGTTCAGGGGCGAGTTTCGCGGCCGTATAAATGGCCGTGGGACCGTCCGCCCCGCCGATGATCCCGATCGCTCCGGCCTGGGGAAGGGTGAAGCCCAGGAAGATGCTCCCGAGAAGGGTGGCGAAGATTCCGAACTGGGCGGCCGCACCCAGGAGAATCGTCTTCGGGTTGGCGAGCAGGGGGCCAAAATCGGTCAGCGCGCCCACGCCCATGAAAATGAGCGAGGGAAAAATTCCCTTTTTGATGCCGAAGTGGAAGTAGTAAATCAGGCCCCCTTCGCCAAAGATTCCCGTTCCCGGGAGGTTGGAGAGAAGGAGGCCGAACCCGATGGGAAGGAGCAGGAGAGGCTCGAAGCCCTTTCCGATGGCCAGATACAAGAGAATGCATGAGATCAGGAACATCAGCACATCGCCCGGCGCGAGTTGGGCGAACCCGGTGGCCCGGACGAACACATGGGAGGCGTCCACCAAATCCATCAGGCGATCTCCACCAATTCCTGGCCCGCTTCCACCTTGTCGCCTTCTTTGACGTGGACGGCCAGCACAGCCCCCCCCACCTCGGTGGTGATGATGTTCTCCATCTTCATCGCCTCGATAACCAGCACCTTGTCCCCGGCGCTTACCGAGTCTCCCTCGGATACATCGACCGAGAGCACCGTTCCCGGGAGCTGGGCGATGATT
>DNYS01000056.1:4273-15336 GCA_003506735.1 Nitrospinota bacterium
CCGCCTCCGCCGGATCGCGGGGGCGGCGTGGCGGCGGGCCTCGGCCCGGAACTCCGCTGCGGCGCCTCTTCCTCCTCGATCCGAACGGTGTGGGCCTTCCCGTCAACGGAAATGCGCATCAGGGAGGGGTCCGCCGCATCCCGTTCCGCGGCGATTTCGTAGGTTTTATCTTCAACCGTGATCTTGAATTTCTTCAACGCGGCCTCCTTGGAGACGCACTGCCGGCGCGCGCACGGAGGGCCCAACCCGATTCGCCGCTCCGCCGCACTTCGGGGATGAACACCTCGGCCCGCTCCGTTTCGAGGAAGTATCCCGCCACCGCGGCCAGGACGAGGGGAAGCTCGTCCATATCCGATGCCGGGCCGGAGGCTGCCGAAGCATCCTCCTGGACGGGTTTATCCGAAAAGAGGCGGTTTAAAATTTTGATAATGTACATCAGTCCAATCAGGGAGAGAAAAACCACCACCATCCCGATGACCGTCAATTCAATTGCGCTGCCGAGCAGAGCCAAGCCGGTATCCTCATTCCCGCCGGGGGCGGATCGTTAGAGTGGAATGTTTCCGTGTTTTTTTTCGGGCCGCGCCTCGCGCTTGTTGGCTGTCATCTCCAGCGCCCGGATGAGCTCCCGCCGGGTGTGGGCGGGTTCGATTACGGCGTCCACGAGGCCTTGAACGGCTGCGGTGTAGGGGGTCGCAAACTTTTCGCGGAACTCCGCGATTCTCTCCTCCCTGAGCGCCTCGGGGTCGGCGGCCGCCTCGATTTCGCGGCGGAAGATGATGTTCGCCGCGCCGTCCGGACCCATCACGGCAATCTCGGCCATGGGATAGGCCAGCACACGGTCATACCCCAGGCCGAAGCCGCTCATCGCGATATAGGCGCCCCCGTAGCTTTTTCGGAGGATGAGCGCAATTTTGGGCACGGTGGCCTCGCTGTAGGCAAAAAGGACCTTGGCCCCGTGGCGAATGACGCCGCCGTATTCCTGCTGGGTGCCGGGAAGGTAGCCCGGCACATCGACAAAATTGAATATGGGAAAGTTGTAGGCGTCGCAGAATCGGACGAACCGCGCCAGTTTGTCGGAGCTGTTGATGTCGAGCACGCCGGCCAGATGGACCGGCTGGTTGCCCGTCACGCCCACCGGACGCCCGCCCAGCCGGGCGAAGCCCACCACGATGTTGAGCGCGTAATCGGCCTGCACCTCCATGAAATCCCCGTGGTCGAAGACGTTCCCGATCACGTCGCGCACATCGTAGCCCCGCGTCGCTTCGACGGGCACAATTTCGTTCAGCGCGGGGTTTTCCTCCGGTGGCCACTCGCTTGAATCGGCCATCGGAGGATCGTCCAGATTGTTTCCGGGAAGGAACGAGAGCAGCCTACGAACGCTCGCGAAGCATTCGCGCTCATCGGCGGCGACAAAATGCGCGTTCCCGCTTGTGGCGCCGTGCACCGCCGCGCCGCCGAGTTCCTCGAAGGTGACCTCTTCTCCCGTGACCGCCTTAATGACGTCCGGGCCGGTGATGAACATCTTGCTCAGCCCATCGACCATGAAGACGAAATCCGTAATGGCCGGGGAATAGACCGCCCCGCCGGCGCAGGGTCCAGCGATGATCGATATCTGGGGGATGGCGCCCGAGGCAACGGTGTTGCGTTGGAATATCTGGGCATAGCCATGAAGGGAAAGAACGCCCTCCTGGATTCGGGCGCCGCCCGAATCGAGAATCTGGATGATCGGGCAGCCCGCCTTGAGGGCGAGATCTTGCACCTTGACGATTTTCGATGCGTGCATCTCACCGAGGGAGCCGCCCAGCGTTCCGAAGTCCTGTGATACGACGAAAACGAGCTGGCCCCCGACGGTCCCGCTCCCGGTGACGACGCCGTCGCCCGAAATTCGTTTTTCGTTCATGCCGAAATCCGAGGAACGGGTCTCGACGAAAATTCCGATTTCGGAGAATGAGCCCGGGTCCAAAAGAAGATCCAGCCGTTCGCGGGCCGTCAGCTTCCCTTGTTTACGCTGCCTTTCTTTAGCGGCTTCGCCGCCATGGGCCTGTGCCGCCTCTATGCGTTTGCGCAGTTCATCGATCGGACCCGGCATCGGTTCTCCTGCCATATATATGAATGATGAATTTTGTATACTTGAGACACTTTCCACACTGAGTTAATAGAATCCTAAAGTCAAGGCTGAAACGGGAGGCGGGAAAAATACAATAATGAAAACCCCTAGCTATTATCGAAAGGACGCATTTGGGAAAAATCGTTTTGGGCCGCGATCCGCATGACAAATTGTGCTAGGAATGGTATGGAGTTGTGGAATCGATATCCTGGGAGTGGTTAACGATGTTCCGTTTTCGCTTGTTCTCGTCCTCGGACCGATTCATG
Source organism: Nitrospinota bacterium (assembly GCA_003506735.1). GTDB lineage: Bacteria > UBA8248 > UBA8248 > UBA8248 > UBA8248 > UBA8248. The sequence continues at coordinate 6,647 of DNYS01000056.1, forward strand.
AGCAATGTTCCCCATTACCATTGGAACATTCTCGATTCCGCGATTAGTAAACATATGAATGAAGGGTCGGGGCTGGCCCGAAAGATTTTCATCAGTTTCGGCGGGTTGTTTTTGGTCTGGCTCGCATTGTCATTTGGAAAAGCGGTTTATATTTTCAAGACCTATATCGTGCCTCTCTTCCAGTAATTCGCGAAAAAAACAAGCACCCAACCGGCCTTCGCACGAAGTGCGGATTTCCGATCGCGAAGTCATTTTCTTGAATGGTGGCCCGTCAGGCTGCTGAGATGTCCCAGTCGGGAAGGCCCGCGTGAAGGAGTTGTCCCGGAAGCTGGCGGTCGAAAACCGATTCGGCGTAGGCGACCGCTTCGAGAAGCCTGAGAAGATCGATCCCTGTCCCGATCCCCATCTCGTGAAACATGTTCACCGTATCCTCGGTCGCGATATTACCCGTTGCGCGGGGGGCGAAAGGACATCCGCCCATTCCGCCGAACGAGGCGTCAAAGGTGTCCACCCCCGCCTCGAATCCGGCCAAGACATTGGCCAGCCCGGCGCCGCGCGTGTTGTGAAAGTGCAAGGTGAACCGGATGCCGGGGAATTTCGCACCCATGTGCTTCACCATCTGCCGGACCGCTACAGGATTCGTCATGCCCACCGTGTCGGCGAGGCCCACCTCGTCGCAGCCCATGTCGGCATATTCGCCCGCCAGCCTTTCCACCGCCTCGATGGGGACGCGGCCCTCGTAGGGGCAGCCGAACGCTGTCACGATTCCCCCGCGAATTTTCAGGCCCGCCCCGAGGGCTTCTTTGGCCGCCTCGCGCGCCGCGGCGATCATCTTCTCGCGGCCGGCGCGAAGGTTTTTGAGGTTGAATCCTTCGCTCGCCGCGACGAATAAAACAGCGCGGTCGAGCCGGCATTCAAGCGCGCGCTCCATCCCCCGCATGTTCGGCACCAGCGCCTCCACCTCCACCCCCGGCGGGCGATCCATGCCCGTCAGAACCGCCTCGGCGTCCGCCATCTGAGGAACGTGCCTTGTCCTCACGAAACTGGTCACCTCGACCCGCCGGACTCCGGCCGCAAGGATAAGTTCGAGCATCCGCAGTTTCTGATCCGTTTCGACAAACTGCTTTTCCGCCTGGATTCCGTCGCGCGTTCCGACTTCGATGATATGGGCTTGGGAGGGGCTGGACATGGGATTCCTCAGAAAGGGGAGAATGGAGCTTTTTTCGAATCATACGGACAACCCGCCCGGCGTGCCAGGGGAGGGGGATGCAGGCCGGTTCCACTGGAATGGACAGCGTAGAGACAAGGCGTTTCAAGCCGCTAGCGCGTTTTGGCGGCGATTGCCCCGATTCCGCTCGCCGGGGATTACCTCCGTTGATTTAGTGAGGGGCATTTGTATATGCTCTAAGCATCGATTGCGCGAATTTGCCCGATTTCAAAAACGATGTATATGGGAGTTGCCGGATGGCTTCTGGACCAGAGCAGCGCAGTTTTCCCCGTCACGAACTGCCCGTTTTGATCGAGGCCCCCGAGCTCGCGAATGATTGGCTGCGGCCGAACGATGGGAGCATGGGCGGGTTCATGGTCAACGTTCCGGATGAACCGACGGTGGGCACCGTATGCGAATGCGCCATCCGGATTGAGGAAAAGGTATTTGCTTGCGACGTATCGGTGGTTTGGGTGAAGGAGGATCTCTCACACGACCCGGCTACATGGAACGCCGACTTATGGTTCAAAATGCCCGAAGACAAGCAGGATGAATTCGAAACGGCCATCCATAACATTCGCGAAGGAATGAAGGAATGAGGGTGGGCCCGTCTCCCGGGCCGGCCGCCGGCGTGCTTTTCCCGCTTTGATTTTTTCTTTCTCGCTCGAATCACCCCGAATTTCCACGAATATTCTGTAGGTTTCTTCCGTCCCGAATCGTGTAGGGTTCTTTTCGCGGAACACCTCCTCCCGCGCCGGGCGCAGGTTGCCCCGGCTGGAATCCGCCCGCCCGGTTTCGGAAAATTGAGGGAGTTTCCCGGGACTTTTTCGAGGGCCGCCTGGGGCTTCGGAGTCAGAGTTCGAAGGCGCGGATGTCGGGAAGGTCCCGAAACTTTTCGGCGTAGTCGAGACCGTATCCGACCAGGAAGACATCCTCCACCGGAAAGCCGATGAAATCGGCATCGATGGGCGCCTTGTGGCGCGAGGGTTTGTCGATGAGAGCGGCTGTGCGGACCGAGGCGGGGGCCTGTTCTCGGATGGCGCCGACGACCGCCTCGAGCGTCCTTCCGGTGTCGATGATGTCTTCGACGATCAGGACGTGCCGCCCGGTGATTTTTCCGACGTCGCTGGCTTTGAGGAGAACTTTTCCGGTGCTTTCGGTCCCGCCGCCGTAGCTCGAGGCGGTGATGAAGCCGAGGGTGACCTCTCGGCGGAGGGCGCGAATCAGATCGGCGCCGAAAAACAGGCCGCCCTTGAGGGTGATGATGACGTGCAGGTCCCCATCGGGGATAGCGGTCTCGATCTCGCGTGCGAGGGCCGCCGTCCTCCGGCGGATTTCCTCTTGGGAGATTACGACGTTTCCTAGCGGCATCCTGACGAGGCTCCTGCGAAAAGGGCGGGAGAAATGGGTCCGGTCATGGGAATCGGCCCCGGAGTCCGGCTGGAGGAGCGAGCATCGCTATTCTTATCCGTCCATCGCCGCGTGCAACAGGGCGCGCATGTCCTCTTCGGTGGCATGGACGGGATTGGTCGCAACCTGCGGGCTCTCGGCGGCGTCCTTGGCCATGATTTCGAAGTGTGCATCGCCGGGGACCCCCGCCTCCCGGAGGTTGGCGGGGATACCGAGGTCTTTCACCAGCGCCCGGACACTGTGGATGGCCGCCTGGGGGGCTGCCTCGTCGGCCGGGTCGATTTGGGAGGTCTCGTCCGGGGGCTGAAGGAGGGGGGCGATCCGTGCGTAATCCTCCCGGACAGCCTGGAGGTTGAAGAGCATCACCGGCGGCAAGAAGATGGCGTTCGATGTGCCGTGATGGACATGATGGTAGGAGCCGACGGGGTGGGACAGGGAGTGAACGATACCCAGGCCCGTATTGGTGAAGCAGTGCCCGGCCCATGTGGATGAAATGGAAATCGGGTCCGCCGACTCGGGATCGGAGGGGGCAGCGGCGAACCGCCGAGCATATTTTCCGATGTGGGCGATGGCCTGAAGGCAAAGGGTGCGAGACCAGGGGTTGGCCTTGGGGGAGCCCATCGATTCGATGGCGTGGGTCAGCGTGTCCATGAGCGTTCCGGCCGCGATGGGGCCAGGAAGCCCGGCGAGCAGGCCGGGATCCACGATTGCCACCCGCGCGAACATGATCGGGCTGGCCATGACGGCTTTCACCCGGCGGGCGGTGTCGGTGACGATGGCGCTGCAGGTGACCTCGCTCCCCGTTCCTGCTGTTGTGGGCACGGTGATGATGGGCGGCGGCGGCTTGGGAACATTCCCGAAGCCGAAATAGTCGTGAATTATTCCGCCGTTTCCGATGAGCACGCCGGCGGATTTGGCGGTGTCGATGGAGCTGCCTCCTCCGGCCGCGATGAGTCCGTCACAGCCGTTCGCCTCGTAGGCCTCCTTCGCCCGGGTCATGCTCTCATCCGAGGGATCGGCCTCGACCTCGTTGTAGAGGAAATATTCCAGGCCGGAATTTTGGAGCCCGGAGATGATGGGATCGAGGGAGCCGGATGCAGCCACCCCGGGATCGGTCAGAACCATAGGGCGCTTTATCCCCAGAGCCTTCGCTTCCTCGCCCGTAAAGGTTGCTTCCCCCCGGCCGAAGCGGACGCGGGGGCCGGCGGCCATTTGGAACGGAGCGATCATGGGGTTTCTCCTCACATGGTTGAGATCGAATTATTCGGCGCCATTAAATTTGGACTGTAGTTTTTCGAAATCCTCTGCCGTATCGAGGTCCCAGAAAATCTCCTCGCCATCCACCTCCACGGGAGCGAGGCGGTCTGGGGACTCGGCCTGGAGGGTTCGCAAAATTCCCCGGGCTCCTTCGTCTCCCTTCAGCGAGGCGAGCTCTTCCCGAAGCGCCGAGGAGAGGAGGACCGGATTTCCCCGCCGACCCTCGAAATAGGGGGCCGCGGCGAGCGCCTTCCCCCCGGAGGCGGCGAAGGCATCGATCAAACGGTCGATCACCGATTGGCCGATCAGGGGCTGGTCCCCGAGCGCGAACAAATATCCTTCAGCGTCGCCAGCGGCTTCATTCAAGCCCGCGATTAGGCTGGTGGCCTGGCCCGATTCGAAGGCGGGGTTGTGGGTCAGCCGGAGGTTCAAGTTTTCCATGGCCCGCTCGACCTCGGCGGCCTGATGTCCAGTCACGGCGATCACCTCGGCGGCCTTGGATTCTACCAGCGAAAGGGCGGCTCGGCGCACCACCGGCATCCCTCCCAGGGGCATGAGTAGTTTATTGGAGCCGAAACGCGTTGACCTTCCCGCGACCAGCAGAATGGCGGAAATTTTTGGGGCGCCGGGCATGAATCTACCGGGTGCCGGGGTGGAAATTTGGGTGAATCATCGGATCGGCTATCTCCGTTTAGTAAATAGGGTTGAAGCCATCGTATGGAAGGAAGCGAGCAGGTGTCAATTTGCCCACTTGGCCTCGACCAGAGGCGGAAACATTGCCAGTAGGCGGTTCATTGACAAGGCCAGGGGCCGCCTCTAACATGAATTACCGGAGTAATTCCCGATTTCATTTCCCTTCAAGATGGCTCAGGCGGCAGGGTGCGGATGGCGCGAGAATTTGAGAACAAGGCGGTTCTCATCACGGGAGGCGCGGGAGATATCGGCCGTGCGGCGGCCTCTCGATTTGCTGGCGGCGGCGCAAGGCTGGCGTTGATCGACTCCGATGCCGAGGCCCTGGAAGCGGTCTGCCGGGAATTCGGTTCCGGCGGCACCGAGGTGGTCTCCAGGTGCGTTGACGTCACCGACCTTGAGGCGGTGATGAGCGCTGTTGGGGAAATTCAAACGAGCCTGGGCGGTATCGACGTTTTGGTCAATTGCGCGGGCATTTACCGGCACAAAAATATCCAGGAGATGTCCCTCGAAGAATGGGACCAAACCCTGAATGTCAACTTAAAGGGAGTGTTCGTTACGTGTAAGGCGGTTGGACCGTCAATGGCCAACCAGGAATCCGGCGGCGCCATCGTGAATCTCGCCTCGATTGCCGCACAGCGCGGGAGTCCGCTTCATGCCCATTATTGTGCTTCGAAGGCGGGGATTATCGGATTCGGCAGAACGCTGGCGCTGGAGCTTGCCCCCAAAGTGAGGGTGAACGCTGTGGCGCCGGGAATCATCGAGTCCAGAATGATTGGGGACATGCTCGCGGTTCGGGGAGAGGAGTGGAAACGTCAAATTCCCCTCGCGCGGTTTGGCGCCCCGGAAAACGTGGCGGATGCGGTTTGTTTTTTGGCGAGCGACAGAGCGGCGTATATAAATGGCGCCGTTCTGAATGTCAATGGCGGGATGTGGATGGATTAATAAGAAGCTTTTTTTGATATATGAGGTTTGAACGAAGGAGAGGGGCATGGCGCAAAAGACCAATTATAAGAATCACGAAGTGGTGGATCTCTCGCAGGAGATTTACCAGGGACAGCCCGTTTTTATCGGCCATCCGGACACCTGGCGGTGGACGAACATGACGCACGAGGAGAGCGCCGCGAGCGGTCGATTCAAAAGCGAGATGAGCTATTATTGCGGAGTTCTCCAGGTGTGCGAACACGGCCCGACGCACGTCGATTCCATCAGCCATCTGGACCCTTCTCCGGATGCCCCGAACATTGACAAGATGGGGTTCGAGTTTTTCTATACGCGCGGCATCGCTATAGATTTCGAAAATGTCGAGGACAACAGCTACATCGATGTCGATGACGTCAAAAGGCGGCTTGACCACTACAAGCTGGAGATCAAGCCGGGCGATACGGTTTGCTACACCTACGGACATTACAAGCGCCACTTTCCCAATGCTGCCTACACCACCCACTACGCAGGCTGGACGCGGGAAGCGGCGGAATATGTGTATGGCGAATGTGGGGCACTCAATGTAGCGACAGATGCCCCCAGCATGGATATGGCCCACAGCCCGGATTACCCCTGCCATCTCGTTTGCAGGGAACTTGGCCGGACGAACACCGAAAATCTCCGGAACATCGAAGAGGTGGTCGGCAAGGAGTTTTTGTATATTGGAATGCCGCTTTTGATTCGGGGCGGTTCGGGTTCTCCTTGCCGCGTCGTCGCGGTTCTGAATTCCTAGAAATGCATCAGAAAGATTCAAGGAAAAATAGAAAATTTCACGAATTATTTTCCAGGCAAGGGATTAATCGGTGAATATGGACCCTAAAGAATTTCGGACGACATTAGGTAGATTCGCGACCGGGGTGACGGTTGTGACCGCGGATAACTCCGGCGTTCGAAGGGGGATGACCGCCAATGCTTTTTCCTCGCTTTCTCTCGATCCGCCGCTTGTCATTGTATGCGTGGACTACAAAGCCAGTTTCTTGAACGTGATTCAGGGAGCGAAAAAATTCATCGTCAATTTTCTCGCCGAGGACCAAAAGAGCACGTCGGATTGGTTTGCCGGAAAGGGAAGGGACACCGAAAATCAGTTTGTCGATATTCCTTATGAGCCGGGCGAAAATGGCGCACCTATTTTGACGGGAAGCCTGGCCAATCTGGAGTGCGAGACGCACCAAGAACTCCCTGGCGGGGATCACTTGATCGTCGTAGGGCGGGTGACAAGGATCATTCTAGAAGAAGACGTTCGACCACCGCTCCTGTTTTACGGGGGCGCTTACCGCAAGATGGACATGGGCGCTCAATACGAAGGTTAATTGAGAATGCCTTTGCCGTATCCCTCCGAGGGAAAATCTGTTTGAATGGTAATATGACAGGCAGAGTCACCCCATCCATGCCAGGCAAGTTATTCCGGGCCAGGTGCAGGAGATGAAAAGTGCCTGAGCCACGTTTTCGGGCGGTCGTTTTCGATTTGTTCGACACCCTGGTGGATTTTCGGGCCGATTTGTTTCCGGTTGTCGAAATTAACGGAAAGCCCGAGCGAACAACGTCGATTTTTGCCTACGAGGCTTTAAAGAGAAAGGATTTTTCGCTTCCAGCATATGAAGAGTTCCACCGGCTATGGGTTGAGACTTCGAAGGAAGTCTGGGGGAAGCGGGACAAAGACCCCGAATATCGAGAGGTAACTTCGCGCGAACGATTCGGGAAATTCGTTATGTGCCTGAAGGATATTCCGCCAGGGTGCCGAGATGAGGCGGCCGTGATCGCGATGGAAACACATATGGAACGCCTTATCGCTTCGACCGAATTCAGCCCCAAACGCCTCGAAATGCTCGGTCGGCTCCGGGATGGGGGGCTACGGATTGGACTGGTGAGCAATTTCGATAATGCCGATGCGGCACACCGGCTATTAGGGCGTACGGGGATTACGCATTATTTGGACGCTACGCTAATTTCCGGCGAGGCGGGCTACCGAAAGCCCGCGCCGGTTCTGTACAGGCGAATTGCGGAAATGCTCGATTCGAAACCGGCGAATGTTCTGTTTGTTGGGGATAATTTCGAGGCCGATGTTGAGGGTCCTCATAGCGTGGGTATGTCCTGTGCCTGGTTGAATCCAAAGGGGGCGCAGCCGCCTGAGGATGCTGTCTCACCGGATTACGAGATTGGCCTGGTGGAAGAGGTTTTGGGGATTCTGGGCCTGGAGGCGGCATAGGGCGATTTCGGACCGATAATCTCCGGTTATTGTCCAAATTTTGACACTTTTCTATGATGCGCGCTCTTTTCGTTTTTCACTCTACCCAAAAAGGAAGAGGAAATGTCTGAACCGATTCGTGCGGAAATCGTGGCCATCGGTACCGAGATGCTTCTGGGAGATCTCATCGATACGAACAGTGCGTTCATCGCCAATCAACTCAAGGCCATCGGCGTAAATATGTATTTCAAGACAATTGTGGGCGATAACTTGGACCGGATTGTATTCGCTATCGGCCAATCCCACGACCGGAGCCATGTAGTGATTACCTCCGGGGGACTTGGTCCGACGGTTGACGATATGACGCGCCAGGGTGTGGCGCGGGTGATGGGGGTGGATCTGGAATTTCGTCAAGATCTTTATGATTACATCGACGCTTATTTCAATCGGCGCGGGTTTAAGATGACCGAAAATAACCGCCAGCAGGCGTTTGTCCCGGCGGGCGCCACTGTCATCGAAAATCCCAGAGGGACGGCGCCCTGTTTTTATTGCGAGGATGAGAAGGGGCTGATCATCGTCGCGCCGGGTGTGCCGCACGAGATGCGCTACATCATCGGGGAGCGGGCGATCCCGATCATCCAGGAAAAATTCGATTTGGGCGAGGTGATCCGGACCCGCGTTTTAAAGACCTGCGGATTGGGCGAGAGCCGCGTCGATCAGATAATCGGCGATCTGTTCCGCGAATCCGTAAACCCGAGCATCGGCGTCCTCGCGCATCCGGGCCAAGTGGATGTCCGAATCACGGCGAGGGCGGAGAGTGTCGAAAAAGCCGAGGAAATGATCGATGTGCTGGACGGGAAGGTTCGTGATCTACTGGGATTCGCCGTGTATGCCGTTGGGGAGGTGACCTTGGAGGAGGAGGTGGCTCAGCTACTGGACAAAAAGAAAAATTCTCTG
>DNYS01000056.1:15543-15785 GCA_003506735.1 Nitrospinota bacterium
AGTTTTGCCGAGGATTTGGCCATCCGGGTTCGCGAGGAGATGGGCGTTGATATTGCGTTGGTCGTTATTGGTCCTAATCCGCCACCGAATATTGAGCCCGAAAAAAGCCGATCGGCCCCAGCGATGGGACCCACTTATTTTAAACTTTCCATAGCCGACCGAATGTTAAGTCATGAGGGCAGTTTCGGTGGAAACGAGCAGTTCATCCAGTCCCGGGTGCCAATGTTCGCGATTGATTTGGT
>DNYS01000284.1 GCA_003506735.1 Nitrospinota bacterium
GCACGTCAAGGCCAGTTTCAACAACACCATGATTTCCATCTCCGATGCCTCGGGGAACATCGTTTGCTGGTCTTCCTCGGGGGTGGAGGGATTTAAGGGATCGCGTAAGGGAACACCCTTTGCCGCGCAAATGGCGGGTGCCGCTGTGGCGAAAAAAGCGTTGGATATGGGCGTAACGTCGGTCGATATTTTCGTTAGCGGACCCGGCGGGGGGCGCGAAGCCGCCATCCGGGCGCTGGCTGCGGCGGGTTTGGAAATTTCTCTGATTCGCGACGTAACNNGCCCAGATGGCGGCGGAAGATGCCGGCCAGAAGGCGCAGGAACATGGCATGAAATCCCTTGAAGTATTTGTAAAAGGTCCTGGGTCGGGGCGAGAATCCGCGCTCAGGGCCCTGCAGGCGGTGGGATTCACCATTACTTTCATCAAGGACGTAACGCCGATACCGCACAACGGGTGCCGTCCCAGAAAACGGCGCCGGGTATAGGCCGTAACTAGATAAGGGGGTAAGCAGGAATTGGCACGATACAAGGATTCCGTATGCCGCCTCTGCCGCCGGGCAGGGATGAAGCTGTTTCTCAAGGGCGACCGTTGCCTGGGCGATAAATGCTCGTTCGATAAGCGCAGTTTTCCGCCGGGCCAGCACGGAGCCACCAGGATGCGCGGCAAGGTCAGTGAGTACGGCCTGCAGTTGCGCGAAAAGCAAAAAGCGCGCTGGGTGTACGGCGTTCTGGAAAAACAGTTCCGGATTTATTACCGAGAAGCGGCCCGGAAGAAGGGCGTCAAGGGCGAGAACTTGTTCCGCCTACTGGAACTTCGCCTGGACAACGTCGTTTACCGGTCCAGTTTCGCCGACTCGCGGGCACAGGCGCGCCAATTGGTCGTTCATAACCATGTGACGGTGAACGGCCGCAAAGTTAATCGCCCGTCCTTCTCGGTCCGCAAAGGAGATGTGGTCCAGATTAAGGAGAAGAGCAGGAAGGTGGAGATTATTCTTCAGTGCGCCGAAAAGGGAAAAGCCCGGGGCATCCCCGAGTGGCTCGATGTTGATCTGACGGACCTGCAAGCGCGGGTGGCCGAAATACCCACGCAGGCGGATATTAAAATCAACATTGATGCTCAACAGATTGTCGAGCTTTACTCCAAATAACTCGCGCGGAACCTTGCGGAGGCCGTGCGTCAGCCTTTGAAGGTTCGGGTGGCGAAGTCGCCCAATGGAGGGGCAGTTTACATGACTTTGTACGCGGATTTGGTCAAGCCAGTCAGCTTGGAATCAGAAACAGAGAATCAGAGCGATAATTTCGGAATTTTTATCGCAGAGCCGCTTGAGCGCGGATATGGGATGACTTTGGGCAACGCGCTCCGACGGGTGGTCCTTTCCTCCCTTAACGGTGCCGCGTTTTCGGGGGTGCGGATCGAGGGCGTCTATCACGAATTCTCCACGATTCCCGGAGTCCTGGAGGACGTGACGGATATCATTTTGAATCTGAAGGAAGTCGTCATCCAGATGGAATCCACCGAACCCGTGCGCGTCACCTACCGCCACAGCGGCTCGGCCACCGAATTCAGGGCGGGGGATCTGGAAGTGCCCTCGGGCGTAAAGATCCTCAGTCGGAACGTTCTCATCGCCACGTTGAACGATGAGGCCGACCTCGACATGGAGCTCATCGCCCGAGTGGGGAGGGGCTATGTCCCGGCCGAGCGGAACGCCGAGGAAATGTCTTTTGGCCCCCAGTTCATTCCCATGGATTCGGTTTTCTCCCCCGTCCGGCGGTGCACGTTCCGGGTGGAGAAGACCCGCGTGGGGGATGCGACCGATTACGATAAACTGATTTTGGAAGTGGAAACCAATGGGACGATCGCGCCGGTGGACACCGTCGCGCATGCGGCGAAAATTCTGAACGACAATCTTCGGGTATTCATTAATTTCGAAGAGGAAGAGCCTCCGCCCGTACCCGAAGTCGATGAACGCCGCCAGAAGCTTATCGAGAATCTGCGCCGCAGCGTGGATGAGCTCGAGCTCTCGGTTCGGAGCTACAATTGCCTGAAGAACGCACGCATCCGGTCGCTGGCCGATTTGGTTCAGCGCTCCGAAGCCGAAATGCTCAAGACGCGTAATTTCGGCCGGAAAAGCCTAAACGAGATTCGGGACATTCTGGACACCATGGGTTTGTCTTTCGGGATGGATTTTTCCCAGCTCAAGGTGACACCCGAAGAGCTTGGCCTGACCGGAGAAGAGGAATAGGGAGAAGGTCGAATGAGGCATCGCTGGACCGGTAGAAAACTGGGGCGCCGCTCCAAGCACCGCAGGGCCATGACCCGGAATCTCATCACCTCGGTGATTGACGAGGAACGGGTGAGGACCACGCTGGCCAAGGCCAAGGAAGTGCGCCGTCACGTCGAGCGCATCATCACCCTGGGCAAGCGCGGGACCCTTCATGCGCGGCGCCAGGCGGCGGCGGTCCTCCGGACGCCCGCATCCGTTCAAAAACTCATGGACACCATTGGGCCCCGCTACGCCGAACGGCCCGGCGGTTATACACGCATCATCCAAATGCCCCCGCGCCCCGGCGATGCCGCGCCGATGGCCATTCTCGAACTGGTGGACCGGGACACGAGCCGCGAAGAGGCGCGCGATGAAATACGCCGCCAGAAGCGCGCGGCCCGGGGAGAATCGACCTAGACGCGCCGCGGACGAAGGGATACAAATACGGGAGGGCCGCCAGAGGTGGCCCTCCCGTTTTTTTTGCAGCGGGAAAAAGGTGCCGTCCCATATTTCAAGAATTTCCGCCGGAGGTCGAATTCTCATGTCAGCCGAAAAAGGGCGGCCCGATGCGAACGGGTGTTTCGTCTGCGGCCCGGATAACCCAATTGGCCTGAACATCTCCTTCCGCCTCGATGGCGATATCTGCCGCGCCGAGTTCACACCCGCCCATGATCACCAGGGCTACGACGGTGTCATACATGGCGGAATCCTCTACAGCCTGCTCGATGACGTCATGGCGAACTGTTTGTTCCTCAATGGAATACGGGCTTATACGGCCAAATGCGAGATCTGCTACCGCGACCCGCTGTCCGTAGGAACGCCCCTGCGGATGGATGGCCGCCAGGTGAGGAAAAAAGGAAATCTCGCAATACTCGAGGGAATAATCTTGCGTGCCGAAGACGACGCCGTCGTGGCTGAGGCCAAGAGCACATTTCTCCTCGTAAGAGATGGGGAGGGTGGGACCGGGAGTCCGCCATGATCGTCGGGGTTCCCAAGGAGATCAAAAAAGACGAGCACCGCATCGCCCTGGCTCCGGCGGCGGTGGAGGCGATTTCAGCCGCGGGCCATACCGTCCTGATTCAAAAAGGGGCGGGGTTCGGAGCCGGCATCGAGGATCGGGCCTATATCGCAGTGGGCGCAAATATCGTGGCGCGAGCGGATGCCGTATGGCGGCGGAGCGGGATGATCGTCAAGGTGAAAGAGCCGCTTCGCCCCGAGTTTTCCCGGATGCGCGAGGGGCTAATCCTTTTTGCCTTTCTTCATCTTGCCGCCTCGAAGCCACTGGCTCGGGCCCTGTTGCAAAAGCGCGTTCAGGCCGTCGCCTTTGAGACCATCCGGACGGAGGACGGCGCCCTGCCCCTGCTAAGGCCGATGAGAGAAATTGCCGGGCGCATGGCCGTGCAGGAAGGGGCCCGCTTTCTCGAAAAGACGATGGGCGGCCGGGGCGTTCTTCTGGCCGGGGCACCCGGCGTTCCCCGGGGAAACGTGGTGATACTTGGGGCGGGGATGGTCGGCAAAAACGCGGCCAAGATCGCCGTCGGCCTCGGGGCAGGGGTCACCGTTCTCGATATCGACCACAACCGGCTCCAGTATCTCGACGACATCTTCGGCGGCCGGGTGAAGACCATCGCCTCGACCCGGTTCACGATCCGCGAGGCCGTCCGGGAGGCCGATCTCCTCGTCGGGGCCGTGCTCGTGCCGGGGGCGCGGGCCCCGATCCTTGTTCCCCGCAGCCTCGTCAAGGAGATGCTTCCGGGTTCGGTGATCGTGGACGTCGCCGTGGACCAGGGCGGTTGCATCGAGACCTGCCACCCCACGACCCACGCGGACCCCACCTACGAGATCGACGGCGTCATCCACTACTGCGTCGCCAACATGCCCGGCGCCGTCGCCCGAAC
>DNYS01000135.1:0-2278 GCA_003506735.1 Nitrospinota bacterium
CATCGTCGATGGGCCTGCTGCCCACCACCTGCCGAATCGCCGCCTCGGCCGCATGGCCCACGGTGGTCTCGGGGTTGCGCACATTGAAGAGAAACTTCGCGGCATCCCTAATCCGGTACTGGACAATGACATCCAGGTCCACCATGTTTTCGTCCCCGGTGAGCATCCGGGATTCACTGGGCTGGTCCTGATACCGGGCCGGGGGGCCGGGATCGATGGTCCTGAATCCGATCTCGACCCGCTTCACCTCGGTGACTTTGGGGGTATACGCCTCCTCGATCGGAAACGGCCAGTGGTAATTCAATCCGGACGACGTTTTTTCAACGATTTTGCCGAACCGGAGCACGATGCCCTGCTCGTCGGGACCGACTTTGTAAATCCCCGTAAGAAGCCATAGAACAATAATCACGCCCGCGATCACCACTCCGGACATTTTCATGTTCGGCATCCGGAAATCGGGAATCTTTATCTGCGGAGCTCCCATGCCTCCGCCCTGCTTTCTCGCCTTAAATTCATCCCAGTCCATCGGCATGAACGGTTCTCCTCGCGGCACTCGTAACCGGGTGCGGGTCTATAAAAGCCCACCTCTTTTAATCCAAGGTATGAACCGTAAGCGGGTTGAATATCGAAGTCAACCGCGCGGTATCGCTTCGATGCGAACTCTTATCGCCGCGGCGCGGATGGCGCGCCGCCCGGGCAATCCATCCTGGGGCCCTCTTTTGAGAGTCGAAAGCGAGCCCGCCGCCACCGCGAACCGGACGGCATCGAGCATAGAGCTCTCCCCGGCCAGCGAGGCCGCGAGCGCCCCCGAAAAGGCGTCCCCCGCTCCGGTGGTATCGACCGGACGGATGCCCCCCGGCGGGCGGACCCAGGCGCTCCTACCCTCCCCCATGACCAGGGCGCCCCGCTCTCCCGCGGTCAGGACAACGGATTTCGCCCCCTTTTTCCGGAGCGCCTGGCACAGGCGAAAAAGGCCGGCCTCGCTCCGGGCCGGCGCCTTCCCCGCCAGGGCGGCGGCTTCGGTCTCGTTCGGAACGATGATGTCCGACAGGGAGAACACCCTGGCCGGGAGCGCTCCCGGAGCGGGAGCCGGGTTCAAAATCGTAATCGCTCCCCGCCTCCTCGCCGAACGGAATGCGGCTTCGACAGAGGGGAGCGGAATCTCGAGCTGCGCCAGCACGGCGTCCCCGAATTCGAGCACATTTTTTTTCGCGCTCAACCGGCGGGGCGTCAGCAAGGCATTCGCGCCCGGCGACACCGCGATCTGGTTTCTCCCCTCCTTGTCCACGACGATGAGGGCCGTCCCGGTCGGAGCCGGCACCGTGAAAAAGCCCCGCCGCTGGATTCCCCGCGCGGCCAGATATTTCCGGTAGGCGGCGCCGTGGCGGTCCCTTCCGGTCGCCGCGACGAGGCGGACCTCCGCGCCCGCCAGGAGTGCGGCGAGGGCCTGGTTGGCTCCCTTTCCTCCCCAGTATTCTCGGCGATCGCCCCCGATGACGGTCTCTCCCGGCACCGGAAGGCGGCTGACCGGTATGACGATATCGAGGTTGGCGCTCCCGGCGACCAGGACCCTCGGCGCTCTTTTCTCCCGGTCAGGACCAGCCACGGTACGCCCTCAGCCTTTCGAGGAAAAACCGGATTAAACGCTTTTCGTCCACCTCAAGAGCAACTTCCACGCCGTCCGCCCGGCTGTGGGATACCCCGGCCCCGGCCCGAAGATCCACCACCGTCATCCCCCGGGCCGGGCCGCTCCCGCACTCGACCTCCACACGCCGACGCACGCACTGGACCAGATCGGGCTCCATCGCCGCCGCGACCGCCAGGGGATCGTGAAGGGTCACCTCGTCCACCCCGCGGCGGGATTTCGAATACCGGACATAGGGACGGACCAGGGCGCGGAGCGCACGGCGAAACGGCCCTCCGCCAGCCAGTGCGCGGGAGGGAAGAACCGCCTTCCGGGTGACATCCAGCCCGATCATCGTCACCGGCGCTCCGCAGTTCATCACGATATGGGCGGCCTCGGGATCGCAATGGGCATTGAACTCCGCCGTCTCCGTCGCGTTGCCCGGCATCCGGGCCGTCCCGCCCATGACGACGATGCGCCCGACTCCGGCCATCGCCCTTCGATCGCGCCTGACCGCCAGGGCCAGGTTGGTCAGGGGGCCGACCGCGATAATGCAAAGGGCCGGGCCCAGCCGGCGGGCGAGAGCGGCGATGACCCCATCGGCGCGATCCTCTTTCCGGGGAGCGAGGGAGGGGCGCTTCGCATCCCGGAACA
>DNYS01000135.1:2367-12799 GCA_003506735.1 Nitrospinota bacterium
CGAGAGGCTTTCCCGCGCCGGGGTATATGGGGGGGCATTCCCGGGCCGGATTCAAATGGGCCGCCAAAAACGAGGCCACCCGCCGGGCGTTGCGGAAGGCCCGGCCGGCCGGAACGTTGCCGTGCACCGTCGTAATGGCACGCAGGTCGAGTTCGGGCGAGGCCATGGCCAGGGCGAGCGCAAGAGCGTCGTCCACGCCCGGATCGCAATCAATAAGAGTTGGAAATCTTTTTTTCCTTGCCAACGCGAACCTCCCTCACGCCCGGCGTCCGGATATGATTTTCAGCCAGCGTCCGGAATCGGGCAAAAATATGCAAATGAAGACAAATATTTTCCGTTTTACTTACCAAAAATTCAAAATACAATCCTGTGGGCATCCTTGTTATGCAAAATATTAAATAATAAATGAAGTTAATTCAATGACTTGCAATGCATGTCTCATTTGTTTTATTATTATCATTATTGTTCGGGCCGCCAATTATTGTTGTATCTAATTGAGATATAACCAGTTACTGGAGAATACACCTCCTGTACATTGACAACTCTCGGTTTTTATTGTACTTATAGCGCTTTATCGCCCATTCTTCCTTGGGTGCTCCTGATAAGCTAAAAGGGCATTTCACCCGGGGCGGAATACATTCCCCCATTGCAAAACCTTGAGCGGTAAATCCCATATGGCAAATCAACCACGTTCAGCATCATCGGCCCGGCGCAGGCTTGTCACCGCAATTGATATCGGGGGAACCTTTACCGATATCGTCATCTACGACCAGAGCAGTGGCAAATCCCTCGTCGGAAAGCATCTCACGACACCCCACGATCCCTCCATCGGGGCGCTGGCCGGCCTTCGCTCTCTCCTTGAGGAATTCAATCTTCGATTCAAGGAACTCAGCCAGGCGATTCACGCCACGACGCTGGCGGCCAACGCCATTATCGAGCGCAAAGGGGCCACCACCGGCCTTGTGACCACAAAAGGGTTTCGGGACATTCTCCTCATCGGCCGCGAGTCGCGGTACGACATCTACGACCTGGTGCCCGAATTTCCCGAACCGCTCGTTCCGGGGCCGATGCGCTGTGAACTCACGGAGCGAATCTCCGGAACCGGAGAAGTCCTCCAGCCCATGAGTTCCCAGGAGATCAAGGTGACCATCCAGGAGCTCGTGGACAAGGGAGCCAACTCCATCGCCGTTTGCCTGCTCCATTCCTACATCAATTCCGAACACGAAAATTCCGTCGCCAAGGCCATCACCGATTCGTTCCCGGACATTGACTTCAGCCTCTCCTCCAAGGTGTGCCCCGAAATCCGGGAATACGAACGGACCTCCACCACCGTGGCCAACGCCTACATTCAACCGATCATATCCAGGTATCTGGATGACCTCGAATCCAATCTCGACGATGTGCCCCTGTACATCATGCTCTCGAACGGCGGCATCGCGACGGCCCGCTCGGCCGCCGAATCCCCCATCCGCATGGTGGAATCGGGCCCGGCGGGCGGGGCCCTGGCCGCGGCTTATTTCGGCGCCCTGAGCGGCTACGAAAACGTCATGTCCTTCGATATGGGCGGCACCACCGCGAAATCGTGCATCATCGAAAACTCGCGGCCCCATTTCACCTTCAATTTCGAAATTGCCCGCGTCAAGCGTTTCAAGAAAAACAGCGGCCTGCCCATCCAGATTCCCTGCATCGAATTGATCGAAGCGGGCGCCGGCGGCGGGAGCATCGCCTATATCGACGAATTGGGGCTCCTCAAGGTGGGCCCCGAAAGCCAGGGCGCCTCGCCCGGCCCCGCTTGCTACGGGCTCGGCGGAAACAGGCCCACCGTCACCGACGCCGACCTTATTCTGGGCTACATCAACTCGGAGTATTTCCTCGGCGGTGCGATGGAAATTTTCACTGAGGCCGCCATTCAGGCCATCAAGAAGAACATCGCCGAGCCTCTGAAAATTCAGGAAGTTCAGGCCGCCTGGGGTATCCACGAACTCGTCAACGAAACCATGGCCTCCGCCACGCGGATCCAACTCTCCGAGCGCGGATTGGACCCGCGCAATTTCACCCTCATCGCCACCGGCGGGGCCGGACCGGTCCACGCCTTCCATGTGGCCCGGAAGGTGGGCCTCCACCGCATCATCTGCCCGCCGGCCGCGGGTCTGGCCTCGAGCCTGGGGCTGCTGGCCGTTCCCTTCAAGGTCGATACGGTGGACAGCTACGTTTCCTCGCTCGAGGATGTGGACCTCACGAAACTCAACACGTTGCTGGTTGAGCGGGAAAAAGAGTGCCACGCCCTCCTCAAGACGGCGGGCGTGAAGGAAAGAGACATCCGAATCGAGCGAATGGCAGACATCAGCTTCGAGGGCCAGGGATATCCCCTGACGGTTCCCATCCCCTCGGGAACGCTTAAAACCAACCATATGGAAATCATCGAACAATCCTTCCGCGACCGCTATATCGAAGCGCACGGGCGGGCCATCAAAAATGTGCCCCTCCGGGTGTTCAACTGGAGGATATTCGGCATCGGACCCTCGCCCGCGGTGAAATTCAAGTTCGCCAACTTCCCCACAAAAGGGGGAACCAATCCGGTCAAGGGAACGACAAAAATTTTCCTGCCCGAAACCAATGGATTCCGGAAGGTGAACGTCTACAACCGTTATCTTCTCCGGCCCTCGCAGAAATTCAAGGGCCCGGCGCTTGTCGAAGAACGCGAGACGACAACCGTCATCGGGGCCCGCTCGACCTTTTCGGTCGATAAAAACCTGAATCTCATCATCGAGTTGTAGGAGGTATTGAACAGATGGTCCGAAGGGGAATCGACCCGATTACCTTGGAAGTTCTTTGGAGCCGGCTGATCGCCATCGCCGAGGAGGCGGACCGGGAGATCACCCGCACGGCTTTTTCGACCACGGTGCGGGAATCGCACATGTTCGCCGTGGTCATTTTGGACACGAAGGGATACGCCATCTCCCAGGCCAGCTCCGCCATGCCCAGCTACGTGGGCTCCATGCCGCTGACCATTCGCAAGCTTTTGAAAATGTTTCCCTCCGAATCGTTCCGGCCCGACGACCTGCTCCTCACGAACGACCCCTGGCTCGGAACCGGACACCTCCAGGACATCACCTCGCTTTCCCCGGTTTTTCATAAGAAAAACCTCGTCGGTTTCATCGGAATCACATCGCACGTCGCCGACATGGGCGGTAAGCTCCGCTCGCCCGAGGTGAGGGACATCTACGAGGAAGGCCTTCAGCTTCCGCCTTGCAAGTACATGGCCGAGGGTCAGGTGAACCCCGACATTTTGCGGATCATCCGCTCCAACGTCCGGGTCCCCGAGCAGGTCGAAGGCGACCTCATCTCCCACACGGCCGGCGTCAAGCTGGCCTCCCAGCGCATTCAGGCCATGCTCGAGGAATACAAGCTCCCCGATCTCGACCCGGTGGCCACGACGATCTTCCAGCGTTCCGAAAACGCCATGCGCGAGGCCATCAAAAAAGTCCCGGACGGGGAATACCGTTTCCACGTGAGCACGGACGGGTACGATGAGCCGCTGATTATCCGCGTCGAGGTGCGGGTGCGGGGCAGCAGCATCGTGGTGGACTTCACGGGAACCTCGCCCCAGGTGGACCGGGGGCTCAACGCCGTCCTGAACTACGTATTTGCCTACTCGGCATACTCGCTCAAGGCCCTGTTCTGCCCGACGGTGCCCAACAACGAGGGCAACTTCCGCCCCGTCACCGTCACCGCGCCCGAGGGAAGCATCCTCAACCCGCGTTATCCCGCGCCGGTGAACGGGCGCTCGATGGTGGGCCAGTTCATCCCCTCGGCCATTTTCGGGGCCCTGTGCAAGGCCGTTCCCGACCTGGTCCAGGCCGCCAGCGGCAGCCCCACCTGGGCCATCAACGCCGCGGGCGTGGATAAGCAGTCGCACCGCTTCGCCGGTAATTTTTTTCTGAACGGCGGCCAGGGCGCCTCCAAAAACCACGACGGCATCAGCTGCTTGAGCTTCCCGTCGAACACCTCGAACACGCCCATCGAAATCCTCGAGCACATCGTTCCTCTCCTGGTGGAGCGAAAAGCCATCATCCGCGACAGCGGCGGGACGGGCGAATTCGTGGGCGGAAACGGCCAGCAGGTCATCATCAAATCCCTTTCGGACGCCCAGATTCTCCTCAGCTTCCTGAGCGAGCGCACGCGCCATCCCGCCTACGGCCTCTTCGGCGGAAAAAACGGCCGCATCGGCAAGGTGACGCTGAACGGGCGGCCCATCAACCCGAAGCGCCAGTGGGTCATGAACCCCGGGGACCGGCTCGTGCTCGAAGTGCCAAGCGGCGGCGGCTACGGCGACCCGAAGGACCGCAAGCGCGAAAGCATCGAACTCGACGTGCGCGAAGGCCAGCTCTCCATCCAAAAAGCGCGCGCCGAATATACCTTCGACGGGGAATATTCCGGCATCTCATCGTCCTGATTTTATGACCGCCGCCGCCCCCAGGTGGGTCGCCGTCACCGCGACGGAGGATTTTCCCGTCACCCTGGCCTTCGTCCGGAAGGCGCTGCGGGGCGTCGCTCCCGTCCGGGTGGTCCCCCTGCCCTTCAGGCCGCTGGGCAAGACCCTCGAAAAAAAGTTCGCCAAGGCGCTCCGGGGCGCGGAGGGGATTCTCCTCCGGCCGGGCTACATCACGCCCTCTCTTCTGGATCGGTTGCCCGATTTGCGCGTCATCGGGGTTCACGGCGCCGGGGTCGATCAGGTGGACGTCGAGGCATGCACCGAGCGAGGGGTTCTGGTCACGAACACGCCGGGCGCCAACGCGGATTCGGTCGCGGAGCTAACCATCGGCTTGATGCTCAGCCTCTTCCGCCGCATTCCCCAGAGCGCCGCGCGCGTCCGCGCCGAACGGGTTTGGGGAGAGGCGCGCCACACGGGAAGGGAACTCAAGGGGAAAACGGTGGGCCTCGCCGGCATCGGCCAGATAGGCGAACGGGTCACGAACATCGCCAAGGCCTTCGGGATGAAAGTCATCGCCCACGATCCGGGGCTCAGCGGAAAGGAAATCCGCGCGCGCGGGGCCAGGCCGGTGAAGCTCGACGCCTTACTCGCGGGCGCCGATATCCTCTCACTCCATGCACCCCATATTCCGGCGACGCATCATCTCATCGGCCCCAAGGCGATCGCCAAGATGAAAAAGGGGGCCTTCCTGGTCAATGCCGCCCGCGGGCCCCTCATCGACGAGAGGGCGCTCGCCCGCGCGCTTCGCTCCGGCCGCCTGGGAGGCGCCGCGCTGGATGTGCTCGAAGGAGAGCCCCCGGACCCCGAGAGCCCGATTTTCGGGGCGCCCAACGTGATCCTCACCCCCCACATGGCGGGCTCCACCCTCGAATGCCTCGAAGCCATCGCCCGGACGGCCGGCGAGGACATCGCCCGTGTCATCCAGGGAAAACGAGCCAAATATCCCGTCAACAAGCCCGCGCGAAAACGCGGGGGCTGATCCTCACTCCCGGTACTCGATGCGGGGCCACAGGTCCCACGCGCGCGCCACGAGCCGCGCCTCGCCCTGATCGAACAGACTCACCCGCACCCCCCGGCTCTGGTTGAACAGATCCTTGTAGAGGATGGGCACGTCCAAATCGCCCACGGCGTCGTCGAGGGCCCGGAATTTTTCGAGTCCCTTCCGCAGGTTGGCCATCCCCCCCTTATGCTGGCGCCGCTGGATCTTCACGAACCCGGCCGCGATCTGAATCAGCCCCTGGTAGAATAATTTCGGGTTCGGCTCGGACACGGCCCAGACATTCTCCCACGCCTCGTGGGCACTCCAGTACTCCCTCTGGTTGAACAAAAACACCCCTGCGTCGCTGTCGGCGCACCAGGGAATGGGGTAGCCAGCCATCGATACCTCTTTCCGCAGGAATGCGAATCGATCGAGCGGGATTCATGAACCCCGCATACCGCCGGATCCTACCTCATTGATCCATTCCGATCCCAGCGGATAGACTCATCCAACGGCATGATAATATAGACCGTATAATCCTTACCGGAGGCCCTCCCGTGCAGTGTCCTCTGTGCCGGCATGAAAACCCCGCGCACGCGAAATTCTGCCTCGAATGCGGCACGAGCCTCGCGCTGATTTGCGCCAGTTGCGGAACGGACCTTCCTCCGGGCTCGAAATTTTGCCTCGAATGCGGCCACCGGCTGGCCGTGCCGGGAGCTCCCTCCGCCCCCGAACCGTCTCCATATGCCTCCCCAGAGACCTACACCCCCAAATACCTGGCCGAGCGCATCCTCACCTCCAAAACCTCTCTCGAAGGCGAGCGCAAACAGGTGACCGTCCTCTTCGCCGACCTCAAGGGTTCGATGGAGATGCTGGGCGACCGGGACCCGGAGGAGGCCCGGGCGCTTTTAGATAATGTCCTC
Source organism: Nitrospinota bacterium (assembly GCA_003506735.1). Classification (GTDB taxonomy): domain Bacteria; phylum UBA8248; class UBA8248; order UBA8248; family UBA8248; genus UBA8248. The sequence goes on from DNYS01000135.1 coordinate 8,765, forward strand.
ACCCGCATGATGGAGGCCGTCCATCGCTACGAGGGCACGGTCAATCAGGTGATGGGGGACGGGATCATGGCCCTTTTCGGCGCGCCGCTGGCCTTAGAGGACCACGCGCTCAGGGCGTGCTACGCGGCGCTCGCCATCCAGAGCGCCATGAAAACTTACGCCGAGGAAGCCCGGCGGGAGCACGGGGTCACGGTTCAGACGCGAGCGGGCATGAACTCGGGCGAGGTCGTGGTGCGCACCATCGGCTCCGACCTCCGGATGGACTACACCGCCGTGGGCCAGACGGTGAACCTCGCCGCCCGGATGGAGCAGATCGCGCCCCCGGGCAGCATCTACCTCACGGCGGACACGCTGAGGTTTGCCGAAGGGTTTGTACAGGTCGATCCCCTCGGCCCGGTGCCCATCAAGGGGATGAGCGAGACGGTCGAGGTGTTCGAGCTAAAGGGCGCGGCCTCGGGCAGGACGCGCTTTCAGGCCACAGCGGCGGGCGGGCTAACCAAGTTTGTAGGCCGCCGGAATGAGCTCGATGACCTTCAAAGCGCTCTCGATAAGGCGGGCGAGGGTCGCGGCCAGATATTCGCGACGGTCGCCGAGGCGGGTGTGGGCAAGTCGCGCCTCTACTGGGAGTTCATCCACTCCCCCCGGACGAAGGACTGGCTCATCGTCGAGAGCGGCTCGGTCTCCTACAGCAAGGCTTCGGCCTACAAGCCCGTCATCGACCTGCTCAAGGCCTATTTCGCGATTGAGGACACGGACGACCATCGCCGCATCCGCGAAAAAGTCACGGGTAAAATCCTGACGCTCGACGAATCGCTCACGCCGGCGATACCACCCGTTCTCTCACTTCTCGAAGTCCCGATTGAGGATGAGGGCTGGAACAACCTCGACCCGGCCCAGCGGCGGCAGCGGACGCTCGAAGGGGTAAAGGGCCTGATGCTCAGGGAAGCCAAGGTCCAGCCTCTTTGTCTCGTGTTCGAGGACCTTCACTGGATCGACACCGAAACGCAGGCGCTTCTGGACTCGATGGTGGAGAGCCTTCCGGGAGTGCGGGTGCTCCTTTTGGTCAACTACCGGCCCGAGTACGAGCACGGCTGGGCGAACAAGAGCTATTACACACGTCTCCGCCTCGACCCGCTCTCCTCCGAGGGCTCGGATGAGCTTCTGGCCGCCATTCTCGGCGGGGATTCCGCTTTAGACCCGCTCAAGACGCTCTTAATTGAGCGCACGCAGGGCAACCCGTTTTATCTCGAAGAATCCGTCCAGACGCTCGTCGAGAGCGGGGCGCTCGCGGGTGGTCCGGGAGCCTACAAACTGACCGAGGAGGTCTCCAAGATCGAAGTTCCCTCGACGGTTCAGGCCATCCTCGCCGCCCGGATCGACCGCCTACCGCCCGAGGACAAGCGGCTTCTTCAGACCGCCTCGGTCATCGGGACGCATGTGCCATATCCCCTCCTTTCGGCCATCGCCGGGATGTCCGAGGAGGAATTGCACCGGGGTCTTTCGTCCCTTCAGGCATCGGAATTCATTTATGAGACAAATCTCTTCCCGGAGCGGGAGTTCACCTTCAAGCACGCCCTGACGCATGAGGTGACATACGGAGGTCTCGTCCAGGAGAGGAAGCGCGGACTTCACGGCGCAATCGTTGAGGCCATTGAGAGAATGGAAGGCGACCAGCCCGATGAGCAGGTGGAACGTCTCGCCCAACACGCATACGAGGGGCAGGTGTGGGACAAGGCGCTCATTTACTTGCAGCGGGCAGGCTCCAAAGCTAGGAAACAATCGGCACATCAGGATGCAACCAGGAACCTGGAACATGCGTTAAATGCTCTCAAGAATCTCCCCGAGAGCCGTGAAGCGGTTGAACAATCGATCGATATTCGTTTGGCGCTCCGTGCATCGCTCCATGGGCTCGGAGAGTTCGAGCGTACGATTGATCATCTTCGAGATGCCGAAACCCTCGCCAAGGATTTGGACGATCCTCATCGGCTTGGGCAAGTTTACAGCTATATGACGAATTATTTTAGCCGGACCGGAAAACCCGACCACGCCATTGATATGGCCCGACGCGCGTTGGCTCTCAATCAACCTCTCGGTGATCTCTCGATCGAAATTCCGGCCAGTTATTATTTGGCTGGCGCCCTTCTCAGTAAGGGGGAATATGCACGGGCGAAGGAGGGATTTATTCGGAACATCGCTCTCGTGACAGGGGAGTTGGTCTATGAACGTTTTCGGTTATCGGGTCTTCAATCCGTGATCGCCCGCACTTGGCTGGTTTGGTGCCTGGCCGAGCGAGGGGAATTCGATGAGGGTATGGGGTATGCGAAAGATGCGATACGGATTGCCGAGGAGTCTGATGAGCCGTTCAGCCTGGCGGCTTCAATCTTCGGGGCGGGTTTTCTTCTCCTCCGCAGGGGACAAATCACCGAGTCCTTATCTGTCTTGGAACGAAGCCTTGAGGTCTGCCGTACGGCGAGCATCGGCATATGACTGCCCTGGGTCGCATCGAATACCGGGTTTGCCCATGTTCTTTCCGGACGTGTATCGGAGGGTTTACCGCTCATGCAGCAGGCAATAGAGAAGTCTGAATCAATGGGTCTTATGTGTCATTTCTCGCTGCGGGTGGCGAATTTAAGCAGGACCCACCTTTTGGCTGGAAAGGTGGGAGAAGCAATCCCGCTCGCCCACCGTGCTTTGGACCTTTCCCGCGAGCATAAGGAACGTGGGCACGAAGCCTGGGCCCTCCGCCTTCTCGGCGAAATCCACTCCCACCCCGAAGCCCTTGACCCCAAAAAGGCCGAGGACCACTACCGCCAAGCTCTCGCGCTGGCCGAGGAGCTCGGCATGCGGCCGTTAACAGCCCACTGCCGGAAGGGCCTTGGCGCGCTCTACGGGCGGACCGGGCGGGAAGAGAAGGCCCGCGCTGAACTTACGACGGCAATAGATATGTACCGCGAGATGGAGATGACCTACTGGCTGGAGAAGGCCGAGACGGCGCTGGCCGGGGCGGGGTAGGTTCAAAGAAGAGAATTCATGACGGAATCCGATGAGCAAAAGAAATCGACACCGGCCCAGGTGAGGCGTATCAGAGCTTTTATGCCCCTGCCATGTTCATCCCCTGGGGAAAGGACCTGGTGACCCGGGCCGATCCGAAGCCCGGCGACCGGGTGCTCGATTTGGCCTGCGGCACGGGCGTGGTCTCTCGGCTTGCGGCAGAGCGGGTCGTGCCCTCAGGAAAGGTCACGGGGTTGGATATCGACCCCGGATTTCTGGCAGTTGCCCGATCTATCCCGCCCGCTTCGGGTGGAACCGCCGATTTTCACGAGGGCAGCGCTTTGGAAATGCCTTTCGAGGATGGCTCATTTGATCTCGTGCTCTGCCAGCAGGGGCTTCAGTTCTTCCACGGCCGGCCCGCCGCGCTCGCGGAGATAAAGCGCGTCCTCCGCCCGGGAGGAAAAACGGCTCTGAGCGTCTGGCGGAAGGTGAAGTTTTGCCCCGGACACAATGCCCTTTCTGTGGCGATGGAGCGTCATGGCGGCCCGTCTGATACGAAGCCCCTTTCCTTTTCGCTGAACGATCCCGGGGAGCTCCGGGAACTGGCGGAGGGTGCGGGGTTCCGCGATGTGACAATTGAAGAGGCGGCCCTGCCGGTGCGGTTTGAGTCGCCGGAGCGGTTTGTTGAGATCGTCATCGCGGCGAGCCCCGCCGGTGGTATGGGCCTTGCGTTAGCCAAGCTCAACGAGCAGAGGCGCAAGGCCATGCTCGAAGACGTGAAAGCCGCTCTCACGCGGTTCATCACTCAAGCCGGCCTGGAGCTTCCGACTGAGGTCCACTATCTGACGGGCTACGTTTGATGTGCTGGATTTGAAAAGATCAATAAATGGTGCTTGGCGGGCTATATCCGCGCAAAAAAGCCCCGCCGATCTCGCGATCGGCGGGGCCGATTTTTTATCCCCGGCGGTGACCCACTCTCCCACGAAAAAGATCGCAGTACCATAGGCGCTGACGGGCTTAACTGCCGTGTTCGGGATGGGAACG
>DNYS01000135.1:12922-13042 GCA_003506735.1 Nitrospinota bacterium
CGGGATGGGAACGGGTGTGGCCCCGCCGCAATAGCCACCGGAAAATGCTTCGAAATCTTGACAACCGAATCACGAGAGAGGTTGAATGCGCGCCCCGGGAAGCATCGACCAAATCGAAAA
>DNYS01000076.1:0-166 GCA_003506735.1 Nitrospinota bacterium
CCTGCACATCGCCACCTGGATAATCGAGTGGACCGTTGAAATCCCTATCTTCCGGAAATGGATGGAGCGCAGCCAGGGAAAACCCATCTTGGAGGTGGCAACGTATTGTTGCACTATTTTCCGGCCGACCATGAGATCGTAGACAAATACGAAAAAGGCGACGGCA
>DNYS01000076.1:363-1770 GCA_003506735.1 Nitrospinota bacterium
ATCCCTACTTAGACGGGTTGCTTGAATCGGGCGTTTTTCCACTGGAAAAAAGGTTTTATTATAAAAAACCCTCCCGGCTCACCTGGCTGGAAGCCTCCCGGGAGGAGGTCTGCGGGGCCAAGCGGGATGAACCTTTCGGTGGAGCGAACGGGCTCGTCTTCGCCACATGGGAAAAACCGCGCCAAGAGCGCGTGGACCCTCAATTGACCGGGACGCAGGGACGCCTTCCGGCTTAACCATAAAATATCCGCATGGGGATATTTCCCGGCAAGCACCTTGGCATTTGGCCACCGATGGTGGGATTATCGGCGCATGCATCCGAATGCCGAATTCGGAAATCCTGCTGGCGAGAAAGCCACAGCTCTAGGAGTTGACCCATCGACATCGTGATTTCCGGCGCCAACGGGGCCGTCGGCCAAAACCTGATTCGCCTTCTGAGCCAGAGCGCGAAAATCGTCCCGACCCGGATTCGGGCCCTCGTCCGCGACCTGAGGAGAGCGGATAAGCTGCGTCCCTTGGCGGCGGAATTGATCGAGGTCAACTACCGCGATCCGGCCGCCCTGCGGGTGGCCGTCGAGGGCGCCGAGGCGGTTGTCCACCTCGCCGGGGCGCTGAAGCCCCGGCTGGGCGAGAGCCTCTGGGAGGCCAACGGAGAGACGGCGCTGAACATTCTCGAAGCCACCCGGCCCTCGGATCTCAAATGCTTCGTTTTCCTGAGCCACCCGGGCGCGGACCTGGATTCCAGGAACGGGTTCCTCGAGGCCAAGGGAATTGTCGAAAGGAAGGTTCTCGACGCCGGCCTTCCGGGAGCGATCTTCCGGGTGCCGATGATTCTCGGCCAGGGAAACGATTCGCTTGAGCGAGTTATCCGGTGCGCCCGGGCGTCCTTCTCCCCGGTGGTCGGCGGCGGGGCCGTCAGGGTTCAGCCCGTTTCCCAGGTGGACGTCGTCGCCGCCATCGAATGGGCCCTTTCCGATCCTCCCCGGCCCATGCGGACCCTGAACCTGGCGGGACCCGAAACGCTTACCTATGCCGACCTTCTCTACCGCGTGGCCAACCGGATCGGACGGCGGCCCCGGATTTTTCCGGTGCCAAAATTCCTAGCCCGCCTCGTGGGTTGGTCCGCGGGCGCCGTTTCCTCCGCGGGCGGGAACGACCGGGCGGCGCTGGACACCTTCTTCACCGAATACCTGGAACGGCGGGTGGTCCCCCGAGGGGAACTTCCCTTCTCCCTGGCCCCTGTCAACGAAACCCTGGACCGCATATTTCCTCTCTCCGATGGGGGCTGAGTCCGATTCAGAGCGATCCTCCCGCGAGAAGGAGCGGCATCGCGACGAAGAACACCATGATCGTCCCGTGCATGGTGACAAGAGAGTTGTACACTTCCGGGCCGATTCTGCCCGTAGG
>DNYS01000076.1:1838-4954 GCA_003506735.1 Nitrospinota bacterium
GCTGCCAACGCATCATATATGCCAGCATACCGCCCACGAGCGCCCATAAAAGAGCGATGAATATATATTGCCTGGCGATCATTTTATGGTCGGTCGAAAAAACGTATTTCCACAAAAAGATCGCCGGAACTTCGTGATGAACCTCGTCATACGGTTCGAGCGTCGATGCGGCAGCTTCGGTCATGTTTTCCTCATTGATTTGAATGGCTGATTCAAGCGGGGTTTTCCCCGGTTTTTATCCGATCAATTTTTTAATCCCAGGAGCCGGCCAATTTTTTTGGACCCACTTCCTGTAATCCCCGCCCGAATGAACATAGAGAAAGCCTTTCATGCCCGTATGCCCGAAACCGCACAGCTCGGCTCATAGGATTTCGTACCTCCCCGCCCGGGTAGCCTCGAACCAGGCGGGAATCTCGCGGCCCGGCACGACGTCCTGCTTGAGACGCATTTCTGGAACAAAAAAACTGTGGATGACGTCCTCGCCCGTGAGAATAATCCGGATGACTTTGTTGACCGGCACGTGTAAATCGTTATCGAATTTTTTGTCGTCCTCGGTACCGAAACGGTCGTCCGGCCCAGGATAAGTGAAAATCCAGTTGAATTGCTTGGCGGTGAGCCGGACAACCATATGAGGAGCGGGTCTATCGATCTTTACTTTCGCCCAGACGTCGGCCCCTCGAACGTCAATCCACAAATCGAGAAACAGCACCAGGGCGCACGGGATGAGAATCCACATCATCTGCGAAAGAGAAGTGCCCGGCGTGTATTCGGACCGCTGGCCAGCGCGACGGCGGTAGCGGATGAGGCAATAAACGAGAAAAACTTGTGTTCCGATGAACCACACCCCGACGATGTAATAGATGAAGGCAATTAAAGAATCGATGTCGCCTCCATATGTTGAAACGTTTTGTGGAAGCCAAGAAAGCATTATTCCCTCACTCGCAATTAAGTAGCTTGGCCCGGTGCCCTGTCCGGATCGTTTTTCCCGGCGACGATCATTTCTTATCCGCTCTCTCTATTTCCTCTCCCAGTAACCAGGTACAGGCCAAATCAGGCCGTGGCACGGAATGAGGCACTCTATTCGGACAGGCCCACAACACACAGAATATTAGACCTTATATTCATCTATATAATGAAAAAAAACTCGCCCTACACCACCCCCTATTTTCTATTCACTATCTGTTCCTACCAAAAGTATTTTTCTCTCCATGGCTTCAGCCAGATCGGCCAGGGACATTCCCGCCATGTAATCAAGAATCTCCGTCCGCAATGGCTTCCACGTGTCATGGAGCGGACAAGGGGCGCTGTCTGAACACTCAGCGAGGCCGACCGCGCACCGCGTGAATCCCTCTTCGCCGTCCACAGCCGAGACAACCTCCAACAAACTAATTTCGTTGGGAGAACGAGCCAGACCAAATCCCCCCTTGGGCCCTTTGACCGAAACGAGAAGCCCTGCCCGCGCCAGTTGCTGGAGCAATTTTGCCAGATACGGGGCGGGCAATTTCTCGATTTCCGCAATCTCTTGAGCACGGATCAGGTGTGCATCTTTGTTTACTGTTATATGTGTCAGAGCACGAATCGCATACTCGCAGGGCCGCGAATAAAGCATCTCATTTCCTTTCAAAATAGACGGGCTGGTCTTAATTAATCTAATTACTCATGTTTTGTCAACCTTTTTTTGCAATCCAGCCTAAAACCCCCGTGGATAAAGGAAAGTTATTTCCATCTTCAAGGTTAGATTATTGTATTCGTGTCTCAAAATTTAGGTCCTGAAGTATAAAAACCAGTAATCACAGATGATGAGCGAAGATCGCTGCCGGATTGGAGAACCCGTATTTGGAAAATCTGATTTTGCCGCGGGTCGCCATGTGCATCGAAGATACTGGTATGGTTTGATTCGCTATTTAGTGGAAAAAATTTTGGCCCTATATTCGGGATTGGACCAATTCTCCAAAGGCTTGAACGAATGAATTTTCGCTTGGTTTCAGGAAAAATCCTCCGCTCCGTTCCTTATCTCATTTACCGGGTGACGGCCATTTTGCGCAAAAACCGCCGACCGGTATCCGCCCTCTCATCGAATCGGATACAGCCGCACAGAAAATTCTGGTCATTCGGCTGGACGCGTTAGGCGACTTTCTCATGACAACACCTGCGCTCCGCTCGCTCAAAAAGCGATTCCCGGAGGCACAAATCGACTTGCTCGTTCAATTCGGCGTGGCTCCCCTGGCGGAGACGTTTCCCGATATCCACTGTATCCACTCCCTCCCCTGTGGGTTCCTTCTTCGCGGGGGCCGAAGGCTGGCCGGGGTGGCCGCATGGTTTTTAAAACTTTTCGAACTTCGCCGAAATGAATACGATCTCATTATCGATTTCACGGGTTTGTTCCATTCGGCAGCGGCAGCGTGGATGAGCCGGGCCCCATTACGGATTGGCCATCGCCGGGATATCTCTCTCGGGTATATTTCGTTATCCACCTTTGGACATTTTTATACGCACGAGATCGGCTCGGAAAAAGAAGACCACCTGGCCGACCAAATGGCCCTGCTTCCCGCTGCACTGGGAGCCCCCATCGATCGGGAAGGATGGGAGGTCGTTATCACGGCGGAAATGGAAAAGGCGGCCGCCAGCCGATTGCACCTCGACGGTGCGGACTCGGAGAAGGGTCCATTTGTCCTCATTCATCCCGGAGCCAAGTGGCCCCCCCGCCGGTGGCCACCCGAAATTTTCGCCAAAACTATCGACATCCTCCACGGAAAAGGAATCCGTGCCATTCTCAACGCAGGCCCTGGAGAAGAGGCCATCATCGAGGCCATACGCCACCACTGCGATTCCAACCCCATCTATCTTTGGCCTCCAGTTCCGTTGGATACGCTATGGGGGATGCTAAAATTATCCGCCGCCTATTTGGGCAACGACAGCGGCCCCATGCATATGGCCGGCGCGGCCGGGACCCCCGTCGTCTCTATTTTCGGACCGACCCAGCCCCAACGCGTGGGACCCCGGGGGAGCCCATTCATCCCGATTTACTCGGCCCTGGAATGTAGCCCCTGCCAGCCATACTTTACGGGCGAAAAATGTCACCGGGGGCACAACTATTGTACGGACGAAATCACACC
>DNYS01000076.1:5019-5242 GCA_003506735.1 Nitrospinota bacterium
CCCCCCCGCCGATGCCGCCGCCATAGAGCGGCTCATCAATAAATAGGATGTGCGGGATAGATTGGGGCAGTTTTTTAATTTCCGGAATACCGGCCCGTTCTCATCCCCTTGATCGCGAGGTGCACAAATCAGGCGAAATCCGATTGGCCGGATTCAAATTTCAATCGGCGGGAAAATAATTTGCAAATCCATCCCAACCACTTTTGAATCTCCGATTCTTCGC
>DNYS01000287.1:0-6149 GCA_003506735.1 Nitrospinota bacterium
CCCCAGCAGGCGGCCCCGTTTCTCGCCTCCGGCGGAGCACCATGGTATAGATTGACCCGGGTCCCTCAACCCCGAGCGGCGGCCGGGCCGCCGAACTGTTGCCTGCCAAACTGTTGCCTGAGGAACCGGATGGACTGGAAGGGCCGAAAAGTTCTCGTCACGGGCGGCGGCGGCTTCATCGGGAGCCATCTCGTCGAGGCGCTCCTGGAGCGGGGGGCCGAGGTGACGGCCTTCGTGCGCTACACCTCGCGCGGCTCGGCGGGGTTCCTGGACCCCATCGCCGAAAAAATTCGCATCGTCGCCAACGACATCACCGAGTTCGACGGGGTGCGCCAGGCCATGGAGAACCAGGACTCGGTGTTCCACCTGGCCGCCCTCATCGGCATTCCGTTTTCCTTCGAGCATCCCTGGGAGGTCGTCCAGGTCAACACCATGGGCACGCTGAACATCCTCTCGGCGGCGCGCCAGACCGGCCCGCGCCGGGTGATCCTCACCTCGACGAGCGAGGTCTACGGCACGGCCCAATACGTCCCCATCGACGAGAGCCACCCCCTCCAGGCCCAGTCGCCCTATTCGGCGAGCAAGATCGCCGCCGACAAACTGGGAGAATCGTTCCATCACACCTACGGGCTGCCGGTCGTCACCGTCAGACCCTTCAACACCTACGGGCCGCGGCAGTCGGTCCGCGCCGTCATCCCGACCCTGATCACCCAGATGCTGGCCGGGGACACCGTACGCCTCGGAGCGACCTTCCCGACGCGGGATTTCAACTTCGTCCAGGACACCGTGCGCGGCTTTATCCAGGCCGCCGAGGCGCCGGATGCCGCCCTCGGCGAGGCGGTCAACCTGGCCACGGGCAAGGAGATTTCTATCGGTGATCTGGCGGCGAAGATCGCCTCCCTGCTCGGAAAAGAGATTGAAATTCAGAGCGAAGAACAGCGCCTCCGCCCCGGCTCGAGCGAGGTCATGCGCCTCTGCGGGGACGGGGGAAAGGCCGCCGGCCTCATCGGCTGGAAGCCCGCCTTCACGCTGGACGAGGGCCTTGAGCGAACCATCGGCTGGCTGCGCGAATCGGGCGGCGTGGACGATCCGGCGAGGTACCGCGTCTAATGCAGGCCATCGTCCTGGCCGGGGGCCTCGGAACGCGCCTGCGCCCGCTCACCTTCGCGATCCCCAAGCCGCTCATGCCCGTCGGCGAGCGCCCGATCCTGGAGATCCTCATCGAAAACCTCGCCTCGCACGGAGCGCGGGACATCTACTTGGCCGTGGGCTACCGGGCCGAGCTGGTCGAGCTGTATTTCCAGGACGGCGCGCGCTTCGGTGTGGATATCCGCTACTCGCGCGAGGACAAGCGCCTCGGAACCGCAGGGCCCGTCCGGCTGGCGCGCGATCGATTCAGAATCTCGGGGACCGTCCTGGTCATCAACGCGGACATCATCACCAAGGTGGATTTCAAGGACCTGGTCGGGTGGCACGAGAAAAAAAAGGCCGCCATCACGGTCGGGGTCCGGGAGCTTGAGCGCACCGTGCCCTTCGGCGTCGTCGAGATGGAAGGAGACCGCATCACCTCCATCGTTGAGCGCCCGGCGCATTCGTGCCTGATCAACTGCGGCATCTACGCCCTCGATTCGGAGGTCGTGGACCTCGTTCCCCCGGACGAGGAGTTCTACATGCCCGATCTCATCCAGGCCGTCATGGATCGGGGCGGAGCCGTTTGCGGCTACGAGGTCAAGGAGAAATGGGTCTCCATCGACAACATCGGAGACCTCGAGGAGGAAACCGGCCGGATGGAGCGGGACGCGCCCCGATGAAGGTCCTTTTCTGCACCAACGATCAAAGCTTTCAGCCCTCGAACGAACCCTACGGCTTTTATCTGGGCATCCAGTCGCTCGGCCACGAGGTGGAGGTTTTCTACTACCGCAAGAAAAGTTTTTTCTACTCGAATTTCCGCAAACCCTGGGTCCGGTGGATGAACAACCGCCTCGCCGAAAAGTGTGTCCGCGAGGGATTCGATCTGCTCTTGGTCCACCGGGGAGGCTACGTCGCCGAGGAGACGCTCGAGCGCATCCGCCGGGAGAGCCCCTGCCGGACCGTGTGCTTTTTCCCGGACAACCCTTTTGGCGCCTATACCCCGCCCCTGCCCTTCGGCCTCATCGGCGCCTACGATCTCTTCGTCACCAAGGACACCTACTTCGAGGAAGAGTTCCGGCTCTACGGGTTCGATAACGTCGCCGCCCTGCCCCACGCCTACGACCCCTCGGAGTTCGAAACGAGGTTCACGGACGAGGAGCTGGCCCCCTTCCGCGCGGACGTCGCCTTTATCGGGGGCTACCACCCCTTCCGCGAGCGGATTTTTTCGGGCTTGACGGACGAAGGCGTGGCGTTCCGCATCTGGGGCCCGCGCTGGGCGCAGGCCACCGACCCCTGGATTCGCGAGAGGGTCCATATGCAGCGGGCGCTGGACCGGGACGAGAAGCTCAAGGTCCTCCAGGCGAGCAAAATCCTCATCAACCTCCAGCACGGCGCCGGCGCGCTCTACTGGCCGGACGACAAGGTGGCCCAGTACATGGGCGCGGGGGCGCTGATGATCGTCAACCACAAGCGCGACATCGGGCGCATCTTCGAGCTGGAGGAGGAGATTCTGACCTACCGCAGCCGCGAGGAGCTTCAAGGCCTCATCCGCCGCTACCTGGCCGACGAGCCCGGGCGGGCCGGGATCGCCCGGCGGGGGCAGGCGCGTGCCCGCCGCGACCATACGACCGCCGTCCGCTTCGGCCAGATTCTGGATCTGCTCCGCGAGCGGGGGCTGCCCGCCGGGGGAGAATAAGGGCCGGCCGCGTGACGCCTGCCCCCGGTTTCGGTTATCGTTTCATCACCCCGCCCCCAAAATAGGAAACCAGAGCGCATGGCCCAGGCACCCGACCTTTCCTACGATGAGGTCAAGGATCATCTCGCCATCCGCATCCGGGCGCACACCGAGTTCGCCAATTTCCAGCTCGAGGACTGGTTCGCCGAAAATCTCCGGATTCCGGCGGGCGGGGCGCTGCTCGAGATCGGCTGCGGCGACGGCAACTGGTTCGAAACCTGGGCGGGGGCGCTGGGCGGGAGCGGGCTCATCTTCGGCATCGACAAGAACGAGGAGCTCATCGCCCGGGCGGCCGGGCGGGAGGTGGCCTGCCGCACCATGTTCCTCCGAATGGATTTTAACGATCTCTCCGCGTTTTTGCCCGAAACCTTCGGCTGCGCCGTCGCGCCCTATTCCATCTACTATGCCGACGATGCGCGCGCGACGATGGCGGCCATGCGCGCCTTGTTAAAGGAGGGCGCCTGGGCCTACCTGATCGGGCCCACCGAGCGGAACGCCGAGGGGCTCTACCGCCTGAATCGACTCATCTTCGGCTTCGAGAGCGACGATCCGACGCGGCGGCGGACCTCCCGCATCGAAGAAGAGTTCCTGCCCGCGGCCGAGTCGCTGTTCGCCGAGGTGGCGAGTCGGCGCCTGCCGCGGACAATCGCATTTCCCACGGTGAGAGAATATTTCGAGTACTACCGGGCGACGCTTCTTTTCCGCGAATCGTGCCAAAAGGCGGGCCGGACGCCATCGCCCGCCGAGATCGAGGCCTGCGGCTGGGAGGAGCTGAATCTCTCCAAGGAGGTCGTCCTCGTCGAGGCACGCCGCTGAAGCTCGGCAGGGAAACAGGCAGGGCCATCTTTTTTTAAAGGAGAACCGTCATCGCACAGCCAGGCACACTTCTCGTCATCGCCCCCCACCCGGACGATGAAACGCTCGGGCCGGGCGGAACGCTTCTCCGGCGCGCGGGCGAGGGCTGGGCGCTTCACTGGCTGCTCGTGACCGATGGCCAGCACTCGACGGGCGAGGCCTCCGACGGGCGGCGGGAGCGGGAGATCGACGCCGTTGCCGCGCGCTACGGTTTTGAGGGGGTGCACCGGCTGAAGATGCCGGTATCGGCGCTTCACCGGGTCTCCGAGACGGATTTATACGACGGGATCGCCGGAGCGGTCCGCGAAGCGGAGCCCTCGGTCGTCCTGCTTCCTTTCCGGAGCGACGCCCACAGCGACCACCACGCCGTCAACGCCATCGGCTGGTCGTGCACGAAATCCTTCCGCTTCCCCTCGGTCCGAAGGGTGCTGATGTACGACACGCCCTCGGAGACGGACTTTTCGCATCCGGGCGATCCCTTCGTTCCCGATGTGCTGGTGGACATCACCGGTTACCTGGACGCCAAGATCGAGATCATGGGGCTCTACGAGAGCGAGCTCAGAGCGCACCCTTTTCCCCGCTCGGAAAAAGGTCTGCGGGCGCGGGCGGCGCTTTACGGCGCGATGGCGGGCTGCGAGGCCGCCGAAGGGTTCATGCTCATGCGCGACATCGACCGTCTATGAGGCTCAGTCTTTTTTATACTCGGAAATTTCGACGAGATTGCCGTCCGGATCGCGGATATAGACGGAGGTGAGAGGCCCCATGGCCCCCGATTTTGGGACGGGACCCTCCTCGATGGGAACCCCGGCCTCCTCCAGCCCGCGCATGACATCCTCCATCGGCTCATCGGCGATCAGGCAAAAATCCTCCCCGCCGGGCGTCGGGACCTGGGCCCTGGGCTCGAATTCGCGGCCCGCCTGGTGGAGGTTGATCTTTTGGCGGCCAAAGGCCAGCGCCCACCTTCCGCCGCCGAATTCCACGGCCTTCATCCCCAGAACCCGCTCGTAGAAGGCGCAGGTGTCCGGAATCGAGCGAACCGTCAGGACAAAATGATCGATCGAGGAAATTTTCATCGAAAAACCTCCGGAATCATGGAGTCCGCAATTTCTCCATCATCCCGGAAATCCCCGTCAGGGTCCACGAGAATTGCCCTTCCGGGGTGATTCCGGACCCGGATTGGACAGGCGGGGGGGAGAGTCAGTAAAATCTCATTTCGTTTTGCACCGCCATCCAGAACACATGGAGAGCACTGAATGCCAAATTCCGCCGAACTCGCGGATTGGGTTTGCGACGCACGCGACCGGACACTCGAACTGGTGGCCGATCTGTCGGACGACCAGCTCATCGGCCCGAAGCTCGTCTGCGTCAACCCCTTGCTCTGGGAAATCGGCCACATGGCCTGGTTCCAGGGAAAATGGCTCCTCCGGGCCATCAACGGCCACGAGCCGATCCGGGGCAACGAGGACGAGCTCTACGATTCCACGGAAATTGACCACCACACGCGGTGGGACCTGCCCCTCCCGCCCCGGGCGGAAACTTACGCCTACATGAACCAGGTCGTGGACCTGGTCCTGGAGCGCATCGACAGCGGAAATTTGACCGCTGAGGAGGCCTACCATGTGAGGTATGGCGTCCTTCACGAGGACATGCACACCGAGGCCTTCTCCTACACCCGCCAGACCCTGGGCTATCCGGTTCCATCGGGGCTCCTGGAGTTCACCGGGCGCACCCGCACGAAAGAGGACATCGGCGGCGGCCCCCTCCCCGGCGACGTCAAAATTCCGGGCGGGACCTACATGCTGGGCGCGCCCCGGGACGAGCCCTTCGCCTTCGACAACGAAAAATGGGCGCATTCGGCCGCGATCGAGGCCTTCTCCATCGCCCGGGCGGCCGTCACCCAGGCCGAATTCGCCGCCTTCGTCGATGACGGCGGATACCAAAAAGAGGCGCTCTGGACCGAAGAGGGCTGGAACTGGCGCGGGGAGGAGGACTCTCTGCATCCGGTCCACTGGCGGGCTGGAACTGGCGGCTGGGAGCGGCGGAACTTCGATCGATGGGTGCCACTGGAGCCGCACCGGCCCGTGATTCACATCAATTTTTATGAAGCCGAGGCCTACTGCCGCTGGGCGGGCCGCCGCCTCCCGACCGAGGCCGAGTGGGAACTCGCCGCATCGGGCGAGCCGGACCCATCGGGCGCGGGCTTCACGGAGCGGAAGCGGCGCTACCCCTGGGGAGACGAGCCGTCCACACCCGAGCGGGCCAACCTCGACTGGCGCCATATGGGCTGCGTGGACGTGGGCGCCTTCCCGAAGGGGGACAGCGCCTTCGGTTGCCGCCAAATGCTCGGGAACACCTGGGAGTGGACTTCTTCTGAATTCGCCCCCTTCCCGGGATTCGTTGCGGACGATTACAAGGACTACTCCGAGCC
>DNYS01000287.1:6229-14344 GCA_003506735.1 Nitrospinota bacterium
CGGGGTTCCGGACCTGCGCCCTATAGGCGCCGCCCGAAAAAGGCCGATGAAGATTTCTCTAATCACGCCAGCGCCGCCCCGCTCCCGCAAGGGAAACCGCATTACCGCGGTCAGGTGGTCGCGCCATTTTCGCGATTTGGGCCACAGCGTCCGCATCGAGGAGGAATACCATGGGCGCGAGTGCGACCTGATGGTGGGCCTTCACGCCAAGCGGAGCGCTCGCTCGATCAAACGGTTCCGGGAAGATCATCCGGACCGGCCCCTGATCGTCGCCCTCACCGGCACCGACCTCTATAAGGACATCCGCACCAACGCCGATGCGCAGCTTTCGATCGATCTGGCCGACCGCCTGATCGTGCTTCAATCGATGGGCCTCCGCGAGTTGCCCGAGCGCCTCCGAGAAAAAGTCCACGTCATCGTCCAGTCGGTCAAGGTGCCCGCCGGAGTTTTCCGGCCCCGGAAAAGCGCGTTCGAGGTTTGCGTGGTCGGCCATCTGAGGCCGGTCAAGGACCCCTTCCGGGCGGCGGAGGCCGCGCGCCTTCTGAACGCCTCCTCGAAAATCGAGGTGCTCCAGATGGGGGGCGCCCTGAGCCGGGAGATGGCGGATCGAGCGCGCGACGAGGCGGCCACGAACCCGCGCTACCGCTGGATCGGCGAGGTTCCCCGCTGGAAGGCGCTCCGGCTCCTCTCGCGCAGCCGGCTGCACGTGCTCAGCTCCGAGATGGAGGGCGGCGCCAACGTTCTGTGCGAGGCCATCGCCTGCGCCATTCCGACCATCGCCTCGCGCATCTCGGGCTCGATTGGCCTGCTCGGGGAGGATTATCCGGGCTATTTCGAGGTCAAGGATACGGACGGGCTGGCTTCGATGCTGGAGCGGGCGGAGAAGGACGCCGATTTTTACCGCGAACTGAAGAAATGGAACGAACGCCTCAAGAGCATCGTCAAGCCCTCGCACGAGCGCAAATGCTGGGAGGCGTTGCTCTCCGGCCTGACGGCCTGACCGCCCCTTATTCCAGGCTCAAAAACAGGACGGCGAACATATCTCTGGCATCCGTCCACACCCCCTCCCGCCGGAAGCCGCATCCGGCGGCGAAGGCCGAAAAATCCTCGATGTCGTACTTCTGTGAATTTTCGGAATGGATAGTCTCGCCTTCCTGAAAGGCGAATTCCTCCTCCCCCAGCCGCACCCGCTGATTCGCCCGGCTCACCAGATGGCTTTCGACCCGGCGCTCGGCTTCGTTGTAGAAGGCCAGGTGATCGAATTTTTCTAGGTCGAAGTTCGCGCCCAGCTCCCGGTTCATGCGGACGAGGATGTTTTTGTTGAACGCGGCCGTCACCCCCTGGCTGTCGTTGTAAGCGGCCTCGAGCAGCGCGGTATCCTTGATGAGGTCGATTCCGATCAAAAGGCCGCCCCCACTTCCGCAGGTTGCGGCCATGTTTCCCAACAAAGCGGCCGCCTCGGCCGGCGAAAGGTTGCCGATCGTCGAGCCCGGAAAATAGGCGACGGCCCGCTCGAGCTCCCGGCGGGTTTCGGGAACCTCGAAGGGCTCGGAGAAATTCGCGCAAACCGGCAAAATTTCGATCGCCGGAAAATCCCTCGCAAGCTCCGAGGCCGAGCGCAGGAGATAGCTGCGCGAAATATCCACCGGAATGCAGGCCGCCGGATTTTTGAGGTGATCCAGTAAAATGCGGGTCTTCAGAGCGGAGCCGATTCCGTATTCGATCAGGGCGCACCCGGGCCCGATGGCCTTCCCCATCTCGAGGGCGTGCGCGCGCATGATGGATATCTCGGTGCGGGTCAGATAGTACTCATCCAACTCGCAGATGCGGACGAAGAGTTCGGAGCCGCGCTCGTCGTAGAAAAATTTGCACGGAAGCGTCTTCTGGGGCTTTGCGAGTCCGGCCCGCGCCTCTTCGAGAAAACTGGCCACCGTCGGCTCGTAATTGACCAGCCGGATGGATTCGCCGGACTCCACATGAAACCCCTTGAAGAAAACGCCCCGCGCCTGTGAAGCCGCCCCGGCCGAGGAAAATCCCTTTTTCGAATAAACGCAGCCGGGAGCGTCCCGGCGGCGGCCGGTATCCTGTCGTTGGCGCGGAGCGCGGCGTTCGGGCGCGCAAAAAACTTCTCGAAGGCGGGAGAAGCATGCTTGGATGGGGGGAGGATACCACAAGGCGCGGAGCATTCGACAGAGGCGGCGGGGGGCGGCCCTGATTGCCCCAAGGTTCCCAGTGCGAGTCCGCCCCGCCCGGTCAGGACGGTCAGGACGCGGGCTTGAGGCGCAGCCCCTCGGAGACCAGGAAGCGCTCGGCCAGGTCGAAGAGGAGCTGAACGATTACGGCCAGGCCGGCGGCCGGAATCGCTCCCTGAAGGATGAGGCCTACGTCATCGAGGCGTATACCCGTGAGGATGGGCTGTCCGTATCCGCCGGCGCCGATCAGGGCGCCCAGCGTCGCCGTGCCCACGTTGATGACCGATGAGGTCTTGATCCCCCCCAGGATGGAGCGGGAGGCGATGGGCAGCATGACCAGCCGGAGGCGCGAGAGCGGGGGAAGGCCCAGCGCCTCGGCCGATTCCCGGATTTCGGTGGGAATGTCGTTCAGCCCGGTATAGGTGTTCCGAACGATGGGAAGCAGGCTGTAGAGAAATAGGGCCACCATGGCCGGCGGGCCGCCGATGCCCAGAAGGGGGATCATGAACACCAACAGGGCGAGCGATGGGATCGTCTGGACGACCCCGATGACCCCGAGAATGATCTGGCCCGCCATGGCGCTCCGGGCGGCCAGAATCCCCAGCGGCAGCGAGACGAGAATGGCCGCGCCCAAGGAAACCGCCACCAGGTAGAGATGGTCCCACGTGTTGCGCACGAACCGCTCCCAGGCGGTCTCTTCGCTGACCAGCGATTGGACGCCCATCGCCTCTGAGAGAAATTCCGAGGCGATGCGGGTTTCGGGCACTTTTTTCACCTTGGCCCGCGAGTTCATCCCGATCATGGTGATCTCATCGATGCGCCCCTCCATCCGGAGGATGGCGCGCACGGCCTCGGGGGCCGTTTTCAGGAGCACTTCGCGGTAGAGGATGACGGCGTTGTAGGTGGGGAAATATTTCAGATCGTCATCGAGGGTGAGCAGGTTGTAATACCGGATGCCGGCGTCGGTGGAATAGAGATCGATGACCTGGATGCTATCGCCTCCGAGCGCCCGGTAGGCGAGGTCGTGATCGAGGCCGCGCACGGATTTTTGCGACAGGCGGTACCTCTGCCGCAGGCCGGGCCAGCCGTCGCCGCGTTTCATGAACTCGTTCGAGAAGCCGAACTTAAAGGCCGGGTACTTCCGGAGGTCGGAGATTTTACGGATGCCGTATTTTTTCGCCGCCTTCTTTTTCATCCCGATGGCGTAGGTGTTGTTGAAGCCCAGGGGCCGGCTCATCAGGATGCCGCGCTTTTTCAGCGCCGCGTGGATTTCGCCATCGCTCTTGAGTTTTTGGCCGGACAGGATTTCCTGGATGATGGTGCCGGTGTATTCGGTGTAGATGTCGATCTCGCCCGCGAGGAGGCCCTTCCAGAGGACGGCCGTGCCGCCCACCTCGCGGCGGTGCACAGCGTCCGAGCCGGCGTCGCGCACCAGGCCGGTGAGGATGTCCCCCAGGATGACGGATTCGGTGAATTTCTTGGAGCCGACCTTGATCGTCGCGCCCGAGGCCAGGCCCGGAGCGGCGCAGAGCCAGAGGGCCAGCCCCAACCGGATCATTCCACCGCCGAGGCGCCTCATCCGCCGACCGACTCGAGTGGGCTTCGCTGGGCGTTGATGAAGGTGCTCACAAATTCATCCTCCGGCCGCCGGACCAGATCCTCCAGGGTCCCCCGCTGGAGGATTTTCCCGTCCTGCATCAGAAATATCGTGTCTCCGAAAAAACCCGCCTCGCCGATATCGTGCGTGACGATGATCACCGTTGTCGTCAGTTCCAGAAAAATGGCCCGGAGGTCGTCCTGCAGGTCGCGGCGGATCATCGGGTCGAGAGCGCCCAGGGGCTCGTCGAGAAGCAACACCTCGGGCTCGAGCATGAGCGCGCGCATGAGGCTGACGCGCTGGCGCTGGCCGCCCGAGAGCTGGCCGGGAAACCGGCCGAGGGATTCTCTGGGAAGGTGGGTCAGTTCGGCCAGCTCACCGATGCGCCGGTCGATCTTCTCTTTTTCCCAGCCCAGGTATTGGGCCATCAGGGAGGCGTTGTCGTGGGCCGTGAGATGGGGGAAGAGGCCGCCGGCCTGGATCACGTAGCCCAGCTTTTGGCGCAGGGCGAGAACGTTCGAAGGCTCGATACGCTCGCCGTCCAGAAAAACATCGCCCTCATCCGGCGGGATAAGGCCGACCATGAGCCGGAGCAGCGTGCTTTTGCCGCACCCGCTCTGCCCGATCAGGACACTCGTTTTTCCCGGCTCTATCTTCAGCGAAAGAGGCTTGACCACCTGCAAATCGCCGAAGGATTTGGATACGCCAGCGAGTTCGAGCAAACGAAATCTCCAAAAGAATATCACTTACTTAAAACGTTACGTTCACTCTACCACAAGACCCGAGACCCTGCAGAGACACGCAAATCATGGCGTCTCGGCCACGGTCGAAAGGATCGTTCAGCGAAAAAGAGTAATTTGTCGGGATTCGGCCACGGGTTCAGGGTTCAGGGTTCAACGGGGAGGCCGCGGGTGCCCCGCGCGGCGGGGCCGGACCGGATGCGAATCAGGCTATGCGGCGTTGCCCATGGCAAGTTCGTGCATCGATAGATGGCAGGGGTAGTAGATCACTTCGCCCTTGGGGTCTTCGAGCACCACGGTGCAGGAGCCGTATTCCTTGAGCATCCTCAAAAAAGTATCGAGTTCCCACGGATCGCGTCGCCGAACAGCGATGCTCCATGCGAGACGCTCGGAGAGGTCCGCGATGGGTTCGTCCACTTTCCAGGTAATGCTCGGATGTTCTTCGGAGTAAAAGTCCACGGAGAATCCCTCCCAGGGCTCTTATGGATATTGAGGAACCGGCGGAGAATGAAAGCGGCTGCGCTCGTCACCCTCCCTTCGATCCTTCATTGGTTCTTATCGGCCGCCGGGGCAGATTCATAAGGGGAATTATCATAATTACAGCAATATCCTCCCCGCCGGCCGGCGGTTCGCCGCTACCCGCCGGTCGGCGGGGCCAGGCAGGCGCGAAGGGAGGCCGCAAGCCCCCTCATCAGGGAAAAGTACAATTCCGGGCCCGGCTCGAAATCCGCGCCGAGCGGATCGAGCACCCCCGCCCTCGCACCAGTTCCCTCCATCATCGTTTCGAGCAGGGAGGGCTTGAACTGCGGCTCGGCGAACACGCAGACCGCCCCGAGCGCGCGGATTCTCCTCCGCAATTCAGTGAGCCGCCTGGCCCCCGGCTTCCGGCCCGATGCGGCGGCGAATGCCCCCGCAGGGCGAAGCCCAAACCGCTCCTCGAAATATCGGTAGGCGTCGTGGAAAACGACATACGGGGAGCGCCGCGCGGGCGCCAGGGTCGCCCGGATTTCCGCCTCGAGCGCTTCGAGCCTCCGGGTCAATCTTTTCGCGTTGGCTATGTAGAGCGCCCGCCCCGCCCGATCCGCCCGGCTCAGTTCTACGGCCATGGCGTGAACGATAACGCGGGCATTCCGGGGATCGAGCCAGATGTGCATGTCCGGCCCTCCCGGCCGGGGCCAAGATGGCTTTCCGCGAATTCGCCCCTCGGCCCGGGTGCGGCCCGGAAGGGCGCGGCGCGCAAGGGTGCGGCCCGCCCAATCGCCGGCGGGCCGGGCGGGATAGAGAGACAGCCCCGGGGTTTTCGAGAGGGTAACGATCCGCCCTTTTCGGGCAAGAATGGCCAGTGGCCGTATGAGAAAATCCTCGGCCCCCTCTCCCGCCCAAAATACGAGGCGGGCCTCCTGAAGCGCCCGCGCGCTCGATGGCCTGAGCGAGAAGACATGGGGGGACGCCCCCCCCCGGACAAGGAGAGCCGGGGAGCCCGCGCCCTCCATGACCCCGGCGGCGAGGGAGTGGATGGGCGGGATGCTTGCGACGACCCGGAGAATTTCGGAATCGGCCCCGCCCGGCGGGACCCCGATCAGCCAAAGAGCGCTGAAAACCGCCAAAATGAAGACATGCCGGGTCATTTGGTGTCCTTTCGGGATAATTCCAAGGGATATGGAGCGCGATTGACCCCCGCATTTATATGTTATAACATAACGTTTTCGGACTCTCAACGCTCTGGGTTCTCAAATCTCTGGAGGAACACATGATGGCGGCACCGGGCCGGGCGGAGGCATTTCCCTCGCGCGATCACGACCACGGGCACTGCATCGCCGATGCGCTTCTGCGGGCCGAGGAGATATGCGCCCGAAAAGGAGCGCGTCTGACCCGAATCCGCCGGAGCGTGCTGGCCTTCGTCTGGGAGAGCCACGCCCCCGTCGGGGCATACGGCATTCTCGAGAGGTTGAACGCCGAGGGCGGACGCAGCGCGCCGATCACGGTCTACCGGGCGCTGGACTTTCTGATTTCCTGCGGCCTCGTTCACCGCCTCGCCAGCCTGAACGCCTACACGGGCTGCGGCGTTCCGGGCCAGCCCCACGGCGCGCATTTTCTCATTTGCACCGATTGCGGCGCCGCGGCCGAACTCCACGACCCGGAAATCGACAGGGCCATCCTGCGGGGAGCCGAGGAGGCCGGATTTTCCGTCAAGGCCCCCGTCGTCGAAGTCCAGGGCCAATGCCCCGGATGCCGCGAGGGGGCCGCCGGGTGAACTCCCCGCCAGGCGGCGATTTTCTCATCCAGGGCCGGGACATCGGCCACGCCTTCGGGTCCGATACCGTCCTCAGCGGCATCGACATTGAGGTGCGCCCGGACGAGATCGTCACCCTCATCGGCCCCAACGGCGCCGGCAAGACCACCCTGGTCCGGATTCTGCTCGGCCTCATTCCGCCCGGCTCGGGCGAGGTCGCGAGGCGCCCGGGGCTGATCGTGGGCTACCTCCCCCAGCATCTGGACATCGATCCCGTCCTGCCCATCACCGTGAGCCGGCTCCTCCGGCTGACCCACCGCCCGGGGCCCGGCGAGATGACGGCGGCCCTCGCCGAGGCCGGCGCCGCCCACCTGATCGGCCGATCCGTCCAGAGCCTCTCGGGGGGCGAGCTTCAGCGGGTGCTCCTCGCAAGGGCGCTCTCCCGGAACCCGGACCTCCTGGTCCTCGATGAGCCCATTCAGGGAATCGACGCCGCCGGGCAGACCGAACTCTACGGCCTCATCTCCCAAATCCGCACCCGGCGGGGGTGCGGCGTGTTGATGATCTCCCACGACCTTCATATCGTCATGGCCTCGACCGACCGGGTGGTGTGCATCAACCGCCATCTTTGCTGTTCGGGCCGGCCCGAGACCGTCAGCCGGCATCCCGAATACATGGCCATGTTCGCCCCCCGGGAGGCAGCCGGCCTGGCCGTCTATACCCACAGCCACGATCACAGCCACGATCTGGCCGGCCATATCGTCCCCATCGCCTCCGGGGAGCCCTCCACCGGAGAGGCCCGCACCGGGGAGCCGCGCGATCCCGAGCCTCCGGGAGGGGGCGAATGATTTTAGAGGATTTCTTCTGGCGCGCCCTGATCGGAGGCGTTGGCGTCGCCCTCGTGAGCGGCCCCCTGGGCTGTTTCATCGTCTGGCGGCGGATGGCCTACTTCGGCGACGCGGTGGCCCACAGCGCCCTGCTGGGGGTGGCGCTCGGATTTTTGCTGGGAATCGATCTGCGCCTCGGGGCGCTCGCCGCCTGCGTCGGGCTGGCGCTCTTTCTCGTGCTGCTACAGGGACAAAAGCGCCTCTCCCCGGACACCCTGCTCGGGATCCTGGCGCATACGGCACTCTCGCTGGGGCTCGTTGCGATCGGCTTCCTGGATACGCTGCGGGTGGACCTGCTCGGCTATCTCCTGGGGGACATTCTCTCGGTCACCCTCTCGGACATTGCCTGGATTTACGGGGGCGGCATCATCGCGCTGGGTGTGTTGGCCCTGATCTGGCGGCCCCTCCTGGCCCTCACCGTCCACGAGGAGCTGGCCCGGGCCGAGGGCGTTTCCGTGCGGGCGGT
>DNYS01000159.1 GCA_003506735.1 Nitrospinota bacterium
GACCTCCTGCTCCCGAAGCAGGCGCGCTACCAAGCTGCGCTACGCCCCGTCAATGCATCTCAGCCGTCCTCGCTCCAGCCGTGGCGGCCGATGAGCTTGACGAACTTGCATTTGACAATTTTTCCCGGCTTATCGAAACGTCCGTCCGGCCTTTTTACGTACTGGGCCAGGGTTTGCCCTTTTTCCCCGCCGACGGGCATCACCAGGCATCCGCCCGGCTTTAATTGCTCCAGCCAGGGAGCCGGGGGCTCGGGCGAGGACGCCGCCGACAGAATCGCGTCGAACGGCCCCTCGTCGGCCCATCCGAAGCTTCCATCCATCACCCGGAGGAGAAAGTTCGTACAGCCGAGTTTTTCCAGGCGCGAGCGGGCGGCATCGGCCAGCCGGGAGATGCGTTCGATGGCTCGGACGGCTCCCGCCAGTTCCGCCAGAAGGGCCGTAACGTATCCTGTTCCCGCTCCAATCTCAAGCACTTTTTCCCCTCCGCGCAATCCGAGAGCCTGGAGGCTCACCGCCACCATGTAGGGCTGGGAGATGGTTTGGGCGCTTCCGATGGGAAGGGCGCGATCGGAGTAGGCTTTGTCGTGGAACACGTCGGGGACGAACAAATGGCGCGGCACCCGCCGCATGGCGGCGAGCACGCGCTTGTCCTTCACGCCCCGCGCAATAATTTGATTCTGAATCATCTCCTCGAGCGGGCGCACCCAGCGGTCCTCGGCCCTCCCCTGCCCGGGCGTTTGGCGGTTCATTCGAACGTCCATTTTTCGATGTCACCCATGAAATCGAAATCCGTCATGTCCAAGCGGAGCGGGGTCACCGAGATGGCATTTTCGGTCACGGCCTCGAAATCGGTTCCGGGCTCTCGGACCCAGTTCAGGCCGCTTCCGCCGATCCAATAGTATTCGCGGCCCCGGGGGTCAACTTTTTCGACGATGCCATTCCCGTAGACACGCCTTCCCTGGCGGGTGACACGGACGCCCCGGCAGTCTTTCACGGGAATGTTGGGCACGTTGACATTGAGGAGAACGCCCTCCCCCAGGCCGCGATCGAGGATCTCGCGCAAAATTTTCGGCGCAAAACTGGCCGCCAGTTCGAAATTCAAGGGCTCACCGTTCTCATGCACCAGGGAAATGGCGGCCGAGGGGACGCCGAGGAGGGTGGCCTCCATGGCCGCCGCGACGGTGCCGGAATAGGTGACGTCGTCGCCCAGGTTGCCCCCTTTGTTGATTCCCGAGAGGACGATGTTCGGCCGCCGGTCCTTGAACATGCCATTCAGGGCCAGATTGATGCAATCGGCCGGGGTGCCGTCCACGGCGAACCAATCATTCCCGGCGGATTGTATCCGCAAGGGGCGGTGGAGGGTCAGGGAATGGCTGGCCACGCTTTGCTCCCGATCGGGAGCGACAACGATGGTTTCGCCCAGGCCGGAGACGGCATCGTAGAGGGCGCGCAGGCCCTCTGAGGCTATTCCGTCATCGTTGGAAAGGAGTATTCGGACCATGGATTTATGGGCGAAAACCTATCGATAGGGGCGTAAGTGGGGAATATAGAAGCCTCCGCCGGGAGCGTCAATGGCACCTTGGAAAGGTTGTGGGCGCCCCCCCCCGCGGGGCGGGGATATCGCACGAGATAAAAATGTTGAATCGGAAGGGCTGGAGGCGCGAAACGGGAAAGGGGATTTGCGGCGTGAAAATAATATGCCCATGAAACGTTTGGACTTGGGCGGGCGCAAAGGGGGCGCCGGGGATCAGGCGAAAATGTTGATGACACTCGGCATTTGGAGCGCATGGGCCGCGGACAGGGTGACGAGCGTTTTTCGGTCCGCGATTTGGTCGGTCGCGACCAGCTGGTTCTGCTTCGAGCGGGCATGCGCGACCGCACCGACAATCTCCGCAGGGCGGATACCCCTGGAAACGGCGATAAGCAAACTTGGATCGGCCATGACACTTCCTCCTCCCTGAGGAGATACCCCTCAAAGGGACGTGTCAGTTTCCCTAAGGGGAGAATACACCTACTCTCATCTTATCACTTATCGGCGCTTTTCCCACATTCATGAGAGCAAAAAGTAAAAAAAGTGCAAAATATAATTAACATTACAAATAATGTAATATCAAATAGATACAATGTATTAACAGTAAATTGGATTTACTTTGTTTCGAAATATTCGCCCTACCTACTCTCTGGGAACCAGAAAACTCGCCTTCCTGAACCCCCCGCCCCGGGGAGCGATTCTTGCCATTCCGCCAAAATCGGTCAAATATATGGAAACAAGCTATTTCCGGCCATCCACCAGACAGGGAAATTCCATGACCCAAGAGAATCGCTTCACCACCTTCACCACCGGGGATGGGACGGCGCATGATTTTCGGTTCGAAACCCTCGCCCTCCACGCCGGCCAGCGCCCGGACGCCCTCACCGGCTCCCGGGCTGTTCCGATCCACCAAACCACCTCCTTTGTTTTCGAGGACACCCAGCATGCCGCGGGGTTATTCGCCCTCCAGGATTACGGCTACATCTATTCCCGGATCGGAAACCCCACGGTGGCCGTATTCGAGGAGCGGATGGCCACCCTGGAAAACGGGGTGGGCGCGCTGGCTACCAGTTCGGGCCAGGCGGCGCAGTTTCTCGCCTTTTTCACCCTCCTCGAGGCGGGCGATGAGATTGTTTCGGCGGCCACCCTGTACGGCGGAACCTACACCCAATTCGATGTCAGCTTCCGAAAATTCGGCTGGAACACCCGCTTCGTCGATCCCGACGACCCGGAGGCGTTTCGGCGGGCGGCAAACGATAATACCCGGGCATTTTACTGCGAAACCATCGGAAACCCGCTATCAAACGTGGCGGATATTGAGATCATCGCCCAAATCGCACACGAGGTGGGCGTACCGCTCATCGTGGACAATACCTTTGCCTCCCCCTACCTTTGCCGTCCCTTGGACTGGGGCGCGGACATTGTGGTCCACTCATCCACCAAATTCATCGGGGGGCACGGAACCAGCATAGGCGGCGTCATCGTCGATTCCGGCCGATTTGACTGGGCAAACGGTAAGTTCGCCTCCATGGTCAACCCATCCAAGGGGTATCATGGCGTGAATTTCCATGAAACTTTCGGGGAACTGGGGTACATCACCAAGGCCCGCACCGAGGGAATGCGGGACATGGGACCGTGTCCGAGCCCGTTCAATGCGTTCCTATTTCTTCAGGGCTTGGAAACTCTCCATCTTCGGATGGAGCGGCACTGCGAAAACGCTCAAAAAGTGGCGGAATTTCTCGCCCAAGACCCGAGGGTGACATTCACCAACCATCCGGGACTGCCGGACAGCCCCTACCATGGACTGGCCCGAAAATATCTCTCCCCTGGATATGGTTCCGTGTTCTCGTTCGGGATTGAGGGCGGGTTCGAGGCCGCTGTCAAATTTATCGAAAAATTGGAGATTCACAGCCATTTGGCCAATGTGGGAGATGCGAAAAGCCTGATCATCCACCCCGCCTCCACAACACATCGACAATTGAGCGAGGAGGATATGAAAGCGGGTAAAATTTCACAAGATTTGATCCGGATATCGGTGGGTATCGAGCATATCGATGATATCCTTTGGGATCTGGATCAGGCGATTGCAGCGGCCAACGCCTGACTGGCAGGCAGGCCTACCACAGGAGACTCGTTCTTTGACAAATATTTCCTTTCAAGACCCCCAAACGATCCGGCAAATCCTCACTCAAATGCGCCGAATTGCCGTGGTGGGAATTTCCGCAAACGAGGCCCGGCCCAGCTATTTCGTCGGCTACTACCTCAAGCGGATGGGGTTCGACTTGATTCCCGTGAATCCCCGATACGAGGAGGTCCTCGGGATTCCTTGTTATCCGAATCTGAGCGCCATTCCCGAACCGCCTGAGGTGGTGGATGTGTTTCGCCGGCCAGATGATGTGGGAGGCATTGTCGATGAGGCAATATCCGTGGGCGCGAAAGCGGTATGGCTCCAATTTGGCGTCGTGAACCGCAAAGAGGCCCTTCGGGCCCAAAATGCAGGTCTTTCGGTAGTGATGGACAGGTGTATGAAGATTGAGCATGGACGCTACAAAGGCAGCCTCCAATGGGCCGGAATGCGGACCGGCGTGATCACGGCCCGGAGGCTGATGCGGGGATGATTAGGCAAATAGACTTCCTCGGCGGCACTTGCGAAATTAGCCGAATGTTCTTATAAACATTTATGTGGTGGGACGCCCGCCGGGGCGTCATGAGATTCATCCCGGCCGCCGACCAAGGGTAAAATGGAAAGGCCTCCCTTGCATAAAAATTCTCTCTTCCGGTTGTATATTTTTGTTTTTCTCCTCTCAATCGCAATGCCCGCTTTTTCCGCAGATTTCAAATCGTCCATGGTCCGCCCCCTCATGGGAAATCCGGTGGTGGTGTCCATCGAGGGTGTTCCTCTTCAGATGAAGGGCCGAATGGTGTTGAACTCGAACGAGAGAATTCGAACCGGCTCAAGGGATAGGGTTCTCATCCAAATCTCGGGAAATAAAAACTGCCAGTTTATTCTGGAGCCAAAGAGTATCCTTGAATTTGGCGGAATAATTTCGCGCCACTCCTATCGCGCTTACCTCCTCAAAGGTGTAATGAGCGTTCGAAACGCCGCCTGCAAAGTCATAGTTGACGTCAGAACTGATGAGGGCCGCCTTCACGGGCAAAACTCGATCTTTTCATTAGAAGCAACCGGCGGAACCACGACGGTCCAATTGAAGCGCGGAAGTATGCGGTTTTTTATTGGGAGCGAGTCAATTCTCCTGCGGGCCATGACCCGGACCACGATATCTCGAACTGGAATCCACCGAATTTCATCGGTTAGCGGGAAGCATCGAGGACGCTCCCCCTCCCAGCAGCCCAATGCACTCCCTGGCCGAATGCTGAAGGGCGGGATCTCTCCTGTTTCGGCGACGGTCATGCGGCCTTGACGAATGCGCCTTCCTCGCTTAAACAACCTGTTGCTCTGAAACTTTGAATAAACCGGTCGGGGCGTAGCGCAGTCTGGTAGCGCACCTGAATGGGGTTCAGGGGGTCGGAGGTTCAAATCCTCTCGCCCCGACCATTAAAATCAACGGGTTACGGGTAATGCCGTTCCCGTTATTTTTTTCGGGTAAGGAGGGGGTAAGCACGAGAGATTCATTTCAGGGCTTCAACCTCGGTGCTACCAAGTGTAAAGGGCAGCCTAAAAGGGTACCAGCGGGGCGGTGTAAAGAT
>DNYS01000067.1:0-7570 GCA_003506735.1 Nitrospinota bacterium
GTCACGGAAGAAGGCTAGCTGAACTGCCATATAATAGACAAATCCTTGGGGGGCACTGACGACCCATCAAATCTCCGGGCTCTTTGCTCTATTTGCAATGAAGGAGCGTCTAATTTGACACTCCAGCGGCCGTCCTCAAGGAAATTACTCACCCAAATTCGTCGTGCGACAGCCTCAGATCAAATAGAGACACTTAAATGGTTAATTCAAAAATTTAAAAAACAAGCTGAGGAATATTTGGACGATGGATAAAATTCCTCCGCAAAAACGCGCAAAAAACATGCGAGCCATCCGGAGCAAGGGCATGAAGCCCGAAAGGATCGTCCGAAGCATTACCTACCGCATGGGTTTCCGTTACCGGCTGCACCGGAGTGACCTTCCCGGGAAGCCCGATCTTGTTTTTCCTGCCCGCCGGAAAACTATTTTCGTTCACGGCTGTTTCTGGCATCAGCATACTGCCAAAACTTGCAAAATCACCCGGATACCGAAATCGAATTTGGAGTATTGGATTCCAAAGCTCGAACGGAATAATGCAAGGGACAAGAAGAATAGAGCGGCGCTTCGGAAACTGGGTTGGGATGTACTCATTGTTTGGGAATGCCAGCTGAAGAATCAGGGAAAAGTTTCTGTCCGGATAGAATCATTTCTGGAGAAATAAACGGCTAATTTATCTCCCGGCGGTATCCCCCCCCCCCCGCGAACCACCCCGCATTTCCGGTAGCTGCCATTTCATTAAATAGACGTAAATTCTCCCCACTAGCGGAAGGTGCCGCCGGGCGCAGGGGGGCGCGGTGTGTCCCGGCCCGGAGGGTTTCGGGGGGTTGAGGGAGTTTGCGGGTGAAGGATTCCACCCTCTTTTCCTGAGACCGGGGGGTGAGGCTCTCCTAGCGCTCCAGGGGTTCGAGGTCGATGGCGGCGTCGATGAGCAGGGGCTTGCCCGAGGCGAGGCCGGTGCGGACAGCTTCGATGAGCTCGCTCGGCGTGTCCGCCGGGGCCGAGGCCACCCCCATCGCGCCGGCCATGGCCCGGAAGTCGAACTCGTATTCGTCGAAATCCATGCAGGGGAACTGGCGGAACTCGTTGGCCTTCCCGTCGAGGTTGAGGATGCGCTCCTTGAGGATCCGGTAGGACTTGTTGTTGGCGATGACCCAGACGGCGCCGAGGCCGTAGCGGGCCGCTGTCCAGAGGGTCTGGATGGTGTACATGGCGGAGCCGTCCCCCGAGACGCACACGACGGGCCGGTCGGGCATGGCGGTTTTCACGCCGAGGGTGGTGGGCAGGCCCATGCCGATTCCGCCGCCCTTCATCCCGAAGAGGTCGGACGCCTTGTCCCCGATGGCACGGCGGAGGCCGTTTCCGCCGGCGGTGATCGATTCGTCCACGAAGGCCGCGCCCTCGGGCAGGGCTTCGCGGATGGCGGCCTGGAAGGCGGTGCGGGACATGCCGGCCTTGGACTCCTCGCCGGGCTTGAAGGCGGGGTCGGTTTTCTCCCAGAACGCGCCGGTTTCGGCCTCCACCCTGGCGCGCTGCTCATCGGCCTTTTGGCGCTCGGGGGCGCCCCATTTTTTCTCCAGCGCAGCGGTCAGGATCGGGAGGGTGGTTTTCGGGTCCCCGAACAGGGCCACCTCGATAGGGAAGCTCTTGCCGATGTAGGAGGTGTTCAGGTCGAGATGGATGGCGCGGATGTGATCCGGAATGGGGTGGACGTCGGGCGCGAAGGAGAGAACCAGGGGTTCGGAGCCGATGAAGAACAGGACGTCGGCATCCTCCAGTTGTTCGTGCATTTTTCCGGCGAGCCGGGGCAGGTCCCCGGCGAACTGGGGGTGGGTGACGGGGAAACTGAAGGCGTTGGAGGCGCATTCGCCGTACACCTTGGCTCCGGTCAGTTCGGCGAGCGCAATCAGTTCTTCTTTCGCCCCCGAGCGCGCGATGCCCTGGCCGGTCACGAAGACGGGACGGTCCGCCTGGGCGAGCAGGTCCGCCGCCCTGGCGATGGCATTCCCGTCGGCCGGAAAGCGGGTGGAAATCCGCGTGGGCGAGCCCTTGATTCCGCCCGTTTCGGCCTGGAGAACGTCGCCCGGAAACGAGAGAAACACGGGCCCAGTCGGCGGCGTCAGGGCAGTTTTGATGGCCCGGCGGATGGCGTGTTCCACATCGTCCACGTGCCGGACCTCATAGGCCCATTTGCAAAGGGGCTCGGCAATTCTCGGGAGGTCGTCCCAAAGGATGATCTCGTGAAAGTGGCCGGGCTGGCCCTGGTTTCCGGCGGTGATGACGAGGGGCGAGCCCGCGCGCTTGGCGTTGTAGAGGTTTCCCATGGCGTTGCCGAGGCCGGGAGCGACGTGGACGTTGACGATGCCGACGTTTCCAGTCGCGAACGCGTAGCCTTCGGCGGCGGCGACGGCGACCGATTCATGGAGGCAAAGGTAGTACTCCAGGCGCTCCTCGTTCACCAGGGCGTCCATGAGGGGAAGTTCGGTGGTTCCGGGGTTCCCGAATATGCAACTGACCCCCTCGTCGATCAGGGTTTCCATGAATAAGGTGCCGCCGTTGTTTTTCATTCGGGATTCCTTCCGGTGAAATAAGGTTAGGTCATGAGAGCGCCGGCTTTTCCTTCCGCCGCGGTTTTTCCTGCGATTTCAAGGCATTTTTCCGTATTGGGCGGCATGATCAAGCCCGCCCGGGCGTCGCGGTGGAACCGTTGGAGGGGATAGTGCCGCATCAGGCCGGCGCCGCCCGCGATCTGGATCGCTTTTTCGGTAATCGCAGCGGCGGTTTCGGCCGCGGCGTACTTGGCTTCGTTGATGGCGCCGTAGGCGGCGCCGGCGCCCTGGGCGCCCATCAGCCATCCGGCCCGCCGCACCATCAACAGGGCCCCGTCGAGCGCGATTTTCATCTCCCCGAGCTGGCGGGAGATGGGCGGATAGGTGGCGATGGGCACGTTGTCGGGCTGGAGTTTGCGTTTTTTGGCGTAATCCAGGACCCAGTCGAACGCGCCACCGCCGGCCCCGAGATAGACGGCCGAATATCCGTACCCGAATTTGGGCAGCACGTCCGGGCGGATGGGGTCGCCGCCGTTTCCGACGATATCGTTCGCGGCGATCTTTACGTTTTCATAGGTCATCGAGGAGCTTCTCGTCGGCCGCATCGAAAAGGCGTCCCATTCTTTGTCCATCTTCATTCCCGGATCGCCGGAGGAGGCAATGAACAGGTAGAGGCTTCTGGATAAATCATCGTCCTCGCCAAGCTGGCACCAGAGCACGCAGTAGTCCGCCTCTCCTGCCATCGAGCAGAAGTATTTTCTCCCGTTGATGACGTACCCGTCTCCGGAGGGGGCGGCATGGGTGTCCATCACCATTTTTCCGTGGAGGCTGGATGTCCGCTCGCTCGCATGGCTGGCGAAAATTTTCCCCTCGTGGATGGCCTTGGCGTAGCGCTCGGATTGTTCCGGGTTTCCGAGGATGCAGGTCAGGACATGGATGATCGAGCTTTGCATGTGAAAAAGCATGGCGGTGGAGGTGCAACCCTTCGCCAGCTCGTAGAGAACCATCGAATACGCCTCGGGATCGGCATACAGGTCCCGGCCGCCGAGGTGTTCGGGGAGTGTGAGCGCGGTAAATCCCTCGCGGGCCAGGTCCTCGAAATTCTCCCTTGGGAATCTCGCCTCTTGATCGTATTCGTCGGCGCGCGGGGCGAGAATGTCCCGGGCGATCGATTTTGCCCGCTCGGGCAGGTCAGCGAATTTCGGGTTTATCGAAAAATCCATATATGTCTCTTCGTGAATGGAAAATATCGGTTTTCCGCAGACAAGGGTTCAGGGAGTTCCCGCCATCACGGGATTCGCCTCGATCAACGATTTTGCGACGGTGTCGAGGCATTTCTCGGAGTTGGGGGGCATGACGAGCCCCGCGCGGGCCTCCCGGTGATATCTCTCGAGCGGATAATCGCGCAAAAGACCGGAGCCCCCCGCGATTTTGATGGCCTTGTCGGTGATGGATGCAGACGCCTCGGCGGCGGTGAATTTGGCGGCGCTGATCGCGGGAAAGGCCTCCTCGGCCCCGAAGGTTTTCAGCGTCCAGGCGGCGCGCTGGATCATCAAAAGGCCTTTTTCCAGTTCGATTTTCATTTCGCCGATCAGCCTCTGGATGGGTTGATAGGAGGTGATGGGTACGTTATCGGGCTTCAGTTTCCGGTTCCGTGCGTAGTCCAGAACCCACTCGTAGGCGGCGGCGCCGGCGCCGAGGTAGACCGCCGAGTAGCCGAGCCCGAACTTGGGAGTGATATCGACGCGAATCGGGTCGCCGCCTTTTCCGATCAGGCAATCGGCGGGAACATCGACGTTCTCAATCCGCAGCCCGTGGCTGACGGTCCCGCGCATGGCGTAGGAGTTCCACTGGCCATCAATGGTGAAGCCGGGATGATCCGCCGGGCACAAAAGGAAGCTCAAGCTTTTTCGCACGTCCGGATCGTCCCCCACCTGGACCCAAAGCGTGTAATAGTCCGCCTCGCCGGCCATGGAGCAGAACACCTTTCGCCCGTTGATGACGTATTTGTCGCCGATGCGTTCGGCGCGGGTGTCCAGCCTCCGGTTCCACTGGGTGCTGGTGCCCGCCTCTCCGCCGTGGCTGGCGATGATTTTACCGCCGCGGACGATGGCGGCCACGCGCTCTTGCTGCGCGGGCGTGCCGAGGGTGATGAGGAAGTGGGTGATGGAGTTGTGCATGTGAAGGAGCATGGCGGTGTTGACGCAGCCCTTGGCCAGTTCGTGGAGAATCATCACGTAGGCGGTGGGATCGGAGTAGAGCTCACGGCCGCCGATTTTTTCGGGGAGGGTCAGGGAGGTAAATCCCTCCCGGATGAGCATGTCGAAGCTTTCCCGTGGAAACCGGGCCTCGCGATCGTACATCTCCGCGCGCGGGGCGAGGGATTCCCCGGCGATTTTTTTCGCGCGCTCAAAAAGATCCTGATTTTTCGGATTGAGGGTCAGATCCATTTTATGCGCCGCGGAAGAGAGACGGGGTGTCCGCCGTTCAGGGGAAGTGGCTCTCGGATCTCAGCCATCTGCGACGACCCAGTCGCGGGCCTCGTCCCCGTAGGCTTCAATGCCGCTTTCGGTCACGACCATGGTGTCTTCGAGCTTGATGAATCCGACTTCAGCATTTTTGAGATCGGTCTCGACCGAAAGGACCATTCCGGCCTCGAGGGGGCGGCTGGCATAGACGCCCGGGTAGGGAACCGCTCCTTGGCCGGTGAGATGGGGCGCTTCGTGCTGGATCATTCCCATCCCGTGGGCGAGGAATTTGATTTCATCCTTGTGCGCGCACTTGGCCTGCTCGCCGAGGGCCAATTCGAAAATCTCATCGCCCGTGGCGCCGGCCCGGATGGCCGAGCGGCCGGCGGCCTGAACCGCCTGGACTTCGCTGAGGAGGTCTTTCATGAGCTGGGTGGGCTCTCCGATAACGGCCATGCGGCACAGGTCGCCCAGATATCCCCTCAGGTTTCCGCCCGAGTCGAGAGACAGGATATTTCCTTTCTCCCACCGCGCCTTCGAGGGTGCGCGGTTGAAGCTGGGTCCCGTGCAGGTGAGGCAATATTCGAATTCCAGGCCCCGGCTGGTTTCTTCCCTGCGGATATTTTCCGCGATTTCGCAGGTGGTGGTTCCGGCCGGGGTGGACTCCATGACGGACACTATCGAGGCGATAATGTGATCGGAAGCCTGTTTGAGCAGGCCAAGCTCCTCGGGGGATTTGACGGACCGGAGTTCTTCGAGAATGAAAAGGGCGTCCACGAAAGTGGCTTCCGGAAGACCCTCCCGCAACGCCTCGAAGGCATCCGCGGGCAAAAAGCCTTTTTCCACGGCGATGGTTCCCTTTTCGAGGCCGAGGCCGCGGATCTGGGCAGCTGCCTCCGATCCGGTCAATTGGCTGTGCCACTGGTTGTTATGGATATTCGGAACCCAGATCGGCTCTACCTCGTGCTGCCAGCCCTCCATGGCGTTCCCGATGTAAAACGCCTTGCCGGGATCGCCTTTTGGATAGCCGAGCATGGGCAGATAGCGGCTGACGCCGATGGCGTCCTTGTGGGCGAAAAAGAAAAAGATATAACCGCCCGTCAGATAGCGAACGTTGTCTTTGGTGGATGCCAGCAGAAGATCAACCCCGTCATTTTCCATGAGAGCGTTTAGTTTTTCATGGTCGAATGGCAGCTTCATCTATCTTCTCCTTTCTCCATGCAGGAGATTTGGATGCCGTAATATTTTGAAAATGCTGTTTTGACGGCGAAGAGGCCGATGCGGGCAAGAGTACGAATCCGCCGTCCGGGGGAGGCCCCGCGCACCCCCCGGGAGCCCCCGTCTCGCTGCTTGGGTGATTTCGAGATTGTCATGGGGGCCTGAAAAATGCAAGGGTTGGGGCCTTCATCGATTTCCGCCAACCGACAAAGATCGCGGCCATGATTTCTATGAACGAGTTGGGCTACCCC
The DNA here is from genome assembly GCA_003506735.1 of Nitrospinota bacterium. Taxonomy (GTDB): domain Bacteria; phylum UBA8248; class UBA8248; order UBA8248; family UBA8248; genus UBA8248. The sequence goes on from DNYS01000067.1 coordinate 6,481, forward strand.
CAATTCAGCGGGGAGGAATGGGCACGCCGGGACGCTGTTGTCGAGGATTTGATGGAGCGCGAAAACCTTTCCGCAATCGTTGTGCACGTGCGGCCCCGCGGCGGCTCCACGATCACCTGGCTGGCCCAGTATCCGGCGCAAACGCCCTCCTGGCTGGTTCGGCACAAGGGAGGCGGCCCGGAGTCCGATATTTTGCTCCACCATTTTTTTAATCATATCGAATGCACATCCGCATTTGCGCGGCCCCGGAATGTCCGCTGCTATCATCCCGATGCGCCCGCCGCGGTGGCCGATGCCTTGCAGGAGCTGGGCGCCGCCGGCGGCCGCGTTGGAATCGTGGGTCTCCACAACGCGATTTCGCATGCCGCGTTCGAGGCCCTCCGGAAAAAGGTGCCCCAGGCCGCATTTGTCGATTGCGAGAGGGAGCTGCTCTCCGAGCAGAAAATTCCGAGCGAAGAGGAAATCGAGTGGTACCGCGAAAGCGGCCGCCTTACCGACCGGGTATGCGAGGCGCTGGAGCGCGAGATTCGGCCCGGGTTGAAGGAACTCGATCTCAGCGTAATTGCGCATGGCGCTTTTTTGCCCGAGGGGGGAAACATTACGGTGTGGTTTGTATCCTCCACGCCCATGAACGCGCCCGAGCGGGGCGTTCCCTGGCAGTATTTTCAAGATCGGAGGCTTGAGGCGGGAGATGCGGTAATTACGGAAATTACGGTGGAGTTCTGGGGGTACCGAACCCAGATACACCGGCCGTTTGCCGTCGCCGCCGAGCCGACGCCCCTTTACCGTGAATTATTCGATGCCGCTCTGGATTGCTACGAGGGCGTGCGGGCGCTTGTAAAGCCAGGCGGCACGACGGCGGAGATTCTCGAGGCAACGGAAATCATCGCGGAGCGCGGATTTATCATTCACGACAGCCTGTTTCATGGCCAGTTCGGCAGAAATCCCGAGGTTGGAACCAAGACCTCGAATCACACATTCGAGGATTACACCCTCACCGGCCGCGAAATCGTCGTCGTTCAGCCCAACCCAATCACACCGGACGGCAAGGCCGGCCTCCAGCTCGGAGCGGCGATGGTGGTCCGGCCGG
>DNYS01000067.1:7656-13424 GCA_003506735.1 Nitrospinota bacterium
GTCCGGCCGGTCATCGATAAAGAATTTTGAGCCCGAAAAAATCGAAAGGAGGCCGAGGTTCCGGATCACTCCCCTCCGTTTTTGGCGAGAGAGACTTTGTTTCGGCCCGTGCGCTTGGATTCATACAGTGCGCCGTCGGCAGCGAAGATAATCTCGTCCAGCGAGGATCCATGGCCCGGGTAGGTGGCGATGCCCGCGCTGAATGTCACCGGAATGATTTCTCCGGTCGGTGATGCCTTTTCGCCCCTTTCGAAATCCTGACGAATGCGATCCACGACGCGAAGACTGTCTTCCGCCCCGATTTGGGGGAGCAGCAGGATAAATTCCTCCCCTCCATAGCGTCCTATGATATCGGATTTTCGCAGCGCCTCCTGGAGGAAATTCGACAGGCTCCGGAGCACCCAGTCGCCGGCTTGGTGGCCATAGGTGTCGTTGATGGTCTTGAAATGGTCGATATCGATCATGGTGATGGAAAGGGCCTCCCGGTACCGGGCCGTCCGGGAGAAAATGGATTCGAACTGGCGCATCAAGGAGGCGCGGTTGAGCATGTGGGTGAGGCCGTCCTGGTCGGTCAAGGCGCGTATCTGGAGATAACGCTTGGTTCGGTACCGGATGCTGTCGATGAGAATCTGGGGGTTGGCTGGTTTGGCGAGGAAATCGTCGCTTCCCGCTTTCAGGCTCTCGATATAACTGGCTTCCTGGCTGCTGGATGTCAGGAACAAAATGGGCATCGTCAGATAGCAGTTGTTCTGGCGGAGAACCCGCGCCAGTTCGAAGCCGTTGTAGCGCGGCAGTTTCAAATCCATGATGAGCAGATCGGGGTTGAATGAATCCAGCATGTCCAGCAACTCTTCGGGCTCTGTGCACGAATCGAAGATGAAGCCCGCGCCCTCGAGAATATTTTTGAGAAGTGCATTTTGCATGCCGTCGTCTTCCATCGCGAGGATGCGGGCCGGCACCTCTTGGTTGGCGGATTCAAAATTTTGAAGCGTTTCCTGGATGGCGTCCGAGTTGACCGGTTTCGGAAGAAAGGCATCGCTTCCAGCCCTGATGCCCTCGGCGCGTTCGGGGACGCCGGATTTTTCCGAAACGAATATTACGGGTACGGATGCGAGGTGAGGGTCAGCCTTGATTTCCCGGCAAAGATCGAACCCGGTGATGCCGCCGAGTTCTATCTCCGTAACGACGGCACAGGGGCGGATTTCTCCGAGAAATGCCAACGGTTCGGATTTTTCGTCCCAGGGGTGAATTTTGTATCCTTTCTTCCCAATGGCATGCGATAAACTCTCGATCGAGTCCCGATCGGAATCGAACACCGCGATGGGCTTGGTCCTGAGATGAAATTGATGCGAATTCTTATGCTCTGCATCCGATGGGTTAACCGGGGGTGTTTCGTCAATCACAGCGATAAGCTCCCGTGAAAATTCTGGTGATTCTGCATCAGTTGAAATTTGGCAGCATCAGTCATTCTAAACGATGTTGTAAGCGGCATATCTCCAGCGGGTGGTACGGATTCCAAGTGAATCCGGTAAACGCGAGGCGGTTATGATTTTTTGTTCATCGTAAAACTTCGCAATTCCTGAATTTCGGCAACCCGCATGCCGGGTACCATGATTCGGACCGTGGCATTGTAGCCCAAATTGGACTATTTTTAGAATATGAATAATTGACGATATTGGATTTGAGGGTGTTCTCGCCAGGCCACGTATATTGACGATTGATCGGGAGCGCCATATCATTGATTTCATTAGGTGCAGTAGATTTGAACGATTTGGTTCAAGACGATTGGACGAATGGGAAATATTTTATTTTGTCGCGTTTTCTGATCGATTGCTCTTTATGGACCCTGTTCATTTGAAAGATAAATTTTGATGCCGGAATTTCCTATGAATTTCATATCCATGCCACTCGCTTTTTTCCTCTCCTTCGGAGTGGTTCTGGCCCTTACCCCGCTTGTAAAGATTTTCTCCGCCAAGCACGGTTTTGTCGCTCAACCTGCCGGTACGCGCTGGCATAAAGAGCCCACTCCGCTGATGGGCGGGATCGCCATCTTTATCGGCATCGTGGTGGGACTGGCGTATTTTCTTATCGATATCTGGGAGACCCGGCTGCTGGGTTTTGTCCTCGGGGGGGTTGTCGTATTTGTCGTCGGCCTCTGGGACGATGTGTCCAGTCTCCGGCCTGTGACGAAGCTGCTCGGACAAATCATTGCCGCATGCATCGCCGTCGCGACGGGTATTCATTTCAACTTCGGCGGGCATCAACTGTTCGCCGTCGTATTGACTATTTTCTGGATCGCATCGGTCACCAACGCATTTAACCTCATCGACAACATGGACGGCCTGTGCGCCGGAACGGCGTGTATCTCGGGGCTCGTACTTTCGGCCTTTGCGTTCGTAAACGGCGATTCGACCGTTGGCCTGGTATCGGTTGTCATCGTGGGGGCCTGCCTGGGATTTCTTCGGTATAACTTTCCGCCCGCATCGGTATTCATGGGCGACAGCGGAAGTATGTTGATTGGGTATGCTTTCGCGACCCTCTCCATTATAGCGACCACGAAGGGGGTGGGCAACTTCGTGGCAACCATAGCGATCCCGGTGTTGGTGTTGGGCGTGCCCATATTCGATACGGCGCTGGTTTCGTTCTCGCGGCTCGTGAAGGGAAAGCGCCTCTCTCAGGGGGGGACGGACCACACTTCGCACCGCCTCGTGATTCTCGGTTTGAGCGAACGCCAAACGGTTTTGTTGATTTATGCCTTTAGCTTGCTCTTGGGCGTTACCGCCTTCTTGTATGCCTATCTGAATTTTTCGATTGTCATCGTTCTGTCCGTGGCCCTGATTTCGGGAGTCGTGGTTTTCGGTCTTTTCCTCGGGGAAGTGAAAGTCGATCCGATGGAGCTCCCATCCGCCTTGAGCGAGAGAAAATGTCCCGCCCCCGCGATTCTCGGGACCAACGTTTTTCATAAGCGCGCTTTTGTCGAAATGCTGCTCGATCTCGTTTCCATCTGTTTGGCCTTCTACACAGCGACACTGCTTCGCTACGAGGCCCATCTCATCCCCTCGGAGGTCGCCCGGATATGGGTGACGCTGCCGGTCACCATTCCCGTGAAGCTGGTCGTTTTGTATTCTTTCGGCCTTTACCGGAGCATGTGGCGCCACCTGGAGTTCGTAGATTTGTTGCATATCACCAAGGCGGTGACGATCTCATCGGCTGCCAATGTCGTTGCCATTCTCATGATCTGGAGATTCGACGGGTATTCGCGCTCGGTTATCGTCATCGATTGGATGCTCATGATCATGCTGGTGTCCGGTCTTCGGTTGCTCTTCCGGGGGCTTCGCGAAACCTTTCCGGGCGGGCAGAAAAATTTCGGAAAACGGTTGCTCATTATCGGGGCGGGCGATGCCGGGGAAATGCTCGTCAGGGAGATGCAGAATAATCCCCGCCTGGAATATCACCCTGTCGGCTTCATCGACGACAATCCCGGAAAGATTGGCCGGCGAATGTTCGGAATCGAGGTGATGGGGAACCGCGCCGATTTGAGGCGGATCATCGTCGAGGAGCAAATCGAAGAGGTCATCGTCGCGATTCCATCGGCGCTCGAAGAGGATTTGGCCGTTTTCTTCGAGCCATGCAACGATTTGGGAGTCTCCTGCCGCAGGACGCACGACCTGATCTGATTCCCGGTTCCACGGAATTCCGAAATTCCCCAAATCGAGGACAAGAAATTCCGCCGATGCGTCCGGGTGAGCGCCCTTGCCGCCGGTGGGCCGGCGATAGGCTCCGCTTCATCGGGAAGCGGGAATATGATGAGATGGTCCTGGCCGCGGGTGTAAGGTAGCTTGGCGGTTCGGAATCCGTTTTTCGGAATCTGGTTTTCGAAACTCTCTCGGACCCACTCCTGTTCGATTTCTGGAATATTGGATATGGCAGAAGAAAAGCCGCCGCGCATTCTTCGGATCATAGCCCGCCTCAACGTGGGCGGGCCGGCCCGGCATGTGATTCTTTTGACTGAAAAATTCCGCGAAAAGGGATGGGCCTCGGAGCTGGCGGTGGGCGAGGTGGATTCGGCCGAGGGCTCGATGGAGGATTTAGCCGTGGCCCGGGGCATTGAACCCGTCAAATTCGAAAAGCTCGGCCGCGATATCCATCTATTCGACGATCTGCCGGTCATCTGGAAACTCTACCGCCTGATGAGGCGCTTCCGGCCGGATATCGTCCATACGCATACCGCCAAGGCCGGCGCGGTCGGCAGGGCAGCGGCCTTCCTTTACCGGCGCGGCCACTGGCGGGGATTGTGGGAGCCGAAGAGCCTACGAGTGTATCATACCTTCCACGGCCATGTGCTAAGGGGTTATTTCTCGGGCCTGAAAAACAGCCTTTTCCGGCGTATCGAATGGGCCCTTGCGCACGCCTCCACCGCGCTCATTACGCTGAGCGCTTCCTTGCGGGAGGAACTGAGCGAGCTGGGGGTGGCCCGTCCGGAAAAGGTGGTCGTCATCCCGCTGGGCATCGAACTGGAGCCCTTTTTGGATATGGCCGAGGGAGTTCCCGGGACGAATCCGGTCCGGGGCGAGCTCGCCCTCTCCGTCGATACGCCCTTGGTGGGAATAGTAGGGCGGTTGGTTCCCATCAAGGACCACCTCCTTTTTTTTGAGGCGGCCTCTCGCCTGGTCAAAGAGGGAGCCGGGACCCGTTCCGGGGCGGCCCATTTCCTGATTGTGGGGGACGGAGAAATGCGCCCGGAACTGGAGAGCCGGGCCGGTTCGCTGGGGATCCGGGAGAGGTGCCATTTTATCGGCTGGCGCTCCGATTTGCCCGATATATACGAAAGCCTGGATCTGGTTGCCCTGACCTCGCGGAACGAGGGGACCCCTCTTTGCATTATCGAGGGCATGGCGGCGGCCCGGGCGATAGTGGCGATAAATGTGGGCGGGGTGGGGGATCTGACCGGATTCTCGCGGGAGGCCGCCTCATCTCCCCCGGAAAGGGGATTCCGGATTGGCCCGGTGGGTGCGATCATACAGCCCCAGGATCCCGCTGGGTTTGCGCGCGCCATGGCCCACCTGTTAGATGACCCCGATGCCCTGATTCGCTTGGGGCGGGAGGGCCGCGACCGGGTCCGCCGCCGCTATTCGATCGATCGCCTCGTGGAAGACCTGGAGTCCTTGTACCTGAAAAATCGTTGATTGACGGGCGCCGGCGAAGAGCGTTTTCTCCATTATATCCACCCCGTGGAGCCTTCTTTTTCGAGGGAAAATGGGGCCTTGAGAACGTGATTATCGCCCACCGGGTTTGCCGGTGGCGGCTGTAGGGCGGGCGCCCGGCGGCGGACCTTCCCCGGGGGCCGCGCCCAGGAGACGTGCCCAGAAGACGCGCTCGCCACAAACCATCCCGCATCACCCAAGCGAGGAGACATGATGGACTCACGCGAATTCTCACCGGACAATCCCTATCCCTACAAGCGCCTGAAGGTTCTCGACTCCGAAATCGCATACTTCGAGGCGGGAAGCGGGGACCCGATCGTCTTTCTGCACGGCAACCCCACGACATCCTATATCTGGCGGAACGTCGTCCCGCATCTGGAGGGGCTGGGCCGGTGCCTGGCGCCCGACCTCATCGGCGCGGGCGATTCCGGGAAGATGCCGGGCGGCGGTTACCGGTTCGCGGACCACATCGCCTACATGGACGAATGGTTCGAAAAGCTCGGCGTCACGAAAAACGTGATTCTCGTGCTCTAGGACTGGGGAGCGGCCATCGGCTTCAGCCGG
>DNYS01000063.1 GCA_003506735.1 Nitrospinota bacterium
GGGGGGGGGGGGGGGGGCTCGGCCCCCCCCCCCCCCTCCCCAAAAGGGGCGGCCGCCTTACCTTTTTCGGGTCCCATCGCCTTGGCCAAGAGGCGGTTTCCCGCACCGATGAGCTTGGGGCAATGAAACGCCAGGGCGCCCGTCGCGGATAAACCCACCGCCAGAATTCCCGCCACCGCCATGATCGCCATTCTCTTTGCCACTGTCTTTCCTCCTTCGTGAATGGGCGCTCGCGGCGCCCGGGCGCAAACCGCCCTCCGTCCGGCGGCTCACCGCCCGGCCGCGCTCTGCCCATGAACAGGTTGGGCCGTTCGGCATCGTGGCCCGTGGTAATTACTCCCTTGAACACCCGAGGTACCCGAAAAGGAGTTGTTCGCCATCGTGGCCGCTCAGGTACGCGCCGAGTACCGCCGCGCCATCCTCGACCCCCGGCCCGTGCAAACCGGGAGCACCGTTTTGGAAAAAATTCGGGGGCTGGTTCGAGCCACGGGTGGATTTCCGCCCGCGCGTCTACTTTGGGGGAGGGGCCGGCACCGTCCTGGACGGGGGCCGGGTGGGATTCGTTTCGGGAACCAAGGTGGCGGGCTTTCTCTACCGCTGGAAGGGGCGGCGGCTGGTTCTCATCGTCCTCCCCGCCAAGAAGAATCCGGCGTGGTCCAGGCTTCCGCGCAAAAAATGGGTCGCGCTGACCGGCGATGGACTAACGGCCAGCATCTGGCGGCGAGGGGATTTCATCTACGCCGTCGTGGGCAACGCTCCGGTGACAAAAATGCGGGAACTCTCCCGCGCCATCACGCCCAAGGGCGAGAAGTTCTGAGGCACGGCGATCCGCCGGCATCGGCTGCGGACGGATCGACTCAAAAGACCTATCGGGTTCGGCGGGCGGGCGGCGCGCCCGGAATTCCAGCGAAAAAGAGGGGTATTAGGGCTTTTTCTTCTTTCGGAACAGCTTGTGGCAGCTTCCGCAATTGGCCCCTATCGCCTTGATGGCCGTTATCGTCTCGTTCATGTCTCCGCCCCGGGCGATTCGCTCGAAGGCCCGGACCGCCGAGACGAGGGATTTGGCGTACCCGTCGAATTCGGCTTTGTTGTCCCAGATTGCCGCCTTCGACCTCGTTTTTCCGGAGAGGTCTTTTTTCTCGAATGCGGCCGGAATCCTATCGGCGGAATTGGCGAGGAGACCCGCGCCCATGAGCATCAGCTGGGGTTTTCCGGTTCTCAATCCCACCACGATTTGCTTCATTCCGGCGTTGACACCTTTTCTCATCAGCTGGACCCGGGCGGCGACCACTGGGCTTTCGGCGGCGTTGACGCCCGGGGCGGCGGTGAGGCCGCCTCCGAAGATGGTGGCGGCCAGGGCCGCAGCAGGTAAGGCCATCCAACTCAAAAAACGGTCCATAACGATTTGAATCCTCCCGGGTATGGCGGCAAGAGCCCTATGAATTTTCGATCCAGATGAAATCATATGGGAAATAAAATGGCGGCTCACCATCCGGAGTGTAAACCGGAGCGGCGCCCGGAGCCATATCAGGTCCGGCGGGCGGGCGGAGTCCCGAACGGGAGAAATCGCGGCGCCGTTCGCGCGCCCGGTCTTGCGCGCCTCCCAGTGTTCGGCGCTTAGTAAAGCTCCTCCCGGTAAACCCGCTCGGTCACCCGGTCCTCCTCCCCGGCATTCCGGCCCGGCACCTGATCGGCGACGATTTGGCCGAGGGTGGGGAATTCTCCTCGGTCGATCCGGGTATCGGGGTCCCAAAGCTTCGAGCGGATGATCGATTTTCCGCAGTGAAAAAAGGCTTCCTTCACCGTGATGAGCAGGCCCGACGGCGGGGCCTTGCCGTGCATGGCCAGGGGTTTGAGGAGGGCCGGATCGGTCGTGATGCGTGCCGCGCCGTTGACGCGGAGGGTCTCCTCCACGCCCGGAACGAAAAAGATGAGGCCCACGTCCGGGTTGTCCACGATGTTGAGCATCGAATCCCCCCGCCGGTTTCCCCGGCGATCCGGGAGCAGCAGGGTCGCATCGTCCACCACCTTCACGAATCCCGGCGGGTCCCCCTTGGGCGAGGCGTCCGCACCGCCGGGGCCCCAGGAGGCCATCACGAGAAACGGCGAGAGCGAAATAAAATGGCGGCAGTGCTCATCGAGGCGGGAGAGTTGCCGCTGTACGGTGCGGGGCACGGGCTCGCCGTAGTGCGCCCGCAGGTCCTCTTTCGTGCGAATGCTCGGCTCAGGCATTTTTCGGGTCCTCTCCATTTTCGATTCAGCCGGTATTGGTTTTGAACGGTCCACCTGGAATTCGTTTTAAAGGGGAGGTCCGCCCTCCGCAACTGGCGCGGGCAACGAGGGTGCACACCCGTCAATCCTCGCCGGATGGCGGGTCCCGCTCCGCCGGTGGCCCGGCTCCGGGTCCGCCTCCGGGCCCGCCCAGCCCGAAGGGAGAAGCCCGAAGGGCGGCCTCGATCTTGCGGTGGGTCATCTGCCAGGCCCCACTCACGATAATCAGCATGGCAATGGAAAAGATCGGGATGAAGTTCAGCATAAAATTATAAAGCGCGTGCGCCCCGATGCCCAGGATGAGGCCGTTCAAGATGAGGGACTTCCTTCGCTTGGGGTCGGCGAATTTCGCGATGCCCAGGGCCTCGCCCCAAAAGAGCGCGAACATCACGTGGCCGGGGACGGTCAGAATCGAGCGGATGGCGATCGTGCTCATTACGGCGCCGACCGCGGAGGTGGACTGGGATGAGCCGATGATCAGCCCGGACGATTGGCTGGCCCTAAGCAGGTAAAGAACGTTCTCGATCGATGCGAAACCCAGGGCGGCCGCGGCGGCATACACGATTCCGTCCATGGGCTCGTCGAATTCGGCGTCCGAATAGATGGTCTTGTAGACGGCGGTGAATTTGACCGCCTCCTCGATGATGGGCGCGGCGATGACCGTCAGCACCATGCCCGTGCCCGAGAAGGGGATTTCGAAGATAAAGGCCGGTATGATGCCCGCCATCCCCCAGAAGAATGTCTTGACGATCAGGCGTTTGGGCTCGGGCTCGAACTTGTCCTTCTTGTAAAAATACCAAAGCCAGAATACGCCGGGAAGGAAGGCCAAGGCGAAAATGATGGAAATATTCATAGCCGGGCCCCGCTGCCGCGCCCCGGGCGGGGGGCGCGATGATGGATACCGAAAATCCGGGGCGGCGCCTGCGTGAAAGCGGCCCCGGCAAGATAGTCATTTCGATGATAAATAAGGCTAGCACAATTCCGGGCCGGAAATTGCGGCCATTCGATCGGATCTTCGGCTCCCTCCCTTCACCGCCGGGCCGGGGATGGAGTAAGATAGAGAATCATAAACAACATTTTGCCGCATACCATTATACGGAGGCCTTCCATGGCGTTCGAGGGACAGGGAGTCGTATCGAGGCGCGCGGGCGAGCCCGCCCGGGTGGAGGATATCCTGCTCGACCCGCCAGGGCCCGGCGAGGTGCTCGTGCGGATTCAGGCGAGCGGGGTTTGCCACACCGATCTGCACTACAAGCTCGGCAAGATTGGGGACGAGTTTCCCTATCTTCTCGGCCACGAGGGCGCGGGGATCGTATTGCAGGCAGGAGAGGGCGTCACTGCCGTGAGCGAGGGCGATTACGTCGTCCTCGCCTGGCGCGCCCCCTGCGGGCGCTGCCGCTTCTGCGCTGCCGGCCGGCCCCACCTGTGCGCCGCGAGCCTGAACGCCGAACCGAGGATGCGCGCGAAAGCGGACGGCCTCGTCCTCAGCCCCTCCCTCGGGATCGGCACCTTCTGCACCCACACCGTTGTCTCGGCCAAACAGGCCATCCTCATCCCCCCCGAGTGCCCGCCGGAGCAGGCCTGCCTCATCGGCTGCGGAGTGATGACCGGGATCGGCGCGGCGCTCTACACCGCCGGCGTCACCCCGGGAAGCTCGGTCGCCGTCTTCGGCTGCGGGGGCGTGGGCTGCAGCGTCATCCAGGGCGCACGGCTTGCCCGCGCCGGGCGGATCATCGCCGTCGATATCGCCGAGAACAAGCTCGAGTGGGCGCGCGAGTTCGGCGCGACTGACACCGTCAACGCCAAAAAGGGCGACCCGGTGGAGCAGATAAAAGAGATGACCGGCAGCAACGGAGTAAACTTCGTCTTCGAGGCGGTCGGCACGCCCGAAACCCTGCTCCAATCCCTGTGGTCGCGCGATCTCGCCGGAACCGCCGTCCTGATCGGGGTGCCCGATCCCCAGATGGTGATGGAGCTTCCCATCCAGCGGTTTTTCGGCCTCGGCGGGGCGCTCCGGGTGAGCTGGTACGGCGACTGCCTGCCGTCCAGGGATTTTCCGCTCCTCGCCAACTGGTACAAATCCGGCGATCTCGATCTCGACCGGATGGTCACCCGCACCATCGGGCTGGGTGATACCGAGGCGGCGTTTGAGGCCATGGAGCGCGGGGAGACCCTGAGGTCGGTGATCAGATTTTAGGGGTAGGTTTCCAGCGAACATAAGCATTCCTATGGCACATCTGATTGATTTCCGTTAACTTACAGTGTTTTTGACAGAGGCTTAGTTCGTGTGTATAGTTACACACGTGAATAGCCGGGATGTCATACGGGCGCTCAGGGACGCGGGATGGCGTGAGGTGGCGCAAAAAGGGTTGCACGTTCAATTCAAGCACTCCGAAAGGTCAGGCCGGATTACGGTCCCCCATCCCAGACGGGACATTCCGATCGGGACGCTCAGAAGCATCGAAAGGCAATGCGGCATCCGGTTTGGGAGGAATTGAGATGAGATTTGTCGCCCTGATCAGAAAAGAAGAGGGATCGGATTACGGGGTCGAATTTCCGGATTTCCCCGGCTGCGTTACCGCGGGCTCGGACCTGGACGAGGCGGCGGTCATGGCGGAGGAGGCGCTTAATTTCCATATCGAGGGAATGCTGAAGGACGGAGAGAGCCTGCCCAGGCCTTCCACTCTGGATGAAATCGATCTCTCGGATGGGGCCGTCCCGATGGTGGTGCAGGCGCACGGCAGGTCGCGCAAGCGGATCAACATCATGTTGCCCGAATGGCTGATCGCCCAGATCGATAACGCCGCCCAACTCTCCGGGACGACCCGCTCGGGCCTCATCGAAGAAGCGGCCCGGGAGAAGTTGACCGGATCGAACGGCTGAATCTGTTTGGCCCGCTTTGCCGCCTTCGAGGCCATGAAGCGCGGCGAGACCTTAAGGTCGGTGATTTGGCTGCCTGACTGAAGATTTCATCGTAAAAATTCGATGGTGTCCTAATTTGAAATTCATCCCCGGGTTACAATTGAGGAAGGCCGATCCATTCTCTGGTTTCCTCCATGTCTCGAAAGACTTTAGCATCCGTCGCAACGGCCTGACTCTCTGCCATTCTCGTTAATCCGAAGTGTAGGTCTGAGGCAGCAACGATAGCCACCTTTCCAGAGGCCTCATTTAAGTCTGCTATATGTGCAATTCGGGTTGCCTCAGCATTTGAGATTTGGAGGCTTGCAACCATCCTCAAATCCCAGAGACGGTTATGGAGCGCCCCTTGAAATTCGGATCATTAATTTCCTTCTGAATTGCGATGATATCCTTCCCCGTCACCGCGTCGGTTAAATTGACAAAAATCATCTTTTGAGAATCATCGACAGAGTATTGCATCGTCGTTCTCATTTTCCGAAATGTTGGATGAAGCCTCAGTTTGAATCGAGCAATTCTACTTTGTCCCCACGGAAATCGAAATCCCCGTTTCCATCGCCGGGCGGGGCGAATTATTTGTGTAAAGGGCACCTCTAAAAACCTCCCTATTTCATCTCTGATGTGATCCAATAGATACCTCCCGCCCCGGAGGATAGAAGATGACCTCACAGCCCGGATTTTTCGACCTTGATGCCCGGNNAACATGCGCCGCCTTGTCTGGTTGGCGAGAGACGGGATACCTGCGCGCGCATGAGAAAAATCGGCCATCGGGAGGTTCTTCGGGGTTCCGGTGGCCGAAGATAAGATGAAAAATGGGTACGAATTGTGGCTAAAATGCTATGACAACATAGAATCGGGGGATATTGGGCGGTTTTTAGAGGTTCCCTAAAGTTATTACACCATCGCTGCCTGGGCAATAAGCATGCCGAGGATGGGCCTGATGTTGGGCTGGGTGTCGATGGATTCGAGGGAGGCGAGGGCTTCCTCGAGGCAGGCGGCGTCGAGCGAGTGGACGGCGTTCGAGGCGCACTCCATGAATTTGGCGCGGCGCTCGGTATCGGTCAGCGGCCAGGCGGGCGAGCCCTTCACTTTTTCGTGGGTGATGTCGGCACTTCGCCCGTCCTTGAGGCGGACGGCGACGCGCGAGAGGCGGAAGGGCGCGTTTCCGTCCGGAACATGATCGCCTCCCTCCCAGATATGGACGCCGATGCGCCCGGCGAGGGCTTTGATTTCCTCGCCCGAGCGGACTTTTTGCGGCTCGAAGGCGCGAATCCCCGGCGGGCCGTGAAGGAGGGTGTGGGCGCAGGTCCACTGGGCGCTGAACTGGGCGTCCACCTGGGGGTTCTGGCGAATCTCGAAGGGCTCTCCCACCATCGAGTAGGAGTAGCGTGTCACCCAGACGTCGGCGGATTCGATGTCCTCTTGAGAAAATTCTCCGAGCTTCGCTTTCACTTCCTCGGCGGCGCTGATGACCCCGTGGTTCGAGCGGCAGCAGGGGTAGGGTTTGACGGAGGTTTGGCTCATCTCCCACCGCTCGCCCAGGCCGCCGGTTAGGGCGGCCGGGTCGCCCTTGCCGCCTCCGAAAAGCTCGAAAATACCGTCCGCGCCCTCGGCGATGCGGCGGGGTCCGGTTGCGCCGATCTGGGCGAAGGCCGCCGCCTGGACCCCGGCCTGGGCGCTGAAGGCGGGCTGAAGGCGCTTGGCCAGGGTGGCGTCGAGAACGGCCTGGCGGTTTCCGTGGGTCTGGGCGTAGCCGAGGCCGGCGGCGTCCGCGATGACTTCCGGAGCCAGCCCCATGATTTTCGCCGCGCCCGCAGCCGCGCCGATGGTGCCGAAAATCGAGGTGGGCAGCCAGCCCGAATGAATGTGGTCGCGGACGGAATAGCCCAGGCGAATCGTAATCTCGGCCGCCCCGGCGAGGGCCGCGATGAAGTCTTTCCCGGAGATGGGGCCCCCGGTACTTTCGGCGGCGGCGAGAATCGCCGGGAGGACGGTGACGAAAACGTGAATCGAGGTGGGGTCGTGGGTGTCGTCGTAATCGTAGGAGTGGATCATGGCGGCGTTCAGCAGGGCCGCCGCGGGGGCGGGGAGTCGGTGCCCGTGCACGAGAACGGTGGCCTCGGGCGCGCCGCCCCAGCGAAGGTGGAGCTCGATGAGTTCGGCGTTCACGGGCGCGGACGAGCCCGCCAGGGCGCAGCCGAGGTTGTCGATGACGAAGGTGCACGCGGCGCGGACCGCCTCGCCGGACAGATCCTCGAAGCGGAGGCCGGCGTACCAGCCGATGAGTTTTTCGGCCGGGTCCATTACGAAGCCACGGCTTCGGCGCGGGGGACGGCCACGCCGATCATGCAATCGCGCGTGACGAGGGCGGCGAGCTCTTCCTCGCCCAGGTTCTCGGCGCCCTCGGGCCGCCGGGGGAGAACCATGTAGCGCATGTCGGCGGTGGAGTCGTGGACGCGGATCGTCACGCTCTCGGGTAGCTCGAGTCCGAATTCGACCAGGACGGCCCGGGGTTCGCGCACGGCGCGGCTCCGGTAGGCGCGCGATTTGTACCAGTCCGGCGGCAGACCGATGAGGTTCCGGGGATAGCAGGAGCAAAGCGTGCAGACGATGACGTTGTGGACGGTTTCGGTGTTCTCGACGGCAATGAGGAAGTAGGTCCGGCCCATGGCGATCCCCATTTCCTCGCAGGCGGCAGTGCCGTTGGCGAAGAGGCGCTCTTTGTAGGCAGGGTCGGTCCAGGCGCGCGCGACGACGACGGCCCCCTTGGCGGGGGTTCGCTGGTCCATCTTCTCCACCTCGCGGCGCACGTCGTCCGCGGTAAAGACGCCCTTTTCGATGAGCAGCTCGCGCACGGCGATTTCCCTGATCTGGTAGTGGGTCAGTGGACCGTCATGGCCGGGCGGGGGAGCGTGGTCGTGGCCGTTATGGGAATCGCTCATGATCTATGTCTCCACCAAATCGGCACAAAATGGGCACTTATTCGGCACGTCCGCTAATTCGGCACGTCCTCGGCCGGTTCGAGCCAGTGTTCGAAAATTTCCACGTCAACGGTGTCGCCATCGGGGCCGGTGTATTCGGGCCATAAATGGTGCTGGTTGAAGCGCACCCGGTAGAGCGCCCGGAGGGGCAGGCCGTCCCGCGCGTAGGCAAGCTCCTCGGGATTGGCGAAATCGCCGCAGACCCGCTCGACGACGCCGGTCCTGCCCTTGACGTAGTGGGGGGTGCGGAGGTGGCCGATCGAGGGGGCCCGCCGCACCGCCACCGGGTCGCCCGGTTTGAATTTGGCCGCCATGCTCAGATTTCTCCCCGCATGTTCAACCCGTTTCCTGGCGCGCTTCGATCTCGGCCATCTTCCGGCCCAACTCTTCGGAGGTGATAGCCCCCCGCTCGAGGAGGGCGTTCGAGATCGATGTGATCCAGCGCTCGTAGTAGCTCATCTCGTAGGCCTTCGGGCCGATCGACTCGATGCCCCGGCGGAGCTCGTCTACCCGGACGAGCTTGGGCTCTCTGGCGGAGAGGAGCATGAGCAGGGCGTCCACCCGCTTTTCCCACAGGGCGTAGTCGTGCTCGGACCGGTCGATGGAGCCTCCGCCCGGTTCGCCGCCGATGTCGTGATAGCCGTGATGGTCGTCCATGCCGCGATCTCCTGAATATCTCGGTTAGGGGAAGAATGTCACCGGGAGGCCCCGGGCGCAACAGGAGAGAAACCCCGAACCACCGCGCATTTCCGGTAGCTTCCATTTTATCGAACGGACGTATGTTTCATGCGCTCGCAGCGGGCCGGCCGCCGGCGGGGGGCAAACGGGCCGGATTTTACCGGAAAAATGGGGGTGCGCAGGCGCTGGAGGCCGCCGGATTCTCCTTTGGCTCACGGTCGGAAGCGGGTTTTTGATTCCCCGGCTAGCGTTTTCCGCCGGGCCAGCTCAAAAACGGCATGTTCACGACGATGCCGGGCTCCTTAATCGTCACCTCGCCGCTTTTGAGCGCCCTCTGAACCCCGGCCGCCGACTTGAGCCGCCGGGCGGCGGAGGGGTTCTTCCAGGTGACGAGGCTGATATGTCTCAAGGGAGAGTAGCCGGGGGTTCCCGGCGGGTTTTCGAATACGTCGGCCTGGTACCCGAGGGGCCCCATGGGCCCGCCCATTTTCAGGCCGTTTGTGAAGACATAGACCCGGGCGAGCGCATCCTTTGGCAGTTTGGCCAGCGCCGGCACGACCAGAACGGGGGAGCCGCCCATCATGTTGGTTAAAATCTTTGCGATTTTCGGGTCCGAGGTCTCGGTGTGAATAAACAGGATGGTTTTTCCTTCGCTGTAGCCCGTGACGGGAGGAACGACCGGCGCATTCTTGACCGCCATTCCGCTCATGGACATCGTCCCCTTGCTCATAGGAGTCATTCTCTTCATGCCCTGCATTTCCTTCATGCCCTGGGACAGAGCAGAAGAGGGGGCGAGCAAGGTCATCGTCAGTGCGGCGGTGTAGATAGCGGTGTTTTTCGATAGATACATCATGAATTCTCCGAAACTTTACGGCGAAAGTGGAATTGGGGCCTCAGGGTCCAGGATCGGATGAGATTTCACAAGCCGTATGCCGGTACGGGGTCAAGCTGCGTCCGGGGGAGGGAAGATCGGGGGTTTGAGGGAGTTTCCCGGGTCATGTTTCTAAAGGCCGCTGGAACCGGCGCGGGATGGAGGACCCGGAGGCGCGCGGAATGTCCGTGAGGGAACCAAATGGTTCCAGCATGCATAGAGGCGGAAAGGCTTATATAGCGGAGGGATTTTCCTGGGCCGCGGCCGCGCGTTGGTTCGCGAGGAAAGATTTGCAGTCCTCGGGAAGGGAGGTGAAAGCAAGGTTCATCTGGGAGAACTTTTCATCCCCGTTAGCAGGGCCCACTTTCATGACCTTGGCATAGGCCTCCGACAACCCCTCGGCCCCGGGGCCGCCGAATTTCATTTTGAGCGTGGAGAGAATTTCCACCTTCTTCTCAAGGATTGCATCGGCCGAGGTTTCGGACAGCTGCAGGATCTTCCCGGCGATGGCGTTTTCCGAGACGGTTTTTTCCTCAAGCGCGTAAAAATGGACGGGAAGGGGCGAGGAGAGGGTGACAAATACTTCGGGGGCTTTTTCCGGAATCCGGCAGGCGAACTTCCCCCGGATGCCCGCTACGTCGAGGACCGTCACCGGCCTGTCCAGCCCCTTGAACTGGACGTCGATGGTGCCCTGCGTGTCTACGATGTCTTTAATTTGTTCGTGCGTGGTGGGGCTGATGAGAATTTGCGCCCCCACCGTATAGGATTCGATGCGGTAGGCCGTATTGATGGTAGTTCCGATGGCGCTGTATTTTTTTCTTTTCTCGGAGCCGATATTTCCGATGATGACCTCACCGGTGTTGATTCCGATTCCCATCTTCAAATCGGGCAAGTTCCTCCGGTGCTGCCCGGCGTTGACCGCCTCCATGGCGTTTTGCATCTCGATTGCGCAGGCAACGGCCCGGTCGGGGCCGTCCTCAGCCTCGATGGGCGCACCGAAAAAAGCGAGGATGCCGTCCCCCTGAAATTCATCCACGGTCCCGCCGAACCGGGTGATGGTGTCGATCATGTGTTCCAGGTAGCCGTTGATGATCTCGATGACGTCTTGCGGCTCCAAGCGCGAGGACATGGCCGTGAAGCCTCGAAGGTCGGAAACCAGCAGGGTGATTTCGCGGAGTTCCCCGCCCAGGCGGAGGCTGTCGGGAGAGGTCAGCAACTCGTCCACGACTTCCTGACTGACGTAGCGGCCGAAGGTGTCACGGATAAAGTCGCGCTGCTTGAGTCCCTCGATCATGTGGCGGAAACTGGCCGCCAGGCGGCCCACTTCATCCCGGCTTTTGGGTTCTGGAATGGCGACATCGAGATTGCCCTCGCTGACCTCGTCGGCGGCGCGTGTCAGAACCCCCAGGAGGCGGAGCATCCGGGCCAAAAGGAACCCGAAGAGCGCAAGCCCGGCGATGAGTATAGCGGCGGTCAGACTGATCAGCCAGGTCGTCTTCTCCATTACTGCTTTGTCCACCGGATTGGCGAACTTGTTCAACATCAGGATCGCCACGACTTTTCCGTTCAGCTTGAGCGGGGCGTTGATCTGGAGGAACTGGTCAAATCCCTGTTCTTTACCAAAAAGCTGGCTGTGCATAATCCGGCCCGAATTCCAGGTGTCGTTCGTGCCTTTGAAAGTGCCAGGAAAAATTTTGTGGATATGCACGGGCTGGCCAATTTTGAATCCGCCGTGGCCAGCGGCGACGAATACATATTTGCCGCTCGGCTGGCGGCGCATAATGATGGCGTTATCCACAATGAATTCTTTTTTGATCCTGTTGAGCGTTTTCAAGAGGTCTTTGTAGTCGGGGGTGCGCATGTCCGCAGGCGTGCGCAGGGCGTGGATTCCCTCCACGCCCAGATAAGAGGTGCCCCTTTCGGCGAAAAAATCGAGCTTCGAGGCGAGGACTTGGATTTCGTAGTCGCGACTGTCCTGGTAGTAGCTCAGCGAAAGCGGCAGGACGACGGCGAGCAGAATCAGGAGAAACAACATTATGTATTTGAAAACGAATTGAACCGGCAGACATGGTCGATGAGGCCCAGGCGGCGGCATTTGGCGCGGACGGTTTCGAGCTGGCGGGAGGAGATGCCGTACTGGGAAGGGAGGTCTGAGAAGCTGCTGAGAAATCGGTCCTCTGCGTGCTTGAGCTCGGTAAATAGGAGAATAAAAACCTTTTGGTGGGCCCGGTTGCCGGGGAAAAGAAGCCGGGCAAGGTCATCGAGGCCGTGGGTGCGGGCGATGCGGTTAAAGCCCACCTCGATCTTGGCGGGGGGCATTTAGGGCCTACCTCGGGCGGCGGCGTTTCTGAGCCCCCAGCGATGCTTGGCGATGCGGAGAGCGAGGAAAGATCACGACGGCGTTCTGAGAGGTCTCTCGCACGAGTCGAAGATGTTCCTCTGATACGAGAGGGTATTTTCCCGAGTAACCCTGATTCGCTGGGTCGTCCTCATGGGGCGATTCTCTAGGGGAGGCCAGCTCTCGCTCCAGACGTTTCCGCACCGACTCAGGCGTGTTCGGGTTCTTGATGACTTCTTGGCGAACATCCGCATCGCTACCTTCTGCCAGCTGCTCTAATACTGAACCAGGAGCGTTGATGTTTTTTGCAATATTAAGATGAAAAAGCATGCGTTTATTCTGCACTAGCTTTTCCAGTACAGATTCTGGGGTGCTGGGATTTTCCGCGACGCTAAATAGGACCCTCAGTTCGCTATCTTGCGCAAGCTTTTCCAACACAGATGCTGGTGTTTTGAGATTTCCGCCAACTGATATACGCACATACGCTTCGCTATCCTGAGCCAGTTTTTCCAGTGCCATTTTTGGAGTGCTGGAGATTCCGGCAACTGCTTGCAGAGCATCCACATTCTCACTTTCTGCTAACAGCTCCAATAGAGAGACTGAAACGTTAAAATTTTCGACAACCCCATAGTGCACACGCCCTTCATTGTCTTGTGCCAGTTTCTCCAGAGTTTCGGCTGGGATATTTGGGTTACTGGCAACTGCTTGGCGGACATCTGCGTCCTCATCCTCGGCTAGCTTATGCAGCGTTGAGGGCGGAGTGTTGGAATTTCCGGCGGCAACCGAGCGCACATCTTTATTTCCATCTTGGGCCATTTTTTCCAAATCAGAAGCGGGGACATTGGAGTTCCATGCAAGCGATTGGCGCACAAAACGGTCTTCATCCCGTGCCAATATCTCTAAAATGGAGAAAGGGGTGTTGGGGTTTCCAGCCACCTCCCAACGGACCTCCTCGTTTTTATCCTTTGCCAATTTTCGAGGACGGAGACCGGGGTTTTCAGATTTAGTGCAACCTCGAGGCGCACCTCCTTCTCTTCATCGTGCGCCAGCTACTCGAGAACCTCGGGATGGGTTTCCGGATGGCCCGCCCGTCTCCTGCGCTCCTCCTTGGTTTCAGAATGTTGTTTTTCCCCTGCCATGACCTTTCCTCCTTGAGTGACGGGAAAGGACACTTCCAGTGAGACCAACCGCTCGTGGAGGGGATACGCCGGCCAGAGGAGACCAGATATGAGCAGACACAAAAAAACCCGCTCGACCCAGGCATCAGGTGAGCGGGCAATCGTGCTGGACACTTGGTTGCTGCGTGCAGGCCTTTACCTGCCACAACCGCATCCCCACCATTCGGCGGGAAGGCACCTTGGGTGTCCATCCCAGGTTGCCGGACCCGGTTAAGCCGGGCCACTCCTGATGCTAGAAATAAATGTACGGCAAAGATATATTCTGTCAACAAGACAATAGATATTATCGAACGCACCGAAATAAGGGCGAAAAGAGGCACTAGATACCAACTTGCGCCCTGGCATGGTCTACGACGCACCGAACACACTATCTGAAGTCCCCGATTTGAATTGTGGGTTCACGCTTTCGATCAATGGGGAACAGAAAGATAAAGGAAAAAGCGCGCGAGAGGGGAGACGTGGGAACCGCGGCGGTCGCGGAAATCAGGAACCTCTGGCATGTGGACGATGAGTGGTCAATCGACGAGGACCGCGGGTTCTCCTGGTGGGGCCAGTACTATCGCCAACGAATCTGGTCCGAACCCGGGTTCGTCGATGAAGGAATTGAGATCTTCCGGCTGCACGCCCAGACGGACTTCGTTCGCCATGTCGATTTGCCTGATGGGGAGCTGTTAGGTCGCCTCAGCGCCATCAATATGTTTGCTTCCATAGCAGCGATGGTCTTCGATCCCACACGAAAGGCTATTCGCCTGCACTCGAGCATGTTCGTACACGAAGGCACAACTTCATGGGTGCCGCACACATTCGCCACCGCCGCCATCATTCAACCCATCGAAGCTCAAATCCGGGCACGAAAGTTCGCCGAAGTTCTGGGCGGCGAGCCGGATGTGTCTTCACATCCCGTATCCGGAATTCGGAGCGAGATGGACGACATGCTGAACGTCATAGAGCACGTCTATGCACC
>DNYS01000017.1:0-4261 GCA_003506735.1 Nitrospinota bacterium
GTACCGAAAATCCTCTCATTCAGCATGGACCAGTTTGAGGGGGGCACGTCATTTCCGCTTCCCTGAGCTTCCCCCTAAAGTCGTTCACGCGGGCCCGGGCTGATGCCACATAAGCAGGTAACAATTCCCGATAATATTCAAATTTCAGTTTCATCAAGAGAAATTCGGCAAGACGGTCTTCCGCCTGGCGCAAAAACTTCTCGGCTACCTCGATATCTCCCGCTTCCGCCGAAAACCCCGCCAAGCGGGCGTTTTGGACGACAGACCAAATTCCGATAATTACGGGGTGAAGATCACTTCCTTCCAGGAGGTTGATAGCCTTGCGCAAGACCGCGATTCCACTATTGTAGTTGCCGCCTTTGACCTCCGTTTTGCCGAGGCCATTAAGCATGTGACTATATTGCCTGGCCGAAACATCGCCCCGCTCCGCGTAATGGGCGGCATAGCGGAAATCCTTGATTGCCTGCCGGGTCCGGCCGATTTCTTGGGCGGCGCGGGCACGTTTCAGATAAAACTTCGCCAGGACAATGGTATCTTTTGTCTTGGGGGGAGTCTTATCCGCCAGAATGTGCGCCTTGGCGACCGAGGCTGGGTTCTCGCGTTTCTCGCGGTCCAGGATCGCCGTGATGTCCTTGATGGTTCGGGGCGGGGGAGTGAAGTGCTGGCTGAATTTGGCCGTGACTTTTTTCGCCTGCTCGACTGACATGACGGGAGATGGGCTGATGGGAGCGTCCGCGCCTTCCTTGGGGCATCCGGCGAGGAGGGCTGATGCCAAGGCAAGAATGAGAAAAGATTTCATAAACGATGGAGTTTTTCCTTCGATGAACATGGGCCATTGAATGCGCATCATCGAGCCCCCAGTTGCGTCAGTCCGGCAAGCTCCCCCCCGCCTCATACACGGCGCGGAGAAAACGGTTATTTGCCTGAGATAATGGGGAAAACATTATACGACATATTTCTTTGATTTCACTAGATACTAGATTTATGCGGTGGCGCTCTCTTCTTCAGACAGGATCAGCAGATATTATTTCGTGAAATATCGCTGGTGGCTGGATTTGGGGGCAGGGGACGGCTCACCCCGGAAGGATTCGCGGGTGCGCGCCCACGGCCCCCTCCGTTTGCCACAACCCGCCATAGGCCCGAAGATGCCCCCATGCGCGGGAGGGCCGCCGGGCCAGCCTGTTTATATGAACAACCGCCCACCCGGGAATTTTGGCATGAACCCAACATCAGGCCCGGGCGCTCACCGCCTCCAGGCGCCCGTCATCGTCCTCCTCGCGGCATGGCTGGGCGTCACCCTGTTCACCTGGTTCTCGGCCGGGGTGACGTTCGATGTCCTGTCGGTCCAAAAAAACCCCGAACTATCGAAACGCTTTGAGGCCATTCCGAATAAGAAGCGCGAAAGAGCCCTCCGCCACGCCGCCGGCGAGGTGAACCGGAAAATGTTCCGGGGCTGGAACATGGCCCAGCTCGCCCTCGGCGTCCTGATTCTCCTCATATTCATCCGGGCCCGGCGCGAGCGGAGCCCCGTTGAGCTCGCCCTGGCCGGCGTCCTCCTGGCTGTCGTTTTGGCCCACGCCTTCTGGCTCGGTCCCGGCATCGAGCGCACCGGGCGCGCCCTCGATTTCGCCGCCCCCGGCCAGGCTGCCGCCGCCCGGCGCCTCTTCGGCCTCTACCACGGCATCTACATCGTCTCCGACCTGCTCAAGGCCGCCCTCCTGGCCTGGGCCCTGTGGCGCGCCGCCCGGGGCACAAATCCGGACCGCCCCCCGGACTGATGAATCCATGAAGATAATTCGACAAAAAAGATATATATCAATATGTTGCATGGAATAATTGAAGTTGAAATGTAGGTTTATAAATTTATGGCCGGAACGGGGAGGGGAAGGAAAATCCATCTCTGCCCTCCGGTTAGAGGACTAGGAGCGTCCCGGCCGGCCCCGCCAGTGCCACGGCTCCTAAATCATATTTCCCCTCTCCGCCTCAATTTATCGGGATAGCGTCCGATAAGAAGAAATGCGGGATAACGCTTTTGCGGCCGCGAAGCGTGGGAATTTTGAATATCGCCCGAGTAGCAGGTCATCTTCGCAGGGAGGAGGAGTTGTCGTGGCTAATGGAAACCTCATTCTTGCCGTCGCACAGGGCTTGATGCCCCCGAGATAGTCGGTGCCGTGGCGAACCTGCGATCCACCGTGGCACAGCTCACGGCTTCTCATCAATTGTCGGATGAGAGGGTTTTGGCCATCCTCTTGGCCGCCAACGCTATCCAAAGCCCGAACGGAATCGACATTACCGCCTAGGTCAAAATTTCCGATGTGGCGCGAGGCGTTCCTTCGTCTCATTGAATAAATCCTTAAATATCAATTTATTACAGCAATCATGGTATCCCTCACTTTAATTCCGGCAGGACCCACCAATCGGGGCCGGATGGGGTCTGCACCGAATTTCTATTTTCCAGAGGAATTATCTATTTTTCCGGGCATTTCAAGGGTACAATACGCCTGTTCTCGCCGCCTTTTATCCATCGCCATTCGGGGGAGTTGATGATTTCCGGAATATTCCCTGGAATGAGGGTATTCCGGTCCGGTTCATTTTGGCGCTGTTGCTTTTTCTGTCTCATCCTTGGGTTATTGGCGCCCTTTTTTGTTTCCTCCGCTGAAGCCATTTGCAAGCCCGGCCTCGTGCGCCGGGACGGTCGGTTCATCCCGGTGTCGTGGCGGTTCGGCCAGGCGGGAAATCTCGCGGCGCTTGTGGCCCGGACCGAGAAAATCCTCCGCCTGCGCTATCTGGGGCATTCCAGTTTTTTGCTCAACGGCCCCCGGGGGGGAAGTATTCTGACCGATCCCTATTGGGCCAAGGTGACGAACCCGTATCCCGACGCGGTTTCGGTCAGCAATTTCCATGAAACCCACTCCCAGACCGGGCCCTACGAGAAAAAAACGAGAATTTTTTACGGTGCCACCCCACCCGGAAGGCCGGTCACTATCGACAAGCTCATCAAGGGGATCCGGATTTTTTCCTTTCCCCAGGTCGCCGGGGCAACGTCCTCGCCCTATGTCGTCAACACGATATTTATTTTCCAGACCGGGGGGATTTGCATCGCCCATCTGGGCAACGCGCGCTTTGGCCCCTCCGAGGGTCAGATTCGCGCGCTGGGGAAAATCCATGTCCTCCTATTGCCCATCGATGGGTCGCTGACCATTCCCCACGAGATCGGAGCCAAGATCGTCAAGCGCATCGGGCCGAATATCGTCATCCCCATGCACTTCGCCGGCCCCGAACTTTCCGCCCAGTTCGCCCTCGCCCTGAAGGTCGAGGGGCTTGGCCGGATGAAAATCGCAAAATCGCCCGATTTGATCCTTTCGCTGAAAACGCTTCCGCCCCCCACGCTTTTTGTCGTGATGCCCCCGGCCAGCGATGTCCCATAACCGCGATTTCAGCCGCCGCCATTTCCTGCGCGCGAGCGCGGCCATCGCCGCCGCCTCGCTCGCGGGTCCGGGGCGGGCCTTTTCCCAGTCCCCCCGCGGGCCCGAGATTCCCGAACTCGCGGTGCCCCCCGGGGCCGTCCTGGGCGGGGATCCGCCCGGTTTCGTTCCGGGCCACATCCGCTACCGGGGAGGGCGGTGGCAGGAATACCCCTCGGCCATGGCCACGCTTCTGAGCGATGTTCGAAAGCGGACGAGCATCAAGGCCGGCCCGGATGCGGAGGTGGTCGATCTGTCCTCGTCCGAATTGTTCAAATACCCGTTCCTGTATCTTTCCGGCCGCTACGAGTTCGAGGCCCCGAGCGAGGGGGAGGTCGATCGGTTGCGCCGACATCTGACCTACGGCGGATTTCTGCTGGTGGACGATGGCCTGGGCCTGGTGAACGAGGGGTTTGGCCGCTCGGCGCGGGCGCTTTTGCGCCGGGTCTTTCCGCGCGATGCGCTGGAGCCGCTTCCGGGCGATCACGCCATGTTCAAGAGCTATTACCTGATCCGCTCCATCGGGGGCCGCCAGGCGATGAGCCAGGAGCTCGAGGGAATCCGCCTCGGAAGATTCACCCCAGTCGTCTTTTGCCGGAACGATCTGGGCGGCGCATGGGCGCGGCTTCCCGGCGGCAGGTGGGCGGAGGAATGCACCCCCGGCGGCGAGCTCCAGCGCAGGGCGGCCTTTCATCTGGGGGTGAACATCGCCCTGTATGCCTTGACGGGAAATTACAAGCAGGACCTCATCCATCATCCGATCATTCAGCGCCGCTTGAATCAGGGATAATTCGATG
>DNYS01000017.1:4355-25649 GCA_003506735.1 Nitrospinota bacterium
CTCGGGGCAGCGCTGGCCGAGAGCCTGCGGCGGCAGATTCCCTATTTTCAGGAAAAACTCTCGCCGGGGTGCACCTATTTTCTGGTCGCCCTTCGGGGCACTCTATATCTGGCGATTCTCTTTTTTCTCTCCGGGCCCACCCTGGTCGATGTGCGCGAGCGCTCCCTGCCGCCGCGGCTGCTGGTTCTGGTGGACACCTCGACCAGCATGAATGTCCGGGACGGAGCGGGCGGCCGCACGCGCATGGCATCGCTAACGAGCTTCCTCCTGGAGAAGGGAATAAACGAGGGCGGCGGCGAGGGGGCCTCGAAAGGCTTCCTCGAGCGCCTCTCCGAGTCCTACGATGTCCGTGTGATCCGCTTCGACACCACCGGCGTGCCCGTGTCCCCGGAGGATATTCGTGGTCTGGAGGCGGCGGGCCAGGGGAGCGATCCGCTCCGCCTTATCCGCGCCGCGCTCAAAAACAACGCCGGGGCGGCGGCCGGCCCAGCGGGGACTGGCAAGTCGAGGACCGGCCCGGATCGGCCCGCGGCGATCCTCCTTCTCTCTGATGGGGGGGATACCTCCGGGAGCGCCTGGCCCCCCGAGGATGTGGAGCACTTTCCCCCTGTGCTGGCCCTGGGGTTCGGCTCCCCCGAGGGCTTCAAGGACATATCCCTCCACGATGTGCGGGCGCCCCGGCTGGCGTTCCAGAACAAGGAGGTCATTTTCGAGGTGACCCTTTCGGTGCGGGGATTCACCGGTCAAAAGCTGCCCATCGCCCTGACGCGGGACGGCCGGGTGGTCAGCACCCAGACGATCGATATCCCGCGCAGCCCCGCGCGAAAGACGATCCGCTTCCGCTTCACGCCCCGGGACGTGGGCAGTTTGCTGCTCGCCGTGGAGACGCCCCTTCAGCGCGGGGAAATGGTCGAGTCGAACAACCGCGTCGAGGTGCCCCTCGAGGTGCGGCGGAATAAAATCCGCATGTTGACCATTTCGGGCCTTCCCTCGTGGAATTACCGGTTTTTTCGAATGGCGCTCAAGAGAGATCCATCGATCGATCTCGTATCGTTCGTATTCCTGCGGACCTCCGAAGACGACCCCGGCGTTCCGACGCGCCAGCTCAGTCTTGTCCCCTTTCCGGTGGACACCCTTTTTCTCGAAGAATTGAGGAATTTCGATATTGTCGTTTTCGATAATTTTTCCGCCAACGCCTATTTTAGCAATTATTACCTCCAGCGCGTGTACGATTACGTAAAAGGGGGAGGGGGATTCCTGATGTTCGGGGGCAAGGATTCCTTCTCGTCGGGCGGGTATGTCCTCTCGCCGATCGAAAAAATGCTTCCGGTCCGCCTGATCCGGGGAGAGGATTTTTACTCCCGGATGAAAATGAGCGGGATGGTGACCCCGGCCGGGAACCGCCATCCCATCACGCGCCTCTCCTCCGACCCCGGTTCGAACCAGCGCATCTGGTCGAAATTTCCTCCCCTGAGCCAGGGAAACATTGCCGCCCGGCTCGAGGAGGGGACGGTCCTGGTGGAATCGGAGACGGGCCCCACCAAAGGGGCGCCCATGATCGCGGTCCGCCGCGTGGGCGAGGGCCGCGTCCTCTCGATTCTCACGGACGATCTCTGGCGGTGGAATTACGGGATGGTGGCCGCCGAGAAGACGAACCGGCTCTATCTGCGCCTGATGGCCCAGATGGTGCGCTGGCTGTCGGGGGATCCCGCGGCCTCCCAGGTGCAGATTCTCCCCGAGGCCGAGCCCGGGAAGGATGGAACCTATGTGATCCGCATACAGGTGCGGAACGAGTCGTTCGAGCCCGCCGAAAATGCCCATGTGCAGCTCTCCCTCCGGGGCCCCTACGGGACGACCCGCCGGGTGATGTCCGTCTACCGGCCCGAGACGGGCGAATTCGAGGCGAGGTTCAGGCCAAGGGGCCGGGGAAGCTACCGCGCCGAGGTCGAGGCGAGGCTGGGCGGTAAACCGCTCGGCCACTCGATCCGGACGGTGTCCGTGGGCGGAAGGGCCGGCGGCGCCGAATTGGCCGATGCCAGCCCCCACTGGGAGCGTCTCAAGGTGCTTTCCGAGAAATCGGGCGGAATCTTCATCCCGGTCAGCGCGGCCGCGGCCGCGCTGAATGCCGTGGCAAGCCAAGAGGCCCTGGCCAGCCGCGTTCTGAAGACTCTTGAGGGAAAGGCCCCCCCGAAAGTCGTCGAGGTGCGCGACATTCGGTTGTGGAGTATTCCCTGGATAGGTTTTATTCTGATTCTCCTGCCGACTGTGGAGTGGACGACCAGGCGGTTGTGGGGCCTGGCATGAGCGGGGCGCGGATCGTTTAAAAACATCTCCGGTCCGGGTGGGTCCGGAATCGAAACGGGCAGCATCGTTTTCAGGCGCATAACCTGACGGGGCGAAAATGCCGGATAGCGCATTCCAGAAAATCATCGAATTCTTGGGCACGGTCATCGCCGGGCGCAAGAGGGTGCGGCGCCGGGAGGCCGGGCTGCTGGTATTGCTCGGGGCTGCTTCGGTGTTCCTGCTGGCGCCCGGGGCCGTGGCCCTGCAGCCGCACTTTGGCTATGCGGCCATCATGTATCTGCTCCTCACGGTCCTGGTATTGGCGGCCGTGCTGGCCCGGGCGGCTTGGCTGATCAAGAAACCGCCCAGCCCCGAAAAGGTCGCGCTCGAGATCGAGTTGGAACGCAAGGATCTGGGAAACAATCTGATCAGCTCGCTTCAATTGTTCCCGGCCAAGAACGCTCTCCTCGAGGACGACCCCACCTCGCCGGCGCTTATCGATGCCCTGGTGCTCGAAACGGCCGGGCAGGTCGGGGAACTGAGCCCCGCCTCGTTCGTCTCGAACGCGGGCGCCCGGCGGATGCGGGGGCTGGCGGCGGCATTGGGAGGGACGGCCTTCGCGATCGGGCTCCTGTGGCCGGGCATCTATCCCCGGGCGGGATATCTGGTCGCCAACGCCATCGATCTCATGCCCTCGCGGATCACCCACCTATATCTCTCGGCCTCGGCCAATCGGATTCTCGCGGGCTCGGACGTGGTGTTCAAGGTCCGGGCTGAGGGCAGAAGCCCGGGCCGGGTGGAACTGGAGTTCACCCCCGCCGGCAAAGCGCCCAGCAATAAAGCGCCCGCGCGGCTGGCGATGGAGCGATCCGGTGAAAACCGTTTTCGGGTGAAGTGGAAGGGGGGCAGCGGCGGTGTGCGGGTGGTGGCGCGGACGGGCCGCTTCCGCTCGGCCCCGGTCGAATTGCAGGTGGTTCCTCCGCCCAGGGTCGAGGCCATCGAGATCGTATATTTCCCGCCCGACTACACGCCCTTCCTGTCCAAGCGCCAGACCGGCAATGCGCATATTCGCGCGTTTTTGGGCTCCTCCGTCCTGGTCCGCGTCAAGCCGGCCAAGCCGGTGCGCGAAGCCCTTCTCCATCTGGCCGACGGATGGCGGATCGCGCTCAAGCCGGGCAAGGATTCGTTCCTCGAGGGCCTAATCCTGGTGGGCAGCCCGGGTTCCTACCAGGTTCGCCTCAAGGATTTGGACGGATTCACGAATCCGGCGCCGGTCCGCTACCGCATCGACATTATTCCGGACACCCCGCCCGCCGTGAAGGTGATCAAACCCGGCAAGGACCTCACCCTCGAGGCCGACAATGCCATCCGTATGCGCTACCGGGTATCGGATGATTTCGGCGTGCGGGTCGTCAACCTCGAGCTTCGGATCGGAAGGAGCCGGCCCCGCCGGATTCGGCTCTGGGGGGGAGAGATCGCCAAGAAGATAGTCCAGGGGGACTATTTGATCGATTTGCGGGCGCTCGGACTGCGGCCCGGCTCCTCGCTGGCCTACCGCGTGGTGGCCGAGGACACGGATACCGTCAGCGGACCCAAGCGGGGGGTGAGCCCGATCTACCGGATTCGGATCCGGGACCGCGAGGCCGTCATCGCCTCGCTGGATAATAAACTCAAGGAAATTTCCTCAAGGCTCCTCGACTTGCTGGGCGATTATCTCGAAAAAGAGGTGGCGCCCGACGAATTCGGCGATGTGAAAAAGGCCTCCAAATCCGGTAAGCCCCCCGGCGGAAAACCGGGGACCCGGACCGCGAAGCGGGAAAAAACCCTGTTCGACAAGGCGTGGGAAATCATGAAGAAGATTCGGGGCGCGCGCGATATCCTGCGGCCCAACAACCCGCGCGAGGCGCTGGCGAGCATGGATTTGGCGACCCTCTCCCGGCGGCTCCGCGAGGTGATGAACCGCTATCTCATTCCTCCCCGCGAGGGCAAGGCCTCATCGGGCGCCGCCCGCCGGGACCTGAAAAGGCGCGAGGAAAGACGCCTCGCCCAGAGGGAGGAGGCGACCGAGAGCATCGAGCGGCTGGCGTCGATGGGCGAGGATATGCTCCGCAACGTCCGGATGGACCGCGCCGGCAAAACGGCGGACGAGTTGATGCGCCGCCAGCGCGCCCTGGCCCGCGCCCTCGAGAAAATGCGCCGCTCCGGCGAGGTGGACGAGAGGACCATGCGGCGGGTCGAGAAGGAGCTTGCCCGCCTTCGGGAGGAGCTTGCCCGCCTCATGAATCAGCTCGCTTCGCTGGCCCAGCGGATGCCCTCGGAGTTCATGAACCAGCGCGGGATGCGCAACGCTCCGATGCAAAACATGATGAGCGCCTTCGATAAGATTCGGCGCCAGATGCGGAAGGGCGATTTTCGCGGGGCGCTCGATACGCTGCGGCGCCTGATGAGCCAGATTCAGCGGCTTCGTCTCGCCATGCGGGGGATGCGGCGCAACCAGATGAGCGCCCAGCGCGGCGGCAGGCCCATGCAAAGGCGCCAGACCGAACTGGACGTCATCGTCAAGGAGCAGCAGGCCATCCTGGGCGAGACGATCGAGGTGTTCGACGGCGCCGTCGGGCGGACGAAAAAAGAGCGGCCCGGCAGCCTGAAAAGGTTCGCGCGCTATCTGAGGGCGCAACTCGCGGCCGGGGGAAAATTGGCCGATCGCATCCGGAAGCTGGATTGCGTGTCCCTGGCGAAATCGGCGGAGGGCGAGAATTCCCTATTCGAGAATAAAGCCCTGAGGGAGGCCCTCGAAGCGATTCCGGGATTCAAGATGATGGGCGCCCCCAAATCGAAATTGTCCAAGGAGGAAAGGACCCGCATGGCGAAGGACCGGCGCGACGAGATTCGCCGGTCGCACCGCGAGGCGTTGAGCGAAATCGAGGGTTATATCAAGCGGGGCGATTGGCGCGATGTCCACGGGTTCATCCGCGGGCTGGGCGCATCGATTCAGAACGAGCCGTGCATCGGCGAAAAAGAGAAGAAAGCGGCCGCCTCCCGGTGGGAGGAGGCGCGAATCCGCCTGGACGGCCACCTGAGGAAGGCGGAGGAAAAATCCCCGCCCCATGAGCGGCGGAAACTGGGAGGGCTCCAGAAGCGGCAAAAGGCGCTCGGGGGGCGCTTGGCTGAATTCCGGGATCGGCTCCGTCGCCTGATGCAGCTCTATCCCTTCCTCGATTCCAAGCCGCTTGAGCGGATTGAGGAGGCGAAAAAGGCCATGGCGAGCGCGGAAGGTGCTCTGGGGAGGAGAAGGTCCTCGGCGGCGATCCCCTCCGAGGAGCGCGTCCTGGAGCTCCTTGCCCAGGCCCGGAATCAAATGAACCGGTCCATGCAACGGATGGCGCGAAGGGGCAGGCTCGGAATGGGCACTCCCCGGGGGCTGGGCGTCTACCGCTCTGCCGGGCGCGGGTGGTGGGCGCAGAACCCGAACCTGCCCGGTCTGGACTCCTCCCCCCGGCGGGGTCGGGAGGGGCAGGACGGCCGCCAGGGCATCGATTTCAGCGAGGTGCACATCCCCGACCGGGAGCAGTACCAGGTGCCCCAGAAATTCCGCGAAGAGGTGATGGAAGCGCTCCGCGAGGGGCTTCCCGATTCCCTGCGTTCCGAGATTGAAAACTATTACGAACGGCTCACCCGATGATGCACATGAAAAAAGGGGCGGTTGTGGTTTTGGCCCCGCTGATGGCGCTGCACCTTGCGGCGGCCGCGGAGGCGGGACTCGCCCGAAAGGCGCCGCCGCCCCCCAAGGCGCCGGGTCCCCGGTTGGGAAATCCCCGGCCCGCCGGATACCGCCGGGTGGTGAATGCGCTTCGCGCCTGGAATCTGGCCGCGGCCGGGCGGATTCTCTCGGAGATCCGCCAGGGGGCTCCCGGATTGCCCGAATGGCTGGCGCTCGAGGGCACGCTAGCCTATCTCCAGGGAGATTATGCGAAGTCCATCGCCCGCCTCAACGAGGCGCTGGCGAAAAGCCCAGGGGACGGCGAATGGCTCGAGCTTCGCCTTCATGTCAAACAGTCCCTGGCGGCTGTCCAGGGGTTCAGCATCCACAGGACCGAGCATTTCGAGATTCGCTACGATGCGAAGCGGGATTCGATCCTTCTTCCGTATATGGCCCAAACGCTCGAGGCCGCCTACCGGGTGTTCGGCAAGGAGCTCGGAGTGAAGCTGGGCGGCCGCGTCCGGGTCGAAATCTACTCGGACCCGGATCGGTTTCATAAGGGCTCCACCATTCGGCGGAGCGATATCGAGAAGGGCGTCGTCGGCCTCTGCAAGTTCAACAAGATGATGTTGATCTCTCCGGCGGTCCTGCAGCGGGGCTACCGGTGGCTCGATACGGCGGCGCACGAGTTCGTCCATTATTTGATAACGACGGGGACGAAAAACAAAACCCCGATCTGGCTTCACGAGGGGATCGCGAAATATTTCGAGAAAAAGTGGAGAGGCCGGAATCGGCCGCACCTGAATCCCATCGACGAGGTCTTGCTCGTGAAGGCCCGCAAGTCGGATTCGTTCATCTCCTTCAAAAAAATGGAGCCGAGCCTGATCTATTTGAAAACCGCCGAAGAGGTGCAGCTGGCCTACGCCGAAGGGGCCTCGGTCACCGATTTCATCCTCCGGCGCGGGGGGAAGGGCTCGCTTCGAAGGGTGCTCCGCGCCATTCGGGACGCCAAGCCGGAGAAAAAGGCGCCATCTTCGGGTCAAAAAAATACGATTCGAAATGCCCGGCCCTCTCTTGTCGAGCTGGAGTCCACCGGCCCCCCGCAAAGCGCCGGAGCGGGGCTCCAGCGGCTATTCGGCCTGGACCTCGAGGGGTTCGAGGAAGTCTGGAAAAAAGACCTCGCGGCCCAAAACCTCCGCGCGCACCAGGGCGCTCAGGTCCGGAAATTCCGGCTGCGGGCGACCGGGCCCGTGGGCGGAAGCGCCGCGGATCTGGCGCTGCTCAAAAGCGCCGTGGCGAGGAGGCGGACTCGCCTGGCGGATCGCCTATGGATCCGGGGAAGAACAAAAGCCGCCTGGGTGGAGTACCGAAGGGCGCTCCGGGATGAGCCGAATTCTCCCCAGTTGCTGAACCGGATGGCCCGCCTGGAACTTCGCCTCGGAAGGCCCGCCAGGGCGCTTCGGGCCGCGAAAAAAGCCGCGAGCGTGGATCCGGACTTCGGGCCATCCTACGTTCATATGGGAGTGGCCTTCGAGAGAACCGGCGACAAGAAGGCGGCCCGTGCGGCATGGCTCGAAGCCATTCACATCAATCCGTTTAATCCCATTCCGCACGAGCGGCTGGCGTTGATTTATCAAGAAGGGGGTTTATTGAAATTGGCGCGGCGCGAGTCTGGGCTTGCCCGGCAATTGAGAGGAAATTGAGAATATATGAGCGATTATCCAGAAAATGAAACAACGGGGAGTCAGGAGTTGGGTCAGGCCGATATCGAGTTGGCCCGGGAGATAGGAGTAAAAAGAGAGGCGATTCTGAACGAAATCCGGAAAGTGATCGTCGGCCAGGTGGGCGTCTTGGATCTGGTTCTCATCTCCCTGCTCTCGAAGGGCCATTGTCTCCTGGTGGGCGTTCCGGGCCTGGCCAAGACGCTGCTCATCCGGACCATGGCCGAGGTGCTCCAGCTCGAATTCAACCGGATCCAATTCACGCCCGACCTCATGCCCTCGGATATCACCGGCACCGATATTCTCGATGTGACGGCCGAGGGGCGGCGGGCTTTCCGGTTTATCCGGGGGCCGGTTTTTTCGCAAATTCTCCTTGCCGACGAGATCAACCGGACGCCGCCCAAGACCCAGGCCGCCCTCCTTCAGGCGATGCAAGAACAGCGCGTCACGGCGGGCGGGAAAACCCACATCCTGGAGCCCCCGTTTTTTGTCCTGGCGACCCAGAATCCGGTGGAGCAGGAGGGCACCTACCCCCTGCCGGAGGCGCAACTGGACCGGTTCATGTTCGATGTCAGGGTGGATTACCCGAGTCTCGCCGAGGAGTCCGAAATTGTCGTCCAAACGACATCGGACTACATTCCCGTCCTCAAAAAGATTCTCAACGCCGGGGAGATTCTGGCCTATCAGGAGCTCGTCCGCCGGGTGCCGGCCGCGCCCTATGTCGTGGACTACGCGGTGTCCCTCGCGCGCGCGTCGCGGCCGGAGGATGAAAGCGCGCCGGATTTTGTCCGCAGTTTCGTCGAATGGGGGGCGGGCCCCCGGGCGAGCCAATATCTGATCCTGGGGGCGCGGGCGCGCGCCCTGCTCCACGGGCGGTATGCGGCGTCCATCGGGGATGTCCGGGAGCTGGCCGAGCCGGTGCTCCGCCACCGGATTCTCGTCAATTTCCGGGGCCAGGCCGAGGGCATCGATACGCTGGTCCTTGTGGAAAGGCTGCTTGAAGCCATCAAACCTCCCACCGAAACGACGGAGGCGGCTTGAGCCCGGCGCTGAGGGCGCGAAGAGTCGCCGGCGACGCGGGGCGGTTTTTCGATCCCGCCGTGGTGGCCCGGATCTCGGGCTTCGAGTTGCGTGCCCGCCATGTGGTCGAAGGCATGATGAGCGGGGTGCACCGCAGCCGCGCCCACGGGCTCAGCGTCGAGTTCGAGGAACACCGCCCATATACGCCGGGCGATGAGTTTCGCCATATCGACTGGAAGGCATACGGCAAATTTGACCGCTATCTCATCAAACAATTCGAGACCGAGACCAACCTGCGCGCTCACATGGTGGTGGACGCGAGCGCCTCGATGGATTTCGGCGAAGGGCCCATGACCAAATGGGAATACGCCGCCACGCTGGCCGCCTCGCTCGCGCATTTGCTCTTGAAGCAATCCGACGCGGTGGGAATTGTTCTCTCGAAGGAAACCGAGGACCGGATCGTTCCGGCCAAGGCCGTGCGGCGGCACCTCATCGGGTTGCTGGCGGCCCTCCAGGCGGAGCGGCCGGAAGGCGGAACGGGCCTGGCCGCCTCGCTCATCCGCCTTGCGGAGGGGTTGAAGCGGCGGGGGATGGTGGCGATTTTCTCCGATTTGCTCGACGACCCCGAAATGGTGGCGCGGGCGCTTCGGCTGATTCGCCTCAAGGGAAACGACGTTATCGTGTTTCATGTGCTCGATCCGGTCGAACTGGATTTCCCCTTCGAGGGGCTGGCCCGCGTCGAGGATGTCGAAACGGATCGGAACATGACGGTGGAGTGCGAGGTGGTCCGAAAACCCTACCTCGGCCTGCTTCAGGAATTTCTGGATTCCACGCGGGACCACTGCCGGACGGAGGGCATTCATTACGTCCTCCTTTCGACGGGAGAGCCGCTCGACCGGGCGCTCGTCCGCTTCCTCGCCTGGCGCATGAAGTTAAAGAATTGAGGATATAATCCGGTGGGGGTTCAGTTCTTTCACAGTTATCTGCTTTGGGCCTCGGGGCTGTTCCTGCTTCCGATCCTGATCCATCTCCTGCGGCGGAGGCGAATCAAGATCGTGCGCCTTCCCACTTTCGAATTCCTGCTCCGGACCCAGCGGCGCATCGCCAGAAGGAGTCAGATCCAGAACTGGCTTCTTCTCGCCCTCCGGGTATCGGCTGTCTCGCTCATCGTATTCCTGGCCGCGCGCCCCCTGCTCTCGGGATCGGGTTGGCTCGGGGGAGGCTTCTCGCCTCTTCATTTGACGGTGCTGATCGATAACTCGGCGAGCATGGGATACCGGATCGGGAGCGGCACCCGCTTGAGCCTGGCCAAGCGCACCGCAGCCGGGCTGATCCGCTCTCTTTCCGGGAACGACCGGGTCGCCGTTTTGCCCACCGTTCCTGGGCCGGGCGGGGGCGAGCCGGAGGATATGTCCGGGCGGGCGGCCCTGGCCCGCCTTGATAAAATCCCTCAAACCGCCGCCGCGGGTGATGCGGTCCGGGTCCTCAGGGCGGCGATGGAGCGGGCGGCCGCCTCGAAGGATCGGCGCCGAATCGTCATCCTGAGCGACATGGCGAAAACCGGATGGGAGGCGCTTCGTATCCGGGGGCTCCGGCGTTTGAGCCCCCACACGCGGCTTCAGTTCGTCCGCATCGCGCCCGAGAGGGGGACGGACGATGTGGCGATCCACAATGTGCGCTTGCGCCCATGGCCCCCGCGCGCCGCCTCCACCCTGGCCGTCGTTCTGCGGGTGGCCAACCGGGGCTCGAAGGCGAGGAAGAAGGTGGGCGTTTCGCTGTACATGGGAAAGGACCGGGCCGGATTCTCCGAGGTGGATCTCGGGGCGGGCGAGGAGAAGGAGGTGAGCTTCCGCGCCGTCGCCCCGGCCGAGGGGTTTCTCGAGGGACGCCTCGAGCTTTCGGCGGATTCGCTGGCCGCGACGAACCGGTATTTTTTCTCGGCCGAAATGAGCCGGAGGAACCGCGTCCTCATCGTGGACGGCGATCCCCGCAGGGGTTTGGTCGAGAGCGAGTCCTTTTATTTATCGAACGCCTTGCGCGCCTCGGCGCGGGGGGGCGCCTCGCCGATTCTCGTCGAGGTGGTCGCCGGCTATGAGTTGGGCAAGGTGGAATGGGACCGCTACGATATGGTCGTCGCCTGCAACGTCGGCAAATGGCCGCCCGGAAAGTCCGAGGAGCTTCGCCGGTTCGTCGAGCGGGGGGGAGGCCTTTTGCTCGCCGGAGGGGCGCTGGCGGGCGGGCGCTTGCCCGGGCAAGGGTGGCTTCCCGCCGTATGGGGTGCCCCCCGCGGGGTCAAAATCCCCCAGGGCCCGCGCGTTTCGCCGGAGAATCTGAGGCACCCCATTTTTTCGCTGATGGGAGCCAATCCGTCGCGGTTGTTCGCCAAGACCAAAATCCGCCGTCTCATTTCCCTCAAGCCGGCAGGGGGCGGAAAAGTCCTCCTGGCCCTCAAGGACGGAACCCCGGTCCTGGTGGCGGGGCGCTCCGGGGCAGGAAAAATCGCCCTGTGGGCATCGACCTGCGACCGGGAATGGACGGACATCCCCGTCCGGCCCGTATTCGTGCCCTTCATGCGGGGAATGGTGCATTTCCTGGGAGTCCGGGAGGGCGGAACCGTGGCCGGAATCGACGCGGGCCAGCCCATCGTCATTCGCCCGAGGGCGAACAGCAAGGGAGATTCCGTTCGAATCCAGGGCCCCGGGGGCATCCGGGGGCTCGTTCGCCTGAAGCTGGCGGGCCCGGACAACCGCGCGCGCGCTGCGGGCGCCGCTCCGCCACGAGGACCGGGGGCCCGGCTCGAGGGCCGGTTCACCAACACGGTTCAGGCCGGTTTCTATGAGATGAACGGTCCCGAGGGGAAGCAAATGTTGGCCGCCAACGTGCCCGCCTCCGAGGCCATCCTCAGGGCGATGAGTGAGGCGGAGCTGCAAAGCCGCCTTCCCGGGCTGGATGTCGTGGTCCGCTCGATCCAGGCGGAGGGTTCGGAATCCCAGGGCGCCATCCCGGGCCGCGTCGATTTGGGCGTCTATCTTTTGCTGTTTCTGGCCGGCATTTTCGCCTTCGAGGGCGCGCTGGCGGATCGCAGTTGATTATCGTTGCGTTTGCGCATAAACGGTTCGGGTAGGGCCGCATCCGGGCGGTGGTTAGCGCCTGAATGGAATTTTGAAGCGTGCGAAATTTAAAAAAAAGAACGAATTTACAGGCCGTGAAAATCGCCTGACAAGGAGAGATATGGCGAATTTAAACGAGGGCATTGCGCTCTACATCGATTTTGAGAATCTAGCGAGAGGATTCGCCCGATCCTCTCACGAGGCGTTCGATATTCATCGCGTTCTGGGCCGCCTGGTGGAGAAGGGCAAGGTGGTAATGAAGCGCGCGTATTGCGACTGGTCGCGCTTCTCGAAATTCAAGGACGCCTTGCATGAAGCAGGCATCGAGCTTGTGGAGGTTCCCCGCCGCTCCGTGACCGGGAAAAATTCGGCCGATATCCGCCTGGTCGTGGACGCGATGGACATGTGTTACGCCAAGGAGCATATCGGCACGTTTGTCATCGCTTCGGGCGACAGCGATTTTTCGCCCCTGGTATCCAAGCTCAAGGAAAACGGAAAGCACGTGATCGGCCTCGGAATGCGGGGGTCCACGTCGAACCTGCTGGTCGAAAGCTGCGATGAATTTATTTTTTACGAAGACCTCAATCCCAAGGGCGGACAAAACCTTGGAATCGGGAGCGATGTTCCCAAGGTGAAGCGGGATACGTTCGAACTATTGTTCGATTCGGTGGAGGCCCTCCGGCGGGAAAACGTTTCGATCATCTGGTCTTCCATCGTCAAGGAGACGATGAAGAGAAAGCGCCCCTCGTTCTCGGAGAGCGCGAACGGATACCGAAGCTTCAGCGCCCTGCTGGAGGACGCGCAAAGCCGCGGCTACATCCAGCTTCGCAAGGACGAGAGGAGCGGGAGCTACATCGTCGTCGAGCTTGGACACCAGGTTTCGGACGCCGTGGCGGCCGCGCCGAAAAAGGCCGAACCCAAACCCAGGCGCCGCCAGTCTCGCTCCAAGAGCGCGGCCCCGGCGGGCGATCCAGCGGCCCCGCCCAAACCCAAGTCCAAGCGCGCGACGGCCCCGAAGAAAAAAACAGGGCCAAAGCGGAGCACGGTCGGCGGCATGCGCCGGCCTCAGAGAACGAGCGCGGTGGCGAAGGAAACGGAATCCGGGGCGGAAGGTTCTTCCGAAGCGGTCAGTTGAATGGTGGCCCCTGCCGCCCCACCCCCAAAAGGGCGGGACGGCTCGGGCGGTTGAGACCACCAATCCGCTAACTTGAATGAAATCCGATAATAATCGGGTATTCGACTTTTGGATTCACAATCGTTCCACAGAGGACGAGTTCACCGCAAGTGGGCGTCCGCATGATCGCTGGCTGTTTTGGCCAAAGCGAAAATTTTGTTAAGTATTTGATATGAAACATGAAATGGCGTATCTGCGCCCCGTTGTAAGGGCAGGGAATATCCGAAATGGCAGGAAAATTCACCAAGAATGAGATCGTGAGCCGCCTTCGGGCCGAGCGCGATGCGTCGAGGTCCATCTACGATGCGCTCTGCGGGAGCGGGATCACCGCCAAATTCTCGGCCCGCGGAGGCGCCGATCTCGTAACGACTTTTAATCTCGCATTTTACCGGATGCAGGGCCTGAGCTCGATGGCGGGCTATCTCCCCATCGGGGATGCCAATGCCATCACCCTCGAGCTGGGAGAGCGGTATATCCTGAACGCGGTGAAGGAGTGCCCGGTGGTGGCGGGGGTTTTGGCGGTGGATCCCACCCGGAACATGGCTTCCTTCGTCGATCGTCTCCAGGCCACCGGGTTCGATGGTGTGATGAATTGTCCGACGGTCGCCCTGATCGACGGGAATTTTCGAAAAGACCTCGAGGAAACGGGGATGGGGTTTCACCTCGAGGTCGAGGTCCTCGAGGACGCCAGCCGAAAAGGATTGTTCACCAAGGCGTTTTGCACCACTCCCGGCGAGGCGCTCGCCATGGCCGAGGCCGGCGTGGACAATATCATCATCCATTTCGGAAACAGTTCGGGCGGCTCCACCGGCTCGAAGACGGTGATCGGCCTGGACGGTTCGGCCCAGCGCGCCGCCGCCATCTTCGACGCCCTCGCCGCGCGGCATTCGGATCTGATCTACACCTGCCACGGAGGGGCCATCGAGAGCGCGGCGCACTTCGAGGCCCTTTTGGAGCGCGAGCCCCGGTTCGACGGCTATGTCGGCGGCTCCTCGGCCGAGCGGCTTCCCGTCGAGGAGGCGGTCCCGGCGGCGGCCCGGGCGTTCAAATCCGTTGCGCTGAAAAAGTAGAATCCCGCCGAGCGTCCTGTATTCATCGTTGGGGAATCCTGGAATGACCGAGGCGGCTGTCGCGGTTTTGGTGACGTTGGACAGCAAGGACGAGGAGGCGCGCTTCGTCTGCGATGCGCTCTTCGGGGCGGGGGTCCGGCCCTGGCTGGTGGACCTCTCCCTGCGCCCCCACACGATCGGGGGCGCCGCTGTCACGGGGAGGCGAATGGCCGAGGCGGCGGGCTCATCGTGGGAGGCCATCGCGGAAATGGACCGGGCCCGGGCCGCCGAGACGATGATCGAGGGCGGGAAAAAAATCCTGCTCGAAAAATTCCGCTCCGGTGGACTCTCGGGCGCCATCGGGGTAGGGGGAGCCAACGGCTCCTCGATGGCGTGCTCGTTGATGCGCGCGCTGCCCCCGCTTTTTCCCAAGGCGATGGTCAGCCCCGTCGCCGCGACGGCGGCCGTTCAGTGGTATGTGGCCGAGAGCGACATCGCTATGTTCCCGTCCATTGGCGATATTTCGATGAACCGGATCACGCGGGCGGTGATGGAAAACGCCGCCCGCTCCGTGGCCGCGATGGCGCGGGCGTATTCGCCGGAAAAGGGCGTGGCGGGCCGGGCCCCGCCCTTGGTGGGTGTCTCCTCCTTCGGCGGGACGGCGGCCTGTGTCGAGCGGGTGAGCGAGGCGCTCATCGCACGCGGGTTCGAGGTGATCCTTTTTCATGCCTCGGGGCCGGGGGGCCGGGCGCTGGAGTCCCTGGCCTCGCTGGGCGAGCTGGCCGGTGTCGTGGACCTGACGACGCACGAGCTGGCCGACCTGGCCGTCGATGGCGTTTACAGCGCGGGCGAGGGCAGGCTCCGCGCCGCGGGCGAAGCGGGGCTTCCCCAGGTAGTGGTCCCGGGGGCGCTCGATCACGCCAACTTTTGGGTGGGAAGCGTGCCCGAGCGTTTTCGGGAGCGCCGGTTTTTTCAGTACAACGCCCAGAACCTTCTCATGCGGACGAGCGCCGGGGAGTTCGAGGCCCTAGGCCGCATGGTGGCCCAAAGACTGAACGCCGCCAAGGGACCGTTCGCCGTGCTGATCCCCATGCGCGGTTACAGCGAGCACACCAAGCGCATGGCGCACGATCTGAGCGGTGCGGAGGCGGGCCCTTGGGCCCAGCTCGAGGCCGACCGTGAATTCGCCGCCTCCTTGCGGAAGCATTTACATAAGGGGCGGATCGAAGAGATGGATCTGCACATTAACGATCCGGAATTCGCCGATGCATGCGCCCGCGTTTTCTTCGAGTTGATGGACGCGGAAGCGTAATCCTTTTAATAGAAAAATTTAGCGGCAGATGGAGAAACCCGATGGCATCTGAAATACCCACCGAGCAGCACGAGACCGGCGTTCTCATCGTAGGTGGCGGGGCCGCGGGCACGATGGCAGCTTTTGAATGCGCCGAGGCGGGCGTCCCGGTCATCCAGGCGACCAAGGGGCGCGCCACGAGCGGGACGACCACCGTCGCCCGCGGAGGATTCGCCGCCGCCATGGGGGAGGGGGACAGCCCCGGGCTTCATCTGGAGGAGATCCTCCAATACGGCGGGGACCTCATCGATCCCGAACTGGCGCGGACCTGGGTGTACGGCATCGTGGAGGTGGTGAACGACCTGCGCCGCTGGGGGGCGGAGTTCGTCACCGGCGATGGGGGCGGGCTCGATCTCAAGATGTTTCCCAGCCACACCCGCCCCCGGGCGGTCCACCACTACGATACGACCGGAAACATGGTGACGAAGACCCTCTCCCGGAAACTCCGGGCCGACGCCCGCATCGATCAGCACCCCCACACCGCCATCGTGGATTTAATCGTCGAGGATGGCCGGGTGGCGGGCGCCTGGGGGGTGAACTACTCGCGCGGGGCGCTGGTGACCTACCGAGCGCGGGAGGTCATCCTGTGCACCGGCGGGGGGAGCGGCCTTTTCTACGTGAACGACAACCCGCCCCAGGTGACGGGGGACGGCTATGTGCTCGGCTTCCGGGCGGGGGCGCCGCTCGTGGGCATCGAGATGATCGACTTTCAGGCCATGTGCTGCGCGCCCGAGGAGCTTTTCGGCTTCGCCCCCCATCCGACCGGGTTCATCAACGCGGGGGCCGTTTTCCGGAACCGCGAGGGAGAGGAATTCCTGAAGCGCTACTTTCCCGGCACCGCCGAAAAAAGCACCCGCAGCGAGGTGATCCTCGCCATGGCCAAGGAGATCCACGCCGGGCGCGCCGGGCTGACGGGCGGCATCTTCATGGACGTGACCCGGGTCCCCGCGGAGGTCATCCAGAAGCAGATCCCCCACGTCCACAAGACCTGCCTCGCGCGCGGTATCGACATCGCTAAAACCCCCCTGGAGGTGGCGCCGGGCAGCCACACCTGGCTGGGCGGCCTGCGGATCGATATCGACGGGCGGACCCCTGTACCCGGCCTCTGGGCGGCCGGAGAGACGGGGGGCGGCATTCACGGCGGAAACCGGATCGGCGGCTCGGCGCTCTCGGCCTCGCTGGTGTTC
This sequence comes from Nitrospinota bacterium, assembly GCA_003506735.1. Classification (GTDB taxonomy): domain Bacteria; phylum UBA8248; class UBA8248; order UBA8248; family UBA8248; genus UBA8248. The sequence continues at coordinate 20,951 of DNYS01000017.1, forward strand.
GGGCGGAGGGCGGGCCGGGCGGCATCGGCCGGGATTCTGGCCGAAGGAATATCCTCCGGGACGGTAGAAACCAAAGCCTCCATCCCTGAAAAAGAGCGCGCCTGGCTGGCCGATCTGCTTGAGAGGCGCGAGGGACCGCTCCAGGCCGGCCTCCGCATGCGCTGCCGGATGCTCGCCCACGAAAAGATGGGCCCCATCCGGGAGGCCCGGGGATTGAGCGAGGCCCTGGCCGGGTACGAGCGGATCGAGCGCGAGGAAATTCCCCGGATGTGCCTCGCCGACGAGGCCCGCGCCTCGGACAAGATCCGGGGCCAGGAACTCGAGAGCGCCCTCTCGGTGCGGAACCTCGCCCTGCTCGGCCGCCTCCTCGCCACCGCCGCCCTTCGGCGCGAGGAGAGCCGCGGGGCCCACTACCGGCTCGATTTTCCGGAGCGGGACGACGCCCGCTGGTGCGCCGTCACCCGCCTCGAGCGGGGGGAGGGGGGGCGCATCGAATTCCGGACCGACCCTGTCCAACAGGCAGGCCCGGTGGAGACCGCCCCGCCGGGGGCCGGGCTGCCGGGGGGCTAGCCTTACCCGAAATATCTCGAAACGGGTAGCCGCCAAAAAGTCGGTAAGACATATTTATTCAATATTATACACTGGAGAACCTCATGCGAAAAATCAAGGTCGGCGTCGTCGGTCTCGGAAACATGGGCGGGGGCATCGCCCGGAACATCGTCAAGGCCAAATTCCCCCTCGGCGTCTGGGACACCTCCCCCAAAGCCCTAGAGCCCTTCGAGGGCATAAAAGACGTCCTCATCGCCCCCCCCGGCGAGATGGCCCGCGTCTGCGCCGCCATCATCTTCGTCGTCCCCGCCACGCCCGAAATCGCCGCCTGCCTGGGCGGCAAGACCGGCGTCCTTGCCAACGCCCGCCCCGGCCTTGTCCTCTACGACTTCACCACCTCCGATCCAACCGCCACCAAAGCGCTCGCCCGCCGCGCCGCCAGGGCCGGATGCGCCTACCTCGACGCCGGCATGAGCGGGGGCGCAGCCGGAGCCGCCGCCGGCACCCTCACCCTCATGATGGGCGGCGATCCCAAAGCCCTCGCCCGCACCCGCCGCTACCTCAAACCCTTCACCGCCAAAATCTTCCACCTCGGCGAAAGCGGCGCCGGTCACACTTTAAAACTCATCCACAACATGGTCTGCCACTCCATCTTCATGGCCACCTGCGAGGGCGGGCGCATGGCCGAGCGCGCCGGCATCTCCCTCGCCGACATGGTTGAAGTCTTCAACGCCGCCAACGCCCGGAGCTACGCCTCCGAAGTCCGCTTCCCCCGCCACATCCTCACCCAAAAATGGGACGCCCGCTCCCGCGTCTACAACCTCCACAAGGACCTCGCCATGGCCGTCGCCCTCGGCAAAAAGCTGGGCGCCCAGGTCTCCCACGGCCAGGCCACCCTCGATTTTCTCCAAAAAGCCATGGCCCTTGGCATGAGCGAGAAGGACTATGCGCTGCTGTACCAGGATTTTGAGAAGGTAAGGAAAGGGTAGGGGTAGGGGGAATTATTCTTCGGTTAGATTCAGGACATGCAATTGTGGAGAGGTAATGGAATACCCAAATCCTAAAAATGAGCGAGTGAGCTATACGATGTCTAGGATTCACTCTAAGGATACCAAAATCGAGATACGGCTTAGAAAAGCAGTTTGGGCGAGAGGCCAGTGGTATAGGGAAAATTATAAAAAAGCTCCGGGGGCCCCGGACATTGCCTTTGTTGGAGTGGTAGTTGACGTGGGCCATCTCGATGGGGCGGATACCAGGACTGTTCGGTTCGCTCATTTGATTCTCCCGGCCCGGCAGGCGAATTTTTAGATTTTTCCCGGTTTAGGGATTATCGGCGATTTCGAGGGTTCCTGAAAGAGAGGGTTCCCGAAAGAGCGGGCCCGGCGGTCCGGGTACCCAATGGGGCCGGGCCTTTGTCCGGGCGCGGCTCATCGCGCATGATGGTCCAATAACCCGAACCGTCCCGTCCCCGAAAAGGAGGAGGCCGCCATGTTCCAGGTCCACCATCTCATGCCCGAGGGAATGTTCGCCCGCGTCATCGGCGGGAATCCGATTTACTCGTCCGTCATCGTCGTCGAGGCGTCCGATCATGCGCGGGTCCATATCGCGGGCCAGGTGGCGGCCGGGCCGGGGGGGGAGGCGATCGGCAGGGGGGATATGCGCGCCCAGATCCGCGCGGTGTGCGAGTGCATCCGCGCGGGGCTCGAGCACGTGGGCGCGGATTTTTCGAACGTGGTGCGCACGGTGACGTATACGACCGACGTGGACGAGTATTTCCGCTGCCAGGATGTGCGATTCGAGTATTTCACCCATCCCGCCCCGACGAGCACGCTCCTGGGCGTTTCGCGCCTGGCGGACCCGGATTTCCTGGTCGAGATCGAGGCTGAGGCCGTGATCGGGCTGGATCGGCTCCGCCTCCCCTGAGCCGGCCATGAGCCGGGCCCGGAGCCGGGGAGGGGGAGATTGAAGGGGGGATGCGCCCTGGCCCGGAGATTCGGACGCGCGGAAGGCATGAGGGCTGGCGGGTGAACCACAAGCGTGTAGAGAGGATCTGGCGAAGAGAGGGCCTCAAGATTCCCCGGAGACAGCCCAAGCGGGGATGGCTCTGGCTGAATGATGGTTCATGCGTGAGGAGGAGGCCCGAGAGACGGAATCATGTGTGTGCGTATGACTTCTGTGTGGAACGCACGCGGGATGGACGCCCGGTTCGGATGCTCGTGGTGGTGGATGAGTTCACGCGGGAGTGTCTGTCGATAGATGTGGCCAGAAAGCTCACGTCCGAGGATGTTCTGGACCGTCTGACAGAACTCTTCGTCCGGCTTGGCGTTCCGGGCCATATCCGCTCGGACAACGTACTAACTGCGGTGTCAATGGCGGTCTTGGGTCAGCAAGTCCCCCTTGCCTCGAACGAGGCGTTTTTGTTGTGGTCCAGTCCAAGTGGCTTCCACCGGTTGTGGGCTTCGCTCTTGACCATAGTGACACAAGATCCATCGGTATCGGCCGTGGTCTTCACCGTACTCAAAACAAAATACGCGCCCAAGTGGAAGGTCCGAGCATTGTCTACTAGGTCGAATTCGCCTCTATGGCCCTCCTGAGCGGACTCCTCCACTTGGTATCGCCTCCTCGTGGTAGGGGCGATAGTCGGTCCCGTTCTTGATCAATCCATGGACGACCCGGGCCACCTTGGCGGCCACCGCGCAATAGGCCTTGCGCTTGAGGTCCGGGTCCTGGGGGTTGTGCCGGATATAGCGGTCGAACTTCGCGCGGAAGCTGTTCTCGCGCAGCCGGACCGCGGCGCTGGCGGCCATCCAGAACGCCGAGCGCAGCCTGGCGTTGCCATACTTGGAGAGCTTGGTCGCCCCCCGGAACCGCCCGGACTGTCGGGTGGACAGGTCGAGCCCGCAGAACTTGAGGAACTGCCTGTGGTGAGAGAACCGCCTCAGGTCGCCGGCTTCGGCCAGTATGGTGAGGGCGATGCCGGGCACCTGGGTGAGCCGAAAGTAGTCCGCATCTTCTTTGAAAAAATCGCATGCCGTCTGCTCGATCTGGCCTCTCAGCTGGCAGAGGGTGAGATATTCCCCCAGGACGAGGCGGAACATGGCTACGGCTTGAGAGTCCTCGGCCACCGGCAGGCCGATGGATTCCAAGGCCGTCCGGTAGAAGTCCGCCAGTATGCGGGCTTTGTTGACCTTGCGGCCCACCACGTCCCCCGCCTGGGCGATAAACGCCTCCTCGCCCAGGCGGGGGATACTGGTCGGGATGGGAAATGCGAGGAGCAGACGGAACAGCCACTCTGAGCGGGCCGAGTGGTGGTAGGTCTGCGCCTCCGGGAAATAGAAGGGCAGATAGTGGGTCAAAAGCCTGTGCTGGACGCGGGTCTTCTCCAGGGACACCTGATGGTAGGTCTTGGAGAGCTCCTGGGCGTCGTTGATGCCGCGAAAGAGCGGGTCGTGATAGATCTGCGTCAGGCCAACCTTGAGCAGATGGAGAATTACCTGGGCGTCCTTGGGATCGTTCTTGTCCCAGGAGTTGTGCATGGCCTCGCGGGTCCTGGCCAGCGCCACCGAAGAGATTAGCCGCACCTCGAAGCCCTGGGTCAGGAGAAAGTGAGCCAGCGGCCTGTGGTAGTTGCCCGTGGCCTCGAAGCCGACGCGAACCGGCAGGGCGAAGCCCTTGAGGTAAACCGCAAAATCCCGGAAGTCTCTTGCTGCGTTGGCCATCTTGAAACGCTTTCGGGGTGATCCGCCCGGAGGGTCGATAAGAACGTGGTTGCGCGCTTTGGCGATATCAATGGCGACCAAGACGCTCTCCTCGATGGTAGACTTCACATGGGTCATGGCTGGCGCTCCTCTTGCTTGAGAGTCGGGCAGAGCCCATCTTAGGGGAGCACTTGCCAACCATGACCACCGCTTTGGATGAGCCGGCTTCGCTCGCTCCGCCGGCTCATCTTCTAAGCCAACTGCCTCATCCACCGATCCTGACATCGTTCGTGATGTACTAGGGCCCTGAGTTCACCGCTCGCCGGGTGAGGGGGTGGCTCTCACGCCTCGGGGTGGAGACACTCTTCATCGAGCCGGGCAGCCCCTGGGAGAACGGCTATGTGGAATCCTTCAACGGGAAACGGCGGGATGAACTGCTCGACCGCGAGATC
>DNYS01000048.1:0-208 GCA_003506735.1 Nitrospinota bacterium
CACCACCACGATGTAGTAGGTGGTGATGCACCCCCGAAAATTGTCTGCCGACTCCCGCTGGTGGAGATAGACGAATTCGGCGCCGGCCTTTTTGCCGATCCTTCGGGCGAGGCGGAAATCATCTTTCGAGTAGTCTTCTATCGAATACTCGTTTCCGCCGGTGGCCTGATGGAGCCGGTCCTCACTGAGCAAGTCGAATTTGGGGTTT
>DNYS01000048.1:507-2546 GCA_003506735.1 Nitrospinota bacterium
CCGCGCCCCGCCGCGCCGCGCCGCGCCACCGCCGACCGCAAGCCGGGCGTTATTTTCCTCGAAAACCCGGCGTAGAAAGTTTTCAGTATGTCGCGGTAGGGGAAATCCAGGAACTGATCCGCACTCACCAACTCGACATCGGCCATTTCGGATTTCAGAAATTTCTTCGTCGAACCATCCAGCAATAGGGCCGTGATGATGTCTTCGTGGTCGAAAGTTTCGTATTTGAAAAATATCTCGGTGAACAGCAGAAAATCGCTCTTCTTCCGCTTGGCGATCTCCAGGTAGCGGCGGAACCCGGTTTCCTCCACCTCGTTGAGGATGGGCTGGGAGGGCCTGGCTTCGATCACGGCCTCGACGCCGGGAATGGCGTTCAGCTTCCGGCCAGGAAATTCGATATCGGCTCCGACAAACCGGGGTACAACTCCGACTGGGAGCCCCTGATGATCTCTTGGAAGATCAGCACACGGACATTTCCACCAGCGGCGGGGGCGGGGAGCGGCCCCCAAGCAGGGATATTGCGAGAGAGAAAAAAACTCCCAGAAATGGCAGGCGATGGCGTATACGGGCTCCAAGGGATTCGGGTGCACGGCCAATGTTTACGCACTGTTCCACCTGATTTACCCCTCTCAAATGGAACGCATCATTATACCCGATGGGCCGGAAAAATGGGAAATCCGATGGCAGGGGACAGGAAAAATTCGCGGAACGGGGTGTTTCCCCTCACATTACCCCGGCTGCGTGAAGTTCCGGGAGAGGGCGGTGCCTCACATCGCGTATCCTGCTAGACTTGGGGAGATCAATACGGAAAACACAGCCGGAATTGTGAGCGCTCGATGCGGAATCAGGGCAGGGGCCTCGGTTGCCGCATCATTCAGGATTCTTCTCTGGCTAGCATGGGCGCCGCCGGTCCCGCCGGAGAAGGATAGGCCGCCGAGGGGGGAGACCGCGATGGAGGAGTTGCCGCTTCGATCGGGCGCAAAGCCCAAGACCTCACCGGGCGCGCCTCACCAGCAACTGGACCAGAACCCGCCGGAGGCTGTGTACGCCCGCTTGAAGGAGCGGGCCTTCGATTTTCCGCACGTGGACCGCCGCCCCAGCATCATCTCGGTGCCCGGCGCGGAGGCGCTCTGGCTGCACGACGATCAGGTGTGCGGCTGCAAGGAGGCCTTCATGCGGGGAAATGAGTTCGCCCACGTGCACCCGCCCTACGACGGCAGCATGCACGCCATGCTTCCCCTCGAGGCGGTCCGTGACCTCCTTAAAAAAGGATGGGGGGAGATGCACCCTCTCGTGCGCACCGGGGCGCTCCCCCAAACATCAGTCATGGTTTTCGGCCCCCGGGACGAGGAGGAGCTAGAGATCATCCTCCACATTCTGTCGGTATCCTACGACCTTGCCCGGGGCAAGTTGGACTCGGGCCTGCCCTGAACCCCCCTCGAATTCGGCCTACGCCGGTGGAGGGAAATTGGAAAGGAAACGGGTACCATGACCCGCCCCGCCCGCGTTAAAGGCCTTCACCATCTCACCCTTGTCACCCGGGACATGGACGAGATGGTGCGCTTTTTCAACGAAGTCCTCGGAATTTTGCTAGTCAAAATCGACCACAACTTCGACAGGCCCGAACAAAAACACTATTTCTTCGGGGACGGCGAAGGCCAGCCCGGTACTTTGGTCACCTTCTTTGAGATATTAGACCTTCCTGAAAACATTCTCGGCCCAGGTGGAATGCACCATGTGGCGTTTTGGGTCCAGGATGAAGATGCGCTTCGGGCCCAAATAAAGCACCTCGATGGAATGGGAATCGGCCACTCGGAAATCATCGACAGAATCTATTTCAAATCTCTCTATTTTCGGGGACCCGAAGATCTCCTCATCGAGTTCGCCACAGAAGGACCCGGATTTCCGGAGGAGGAGTCACTATGACTGTCGCAAATTGTTTGAGCCACTTGAGCGGCAAAATGGCCGACTGACCCTGGGGTTCCGGGGTCCAACCATTCCTTCGGATGCAGGAATGTTTGCCTTCCGGGAGCTGGATG
>DNYS01000048.1:2656-3024 GCA_003506735.1 Nitrospinota bacterium
GGATGGCAGGGCAGAAGCTCTCAGATGGCCGCGTGGGAAAGCCATCTATCACCGTCTCGTGGTCTTTTTGTGCGAGAATTTTTCATTCAAGGGACCATAAGGAGAATGTCGGTTAAGATTTAGCGTCCTCCCCGAACACAATTTTCATCGCTGTGCTCTCGCCGCTCTCCTTGCGGCAGCACAGGGCCCGGACGAAAAACGGGGAGAGGAACCAGTATTTCCGCCGGTAGCGGGAGAGGATAAAATCATAGAGGGCTGGGTCCTCCAGCCAGAAGGCCCGGCCCTCGAAGGGCTGCGCGGAAGGGCCGCCGAAGCGGACGGTGACGCGGGGGTTTTTCTTTATACGCCGGGCCTTGCGGGTGGTCTTG
>DNYS01000048.1:3145-6453 GCA_003506735.1 Nitrospinota bacterium
CATGGCGTCCAAGCCGGCCGGCGCGCTCACGCTACGCATCTCGCGGGCCTCTCGGCCTCAGCGATGGGCGTCATCCTCCCCTCTCCCCCGGCGGCATACGATGATTTACAAAATCGCCCGGTGACGGGTTCGCATAAAATCGGCGACCGGCGAAGAATCCACAGCTAGCGCACCTCGACCATGACGACGTAGGGGGAGAATTCCTCGAAAATCTCCGGCGGGGTGGGCGGGCGATCCCTTTTTTTGGCCTTCACCACGACATCGAAATTCCCGACCACGGAAACCTGATCGATTACCAGGGCGGCGGCGGATGCCTTGACGCCGAAGCGCACCCCCTCCACCCCGCGCTTGATGAGGCCCGAGGCCGAGACGCCGATGAGCTCGCCCTTGGCGTTGAGGATGGGACCGCCGCTGTTCCCCGAGTTGATCGGCGCCGTCATGCGGAACTGGGAGATGCTGTCCCCCATCCCCGTCGTGGCACTCACCTCGCCCGAGACCATGCTGGGATTCCGGCTCACCTCCGAGCCCAGGGGATAGCCCAGGGCATGCACCCGCTCGCCGACGCGCACCCGCACCCCGAACCGGACCTGGAAGCCCTTCTTCTTGGGTTTCATCCCCTCGAGCCGGACCACGGCCAGGTCGTTGTTCTTATCCCTTGCGACCACCCGTCCCCGGTAGCGCTCCCCGTTGGGAAAGGTGGCCTGGATCGCCTTCGCCCCGCTCACGACGTGAAGGCTCGTCATGATGTGGCGCGAGCCCCGCAAATAAAACCCCGAGCCCGAGGACCTCCAGGGCAGCGGGGCCACCCCCCGGCGCTCGATCGCTTCGAGCTTCTTTTTGAGAGCGGCCAATTCCTTCCGGAGCGAGAGCTGGGCCGAGGCCTCCTGCTTGCGCTTTCCCTCGGCCTTGCGGCGTGCCTTCTCCTCTTGGCGCTGCTCCTCCATCTTCCGGATCCGATCGGCCAGCCGGGTGCGCTCTTTCTGTATTTCACGGAAGGTGGCCCGGTGGGGGGACTCTCCCGCCTTCCCCCCTTTCTCGGCGGCCGGGCGCTCGATTGGATCCTGGCGGCTCTGGGCAGTCACCCGGCCGGGCCCGGCCCCTTTTTCCGCCAGCTCCTTGTCCGGGACCTTTTTCGCCTTGCGGTCCAGCGCCCGGCGGATGGATGCCAAGGCCTTATTTCCAAACAGCGCCTCGCGGGCCTCGTCCGTGTCCTCCATGTAATCCTTGGCGCTAACCGAATCCACCTCCACCTCGAACACGTCCTGGGGATCGTTCACGCTCACGAGATAGTGGGTGTAGGTGCAAATGGCGCCGGACGACCTACCCCGGTGGACGATGTATACGAAATCGGCGCCCGCCTTCCGGCCGGCCTCGCGGGCGAGGCGGTAGTGGGCGGCGGCGTAGTCCGCGAGGGAGTAATCCCGATCGTCGGTGGCCTCGCTCAGCTTGGCCTCGGAGAGAAGACGGAAGGCCGTCAGGTGCCTCTTGTCCTCGCGGATTACCTGGTTGAGCACTTCATCGATCCTGCCGCATCCCTCTCCCATGACGCCGGTGAACAAGAGGTTGAGCTTGGGGGCCTCCGCCTCCTCCGCGCTTCCGGGCCGTTCGGGGACCACCGCGGGGTCCTTCTTCTTGCCGGTGGGCCGGAAGAATTCGGCGGTGGGCCGGATCAAATCCAGAATCGAGGCGGCATGCGAAGGAGCGTCCCATGCCAGGACACAAAGGATGGAGGAAAGGACGATCCGAACCGGCCGGCGATAGCCCACGGCGACTCCTTTATTTTTTCTCATTTCCGCGGCGGCATGCCCCAGATCAGATTCGTCGATATTCTATATAGCCGGACAATGATATCAAATCCGGCCCCGGGAACCATCGGGCGTTTGGCGGGCTCAAACCAGCGAAAATATCTCGGACCCCTGCTCCATCGCCCTCTCCCCGGCCCCTACTGCACCATCCCCCGCGCGGCGACGGGCCAGACGGTTTCGAGAACCCCCCCGCTCATGCCCCCTCGGATGCCCCAGTAGCGGTCGTGGAGGTTGATCGTGGTGTCGCAGTGGCTCGGCTGGAAGAGCAGCGTATCGCCCAGATCCGGCCTCGGGTATCCGGCCGGTATGGTGAGGATGCCATGCTCGTCCCCTCCGGCGGAGTAGACGACCTCGATATCCTTGCATACGGGCCATCCGCTGTCCGAGGAAAGCGATTTGTGGCCCCCGTCCACGACGACGCGATCGCTCGAGGGGGTGCTCACCACCGTGGTCAGGACGAACAGGCTCGGCTCGAAATCGTCATACACCGGCCCCTCCGGGCCGCCGACCGAGCAGTAGTGGGCGTCCATGAACAGATAGCTTCCCGACTGGAGCTCGGACAGGACGCCCGCCTCGAGATCCCAGCGCCAGGTGCCCGTCCCCCCGCCGCTGCGGACCCGGGTGGAGAGGCCCGCGCTGGCAAACCCCTCGGCCGTCTCCCGAATCCGGGCGGTGGCTTCTTCGTACATTTTGCGCCGGGCTTCGAAGCCGTCGATATGCTGGGCCTTGCCCTCGTAGGCCTGGAAGCCGCGAAGGTCGAGCCCGGGAAGGGAGTCCACGAATTTGCCCACCTCGGCGGCCGGCGCGCCGGGGGGCACCCCGCAACGGCCCTGGCCCACGTCCACATCGACGAGGACCCCGATCCCGGAGCCGGCCTCGCAGGCGGCCTCGGAGAGAAGCTCGGCCCCGCGCGGATCGTCCACGACCACCATGAGCCGCGCGTGGCGCGCCAGGGCCATCAGGCGGCGCAGCTTGGGCGGCGAGACCACCTCGCTCGATACGAGGATGTCCTGAACCCCGCCCGCCACCATGACTTCGGCCTCGCTCACCTTCTGGCAGCAAACGCCCACCGCGCCGAGCTCCATCTGCTTGCGGGCGAGGATGGGGCTCTTGTGGGTCTTCGAGTGGGCCCGGAGCCTGAGCCCGCCCCCGGCGAGCCGATCGGCCATTTTCTGGAGATTACGCTCCATCGCGTCGAGGTCGATGAGCAGGGCGGGCGTGTCGAGCCCGCGCACGGGGGTTCCGATCAACCGGTTTTGGGGCATGCATTTCTCCCGCTGTGAAATGGAATCCGGAAAGGGCCGGCCCCCGCAACGTGGCCCAAGGATAGCACCGCCGGGGCGGGTTTTGGAGCGGGCCTCCTCCCCCAAATTCAAGAAATATTCTAGAGATCTTTTCCGCCCGGGGCGGTTAAGCCGCCCGGCCGCCCGCCGATAAGGCACATAGGGTAAGGCATATAGAAGGATCCGAGCGCCCCTATCGAGCCGGCCCAACCCGGGGATG
>DNYS01000048.1:6488-10513 GCA_003506735.1 Nitrospinota bacterium
CCCGGGGATGGCCCCTCCAGGAGAAAAAATCCATGGACGGCGAAGGTAAAACAGAGCCCTGCCGCCCCTGCACCGGGCCCCTGGAATTTTGGGGTTACTCGGGCGAGTTCCGGATATTGCGCTGCCTCTCGTGCAGGGTCGTCCGGTTCATCCAAAAAGACGCGCCGCCCGAACGCAGCAGATCGGGCCGCCCCCTCCTCCGCATCGCCTCCTAGCCGCCCCTCCCGGCAGGATACCGGCGGGCATGTTGAGCCCCCATCCGGTTTTTCCTCGCACCCGCCTTGCCCCCTTTACAGCCATCGCGCATGATTGCGGCATCTGACCGTGAAATGATCCGTTCATCCCACCGGAGGCCTTTTTCCATGCGCACGCTTGCCGACGATCTTCTCGAAGGCTCGATTGATCTTCACGCCCATATCTATCCCCAGACTTCGCTTGGCGAGTCGGGCCGGCTGCTCGATCACGAGTGGGCCAAGGCCGCCCGCGACGCGGGGATGCGCGGCTTCGCGATGAAGAGCCACTACTGGCCCACGATCGGCCAGGCGCGGATCCTGAGCGAGACCTTCCCCGGCCTCGTGGCGCTGGGCACCATCGTCCTGAACGGCCACGTCGGAGGCTTTTGCCCCTTTACGGCCGAGAGCGCCATCAAGCTGGGCGTGAAGATCATCTGGATGCCCACCTTCTCGGCGGCAAACGACATTCAGGTCCAGTCCTACAGCAGCCGCGTGAAGCAGAATTTCGACCACACCCCGCCCGGCAACGGCCTAGAGGTGTGGGACGCAAACCGCGAAATCCTGCCCGAGGTGGTCTCCATCCTCGAGCTCGCGCGCGACGCCGGCGTCACCGTCGCCACCGGACACATCTCGGCCGAGGAGAGTGTCGCCCTCGCCCGGAAGGCGAAGGAGGTGGGTCTCGAAAAGTTCATCTTCACCCACCCCATCATCAATATCGTCGAGGCGAGCGAGGCCCAGCTTAAGGAGGTGGCCGATCTCGGCTACATCATCGAGTTCACCTGGATCTCGGCCTTCCCCATGTGGCAGGGCCTCGATCCCAAGGCAATCGCCGCCGCCGCCCGGTCGGTCGGCGCAAACCGCTGCATCATGACCACCGACGCCCAGAACGATTTTAACCCGACCGCCCCCGAGATGCTCCGCATGTTCATCGCCACCATGCTCCAGCTCGGCGTGGACAAAGAAGACATCGAGTGGATGGTCAAGCGCAATCCGGCGAAACTGGCCGGGCTGGAAGACTAGGGGGTGCGAACGCGGGCCGACGAACTGCTCGAGGGCGCGATCGACCTTCACGCCCACATTCACCCCCAGCTCCTTTTGAACGAACCCGGCCGCGTACTCGATCACGAGTGGGCCAAGGCCGCCCGCGACGCGGGGATGCGCGGGTTCGCGATGAAGAGCCACCTCTGGCCAACGATGGGCCAGGCGCGAATTCTCTCCGAAATGTTCCCGGGCATCGCGGCCATCGGAACGATTACGCTGAACAACAACGTGGGCGGCTTGTGCCCCTTTACGGCCGAGAGCGCCGTCAAGCTGGGTGCGCGCTGCATCTGGATGCCCACCTTCTCGGCGGCGAACGATATCCGGGTGGGCGCCTACGCCCCACGCATCGCCGCTGCCATCGAACACCCGCCGCCGGGCGAGGGGCTGGGCGTCCACGGAGATGACGGAAAAATCCTCCCCGCGATTGAGGCCATCATGGAGATCGCCCGCGACGGAGACGTCATCTTCTCGACGGGACATTTTTCCGCCGGGGAGGGCGTCGCCCTCGCGCGCCGGGCCAAGGAGATGGGCCTCACAAAATTCGTGTTTACCCATCCGCTGAACAAGGCCGTACAGGCAAGCGACGCGCAGATGCGCGAGGTGGCGGAGCTTGGCTACACTATCGAGCATTGCGCGCTCGGAATGTTTCCCCTATGGCAGAGCCTGGCGCCCGGGCGGATCGCCTCGGCCATCCGCCTCCTCGGCGCCGAGCGGTGCATCATGACGACCGACGGGCAAATGGACTTCAACCCGCCGCCCCCCGAGATGCTCCGCATGTTCATCGCCACCATGCTCCAGCTCGGCGTGGACAAAGAAGACATCGAGTGGATGGTCAGGCGCAATCCGGCGAAACTGGCCGGGCTGGAAGGCTGAGGTGGCCAGTGCCGATTCGGACGAAGATTCATATTTTCAGCAGGTTATGCTTGGCGCAACCGCCAAAAAAAGCCGCCCCCAATTCCGGCTTATCCACTTGATTTGGCCGGATACGGTCTGGTAGCATCTCCCTGTTTTTGAGGTTTGGACTTTTCCGGTCACATTTAGCGTCCATTTGCAATTCCTCCTTGGCCGAAATTTTGCCATCGGGCTTCGGCACGGGGAATAAGCGATTCTATCGAAGGAGGTTGTGTCATATGACGTTTATCATCGCTGAAAAGTGCCTTGGAGAGCGTTACGCCACCTGTGTAACCGTTTGTCCGGTGGACTGCATGCATCCAGGCGTATACCAGGACCAGGTCTTTTTGGTCATCGACCCCGAGGAGTGCATCGACTGCGGCGTATGCCTGCCGGAGTGCCCGATCGACGCCATCCTCGAGAGCGAGGACGACGATCCCGAATGGGCCAAAATCAACGAAGAGCTCGCCCCGGACTTCAAGAACAACGATCCGGTCGAGCCCCGGCCCGCCAACGATCCGCCTAACCGCCCGGAGAACAAGCTTCGCTAGCTCTCCCAACCCTTTGATCCACCGCGCGGCCCCCTCGGGGGCCGCGTTTTTTTGGCCCGGGCGCTCCGGAGCCGGCCTGAAACCGGGGGCCTCCTTCACCGGACAAAATTTGCGGAATCCCCCCCCAAAGGCCTATAATCGCATAGTTTCCGTCAAATTCGACAGGGCCCGGCCCGCGCGGAATGAAAAAATGATCCGGACGCTCCGGCTCCAGCACATGGGAATCAAGGTACGCGACCTGGATCGATCGATCCGCTTCAATCGCGAGGTCCTGGGTTTCGAGTTCCGCTCGCGCCACGAGGCTGGGACCCACCCCGCCGCCCCGTTCGGCTCGGCCTTCTTATACCTGGACGACTACCACCACCAGCTCGCGGTTTTCTCCGTGCCCGAGGATTGGGTGGAGGCCGAGAGCGAGGACACCTGCACGCGCGGGGACGTGGGCCTCCACCACCTCGCCTTCGATGTGGCGGGCCAGAAGGAATTCGACGAGGCCGTCGGCTTCCTTCGCTCGCGCGAGGATGTCCGCATCGTCTGGGGGCCGCTCAAGCTGGACGAGTCCAACGGCCTGTGGGGCGGCCACGAGGGCGTCTACTTCCTCGACCCGGACGGAAACCGCATCGAAATTTTCCACGGCTCCGACCTGTTTCCGGGCAGCCGGCCCGCATGGCCCGCCAAGGGCGCGGCCCGCTAGCGGGTCGCCAGCAAGAGAAAGGCCGCCATGTTCCGCCACGACCACATCCACCACCTCGCCGCCGACCCGGCGGGCGCGATCGAATGGTACAAGCACGTCTTCGGTGCGTCCGAGATCGAGCGCCACGACATCCGCGGCGGCGAGGCCGTCCGCCTCGACATCGGCGGGGTGAACATCATTGTCCAGGAAAAGCAGCCCGATGCCGAGTGGGCGCCCGCTCCGCCCTCGCCCGCTCACGGCGCGGACCATTTTTGTTTCCGCGTGGACGACATCGAGGCCGCCGCCGAGCATCTCCGGGAGCGCGGCGCCACCATCTACGACGGTCCCCGCAGCCCGCGTCCGGGCTGGGGCGTCATCCACCTGAACGGACCCGACGAGGTCCATATCGAAATCATCATGCGGCCGGGCCGCTAACCCCGCCGCTCAAATCCGGCCGAAACCGGCTGAAAGGAATTTCATGGCAAAGGCAAGAAAAAGCGGCGGCCCCCTCGTCGCCATCGCGGGCGTGCGCTACCCCGACCTCCATCTCGAAGAGAAAATCCTCGGCCCGCTCCGCTGCCGCATCGAGCGCGGGCCGGCGGACACCCCAGAAAGCACCATCGCGCTTTGCCGCGAGGC
>DNYS01000048.1:10651-12517 GCA_003506735.1 Nitrospinota bacterium
GGCATCGGCGTGGACAACATCGACCTCGCCGCCGCCAAGGAGAAAAACATCCCCGTCACCAACGTCCCCGACTATTGCATCGGCGAGGTGTCGGACCACGCCATGGCGCTGATCCTCTCCTTCGCGCGCAAGCTCCCCGAGGGGACCGGGGTCGTGGCCGGCGGCGGCTGGGGCATCGTCCCCCTCCGCCCCATCCGGCCCCTGGACGAGGCCACCCTCGGCATCGTCGGCATCGGGCGCATCGGCAGCGCCATCGGGAAAAAGGCCCGCGCCTTCGGCATGCGCATCCTGGCCCACGACCCCTTCGCCCCCGAGGCCGCCTTCAAGCGGATCCGGGCCGAGAAGACGGGCATGGCCAGGCTGCTCCGCGCCTCGGATTACATCACCCTCCACGCCCCGCTCATCCCCAAGACGCGCGGCATGATCGGCGCCGAGGCGCTCTCGAAAATGAAGCCCGAGGCCGTCCTCATCAACGTCGCCCGCGGTGAGCTGATCGACGAGCCCGCCCTGCGCCGGGCGCTTCGCGCGGGCCAGATCCGGGGCGCGGGGCTCGATGTCCTCTGCGAGGAGCCCCCCTCCGGAAAACACCCTCTCATCGGCGTGCCCGGCTGCCTAATCACCCCGCACAGCGCCTGGTATTCGACCGCCGCCCAGGAGGAGCTCCGCCGCAAATCGGCGGAAGAAGTCCTCCGCGTTCTGAGCAGAAAAAAGCCCAGGAACCGTGTCGCCTAGCCTGCGCGGAAAATCCCGAAGGGCGCCTCTTTTCTCCAGACGATGATTTTTGGATGGAAGCTCCAGAGCTCACCACAAAAATTTTCGAGCGAAACACCGTGCGCCTCGAAGAGGCCCTCGATGGCCTGAACGATGAAGACCTGCTCATCCGGCCGGAGGCGCACTCCAACCTCGCCGGGTGGCTCGCCTGGCATGCCACCCGCACGGCCGACCTCATCGCCGAGGCCATCTCCGGCGAGACCCAGGCCTGGCTCGCGGGCGGCTGGCGCGAGCGCATCGCCCCTCAGTTCGGCGACCGCGACACGGGCTTTGGGCACACTGTGGAGCAGGTCGCCTCCCTCCGCGCCGGGAAGGACGACCTGCTGGGCTACCTTCATGCCGTCCGGGAGCGAATCGGCGCCTGCCTCGCCGGGCTCACGCCCGCCGATCTCGACCGCGAGGTTCCCCACTACCGGGAGGGCCGCGTCACTGTCGCGAGCCTTCTCGTCATTCTCGCCACCGACTTCAACCAGCACGCAGGCCAGATCGCCTACCTGAGAGGCCACCTCAAGGGCCCCGGCTGGAGAAACTGAACCGCAAGCCCCCCCCACCGCAAGCCACCTGCACCGCCTCCCGGTTTCGCGCCCGGCGGTTTGCCAGCCCCCACCCGCCTGGGTAATCTTCCCCCACATTCGAAAACCGGTTTGACGGGAGAGCGGAATCTTCCCAAATTTCTTTTTTTNNGAGGGAAAAATGATGAAATTCGCCCTGTATGCGGATATCCATGCCCAGCTCGCGCCGATGGATGTCATCCTGGCCGAGGTGGACAAGCACAATGTCGATTGGGAAATTGTCATGGGCGATCATGTCATGGGTGGGCCCGAGCCCGGCGAGGTGGTCGATCGGCTCCGGTCCCGGAAAAACTGCCTGGCCATCCTGGGAAACTTCGACCGCTGGGTGATCGACAAGGTGGACGAGCAAGACAACCCCTTCCCAAACCGGAACGACGGCAGCAGGCTCACCCGCGAGCACATGACCGACGACCAGCTCAACTGGCTGCGGAGCCTTCCCCACGAATTCATCTTCACGGCCGAACCGGGCCACGATATGCACGTCTTCCACGCCCTCCCGGGCGACGACGAGGGCGCGCTTCCG
>DNYS01000210.1:0-6082 GCA_003506735.1 Nitrospinota bacterium
GACCATGGATTGTGACATGGATGCCCGTCTTTTTTCGGATTAGGCCCAATCCGTATCGCCCTCCATACTCGATGTGTTTCGACCTGGATGAAGCAGGGAATACGTATGGGCCATCCCAAAGTTCTAGCCTGCGGGCGAGAATCTCGCAGACGAATTCCGAGAGGGGCAGTTCGAGCTTTCTCTTTTGCTTGGTTCGCTCTTTCGGGAGCCGCAGTATTTGGTTTTTTAGATCGACCTCATTCCACTCTAGCGCCGCAGCCTCCCGCCGTCGCAGGCCCGTAAATAGTACGAAAATAAGATAGTCTCGCTGGATTTCGTTGGGAAGTGATTGGGCTGCTTCGTAGAAGCGCGGAAGCTGCTCATCACTGAGCCGGTCCTCCCGTGCATTTTCCTCAAACCACGCCTTTGTGTTCGTTAGTCGTTTCACCGGGCAATCGGGCAAGTCGGCGACTTTCTCAGATGAGAAGTACCAGAGCGTCCTCAAGTACTTCATCGTCATGTTGGCTGTCCGCTCCCCGGTGATGCCCTCACGGCCCGCTGACCGTCCACGAGCGGCGACTTCCCGCTGGATCTCGCTGTGGCGCTTCTCGACCATGTCGCGGTCTATACCCCGAAGCGGCTTGCCGAGCCAGGATAAAAGGTTTTTCTCGATGGTGGAGCGGAAGTCCCTCTTCGTTTTCTCTCGAAGCTCTCGGTTTTTCTCTAGGTAGTAATCTAGCGCCGCGCCGAGCGTGAAGGAGCTTGTACGGTTCTTGCGCTTCTCGATCACGGGATCGATGCCCCTGAGCATGTTGCCGATTTCCGCCTGGGCGAATTTCCGTGCCTCGCTAAGGGGAAAGGCTACAATCGGCCCTAGCGAGATACGTCGAGTTTTTCCCTTCACGTCTCTCTGGACGATGTAAGTCATTTTTCCGCCAGGGGCGATGCGTACACCGAAACCAGCCAGGTCGGTATCCCAGTAAAGAATTTGCTTGCCGGGTTCAGGTGCGGGTTCCATCGTCCTCAGCGATGCGTTCGTGATCTTGACCGTCGGCATTGCAGAACTCCTGCTCTAAAAAATGTAAGGCTATTGTAAGGTGGGCGTTGTTTTATTTCTAAGGTAAGAATAGGGGGTAATGGCCCGTTATTCAAGTATATTCAATGAATAGAGGGATTTTTCTAAAACTCTGTATGGCTAAGTATACTGTAGCGCACCTGCTTTGGGAGCAGGGGGCCGGAGGTTCAAATCCTCTCGCCCCGACCAAGGAGATCATGGGGCCGGCGAAAGCCGGCTCTTTTTCTATTCCTCTCTCTCGACGAGCGAATAGCGGGGATCGGCCGCCAGGCATTCCGCCTCGGGAAGCCCCAGCTCGCGGCGGACGATGTTGGTCCCCTGGACGATGGAGGCCATCTTGTAGAAGGCGTGCCTCCGGCTCATGCCCTCGCGGCCCATGCCGCAGTCCGAGCAGAGGACCAGCCGCTCGGGCGGAATATGGTTGAGCGCCCGGCGGATGAGGCCCGCCACCTCCTCCGGGGTTTCCACCTGGAGGGAGTGATGGTCCACGACGCCGATGGCGATTTTCTTGTCGGTGATGGTTTTTCCGATCGCCTCGAGGTCCATGCCTCCCGAGCTGCAGCATTCGAAGGTGAGGATGTCGGCGTCGATCTTGTTCAACTCCCCCAGCGCCGGCGCGTAGCTTTGCACCTTATCGAAGATCCGCTGCTGGGCGGGATTGCCCCAGCAGGTGTGGCACCAGACCTCGGTGAGGTCCCGAAGGCCCCGCACGGTGTCGTTGAAGACCTCGCGCATGTATTCGGGGGTAATCTCTCCGCCCGAGAGGCCCTTGGCGGCGAGGAGGTGGACCTGGGGCTCTTCCATCTGGATGGCGGCGCATCCAGCCCGCGCCACCTCGGTGAGTTCCTCGTTCAGGGCGTCGCCGATGGCCTGGATGCGCTCACGGATATTCTTGTAGTAGCTGTCCTTCACGCCCATCGCGATGAGCTCGGGGGTGATGGTGCCGAATTTGACGGGCCGTTTGGTGAGCCGCTGCGCGGTTTTCCAAATGGCGGTGTATTGCAAATCGCCCCGGCCGACCGGCCCCACGATCTCGGGCATGAGGCGGGCTTCGGATACATCGTGCAGAATCCGCCCGGGCGGGACTACCGCCCGTCCGCCCTCCTTGGGAATGCGGTAGGGATGAAAGCCCTCGAAGCCTTCCATGTGGCGGGGTGCGTAGCTGAACCAGGAGTGGCCGCCCACGTCGGTGTCGAAGCGGCAGTCTCCGTCCGTGCAGATGTCGAGGCCGGCCACCTCCTCATCGCGCAAATAGGATGAAACGGCGTCGGTGTATTGCTCCCGGAACCGGGCGTTGGTCATGGCCTCGCGAAATCTGCGCGTGCCCAGATTTTCGGTGTACCAATGCGGCCGGGGGAGGGAACCAATGATGGTGGTCGGAAGGATGATGCCGTCGGTGGCTTTGTACAAAGGAGGCTCTCCTTCTTGCCGAATAAAAGGGAAATATCCCCAAAAATATTCCGGAACCCGCTTCCCGGGCCGGTGTTTTCAACCCGGGGAGTTTCCATTGGTTGCCTCCGATGAATTCATTCTAGCATTACCGCATTTCCGGCGCGAATTCGCCCGACGCCGCCGGTGCCGTAGGCTGGGAAATTTCCAACCGGGGCATCGATAAGGAGGAGAAGAAATCGGGGATCCGATTTTTATCGATCCCCCCGAAGGACACCGGCCGATGAAGAGCAAGGATTTTCAGCGCGCGGAGTCTACGGCCGGAACGGAAAGCCGCCGGAAGACGATAGCCATGCCGGTTTGAGAGAATCCGCTTATTTTTCAGAGAAGATTAGCCGCCAGGGCCTGGCCCCCGCTTAAACCGCAAAAAGACAGCCAAGCCCCCCACCCCCGCAGGGTCAGCACTCCAAGACCACTTTGATGGCGTCATCTTTTTTCCCGCCGAACACTTCGAAGCCGTGGCGGAACTCCTCGAGCGGGAACGTGTGGGTGTTGATGGGGGCGCTGTCGATCCGGCCGCTTTCGTAGGCCCGGATCGCCCGCTCCACGGAAAAATCGCCCTCTCCCCGGATGCCGTAGATAGTGATTTGATCCAGCGACAGCCTGTTCAATGGCGCTGGAGGCTCCTCGCCGCCGGTGATGCCGAGCAAAAGGACGCGGCCGCCGCGCCGCACCCGCCGGATACATTCCGCCTGAAGGGCGGGGACGCCGGCCGCCTCGACGGTGAGGTCCGGCCCCCCCTTCCAGCCCCGCTCCGACAGAACGGTGTCCAGCTCCTCCACCCCCGCGTGCACGGTAATCTCGGCCCCCAGCTTTTTGGCGGTTTCGAGACGCGAGGCGACAGTGTCCACGATGCACACCTCCCCCGCGCCGAGGAAGCGCGCGAACTGCATCGTGAGCAGGCCAACCGCCCCGGCCCCGTACACCAAGACCCGGTCGCCGGTTTCGACTCCGCACCGCTCCAGGCCCACGACCGCCGTTCCCGCCGTCGTCATCAGCGTTCCCGCCGTGAAGGACATGGCATCGGGGAGACGGTGGAGGAGTTTCACCGGGACGGCACAGAACTGCGAAAACCCGCCGTTGGTGGTCATGCCCACCTGGCGGTGAATCGGGCGCCGGCCGTAGTTTTCGCAGATCGTGTAAAAGCCCCGGACACAGTTGCGGCACCGCCCGCAACCGGCGTGGCTCTCGGTGGCGACGCGGTCGCCCGGCGCAAACTCATCGACGCGCTCGCCGGCCGAGACCACCTCGCCCGTCCATTCGTGGCCGGGTATGAGGGGATACACCACACCTGGCATCTTCCCTTCGATCAGGTGGATGTCGGAGCCGCAGAAACTGCACGCCTTGACGCGGACGAGCACCTCATCCGGCCCCGGCCGGGGATCGGGCATATCTTTCACTTCAAACGAGTGGGGTTTTTCGACGTAAACGGCGCGCATGAAAAATCTCCTTCAGCAAGATTCCGGACAGGATCCATCTACCTAACCACCGATGAGGCCCAACCGCAATGAACGGAGCGGTGGTGGCATTGTTCATAATTAAGATATAATATTCTTATTATGGAGGGCTGGAAACCCGCCCGCCTGCCATCGTCCGGGGGGCAGAAAACTCAGATAAAAGATAAATTTTTCCAAAATACGGGGGAGGCGCTTGAAGCCTCCCAAAAATGCCTTAAAATAGAGGCTCCCACTGCATAGGGAATGGGTTCGCCCCAAGCGGGGCTTTCACTCTCGCCGGTGCGTCCCTAGAATGACACGGGGAGAAGGAGACAACCGCCGGTAGGTGCGCCTATCATCCTCCGGCCTCCATCCGGGCAATGGGAGTGGCGGGGAAAACCCTGCGGTGGCTATATTTTCGTGGCCATGCGGCCGAGGCCCTGGCGGGAGAGCGAGCCGTCCTTTCGGGAACGGCACAGAATTCATATCCAATTGATCGCCATAATTTGGAGGAGTGCCGATGGTCGATTTCAAGCTCGCCGAACAGCAGGTCAAGCTTCGCGATCTGGCGCGGAAATTTGTCCGCGAAGAGATCATCCCCGTCCGGGCCGAACTCGACCGCGAACCCGACCCCCACAAGGGCTTCTCCTGGGATTTGCTTCGCAAGGCCGACGAGGTGGGGCTCCGCACCCTCTCGTTGAAGAAAGAGGACGGCGGCATCGAGGCCGATATCATTACGCGGTGCGTGGTGGGCGAGGAGATAGCGGCGGGCGACCTGGGTTTTGCGGTCTGCCTCGATCAGATATGGAAGATATCGGGCGCCATCGTCAAAATTTGCAACGAGGAACAGCAGGAGCGGTTCATCCCGATGTTCCGCGACGATCCCGAATGCGTCCTTTCGATTTGCATCACCGAGCCATCCGGCGGGTCGAACTACATTCCGCCCATGGAGCGCAAAGAGACCATCCAAACGCGGGCCGAGCTCAAGGGGGACAAGTGGGTTCTCAACGGCTTGAAATGCTTCATCTCCAACGCCGGCCTATCGAAGCTCTATCTCGTGTTCGCCGTGACCGATCCGGACAAGGACTTCTACGAGCGGTTCAGCGCATTTCTCGTCACCAGCGATTCGCCGGGATTTTCCATCGGCAAAACCGAGGACAAGATGGGCCAGCGCCTCGTCTGGAACAGCACCGTTAACTTCGACGACTGCACCATTCCCAAGGAAAACCTTGTCGGCCGGCGCGGCGGCGGGATGCCCGACGTGCTCAAATTCCTCGCCGAGGAGGGGAGCAACATCCAGGCGGGGGCGACCGTTCTCGGAACGGCCCGGGCCGCCTACGAGGCGGCGGTCGAACGTGCCAAGGAGCGGTTCATCGGCGGCAAAATAATGATTCACCACCAGCTGACCCACCACAAGCTCGCGAGCATGAAAATGCGCCTGGACGCGGCCAGGGCCTATCTCTACCGCGCGGCCTACAACATCGACTCGCCCGATGAGGAAAACGACTACTCCATGGCCCCGATGGCCAAGGTCTTCGCCGCGACCACTGCTTTCGACGTGACGAAAGAGGCGCTCGAGCTGTTCGGGGCCTATGGCTATATGAAAGATTATCCGATGGAAAAATACCTGCGCGATGCGGCGAGCTTTCTCCACTCGGACGGCGTGAACGATGTGCTGCTCATCCGGGCGGCGCGCCTTCTCTACGATCTTCCGGCGGAGATGTTCCAGTAGGCAGAATTCCATGCGGGGGAATTGAGCGTGGGTGCGATCCCGCTCGCGGCCTTGCTGAGAAGCCCTTCCCGGTGTCGGGCGCCTAGCCGAGGATTTTCCGAATTTCCCGGTTTAGAGCGCCGAAGTCCACCGGCCTGGAAAGAAATCCGTCCGCACCGGCGCGATGGCACCGTTCCCGGTCCACCGCCAAGGCCTGGGTGCTGACGCCGAGGATGGGGATGTCCTTCGTGGAAGGGTCGTCCTTGATCCGGGCGATGGCGGCGAACCCGTCCATGATCGGCATCCACAGGTCCATGATGACGATATCGGGCCGATTCCGGCCTATCGCCTCGATGGCCTCTTCTCCGTTGAAAGCGAAAAAGATTTCACCCGCCCCCTTCATCAGCATTTTCATCAGGTGATGATTGTCCT
>DNYS01000210.1:6196-7538 GCA_003506735.1 Nitrospinota bacterium
CTGCCTTTCCCTGGCTCGCTTTCCGCCCAGATCCGCCCATTGTGCAGGGAGATGAGATCCCTCGCGAGGCTGAGGCCGATTCCCAGCCCGCCCGTCATCCGGCGGTGGCCTTCCTCGACCTGCCGGAAACGCTCGAAGATGGATTCTGTCATACCGGCCTCGATGCCGATACCCTCGTCCTGGACAATGGTCCATGTTTCGCTTTCAAGGACCTCCGTGCAGATCCGGATCTTCCCCCCGCCGGGCGAGAATTTCACCGCGTTGTCCAGGAGATTTAATAAGATCTGGCTGATCCGGGTCGAATCGAGCATCATCGTGCCGCACTTGGGATCGAGCGCCAATTCGATGGAAAATTCTTTCGGGAGTTGAACGAAGCGCAAATCCACGTCCGATTCCACGATTTTATTGAGGGAATCCTCTTTCAGTTTTAATTTGATTTTTCTCGCTTCGATGCGATCGATGTCGAGAAGGTCCTCGATCAGCCGGGTCAGATATTCGCTCGCTTCCTTGATTTTCGGAACAAGATCCTGAACCCCGCTGTCCTTCGAGTTCAGGAGAAGAACATCGCTGAAGCCGATGATCGAGTTCAGCGGCGACCGCAGCTCATGGCTCATGTTGGACAAAAACTCCGTTTTCGCGTTGTTGGCGCGTTCGGCCTGCTCCTTTGCGATCTCCAGTTGCCGGGTCCGCTCGGCCACGGCAACTTCGAGCGATGCATTTTGCTCCTTGATCATGTCGAAATACTCGAAGCTCTCGAGCGCGTTGGCGCTGTTCAGGAGGACGATGGACAAGAGGCTCAGCGAGGTGTCGTAGACGGTCATCGCGTCCCGGTCAAGAATCCCGAGGAACATCCCGCGGGCCCGGGTTTTCGTGGAAAGGGAGTGAAGCAGGATTCTTTGGCCATATTTCTCGGCGGGCACCATTACGGATCTGGATTGATAAAGGGTCTATGAAAACGTGTCGTCCGCAATCAGGCGATTCGCCTCATTTTGCAGTTTTTCCCGTCCTCTTCGGGTTCGCAATCTGTCAGGACAAAATCGAAATCCTCCTCACTGATGAGGAAGAACGCCATGGCCTCGAAAGTGAACAAGCGCTTCAGGCGTACCCGGGTTTCGGCGAGAATTTCCTTGGGGCTTTGCCGGCTTTCCCTTCCGTTGAGGGTGGCGTGAAAGTCGCTCAGCGAAGAGACCATCCCGAGGGCTTCCAAGGTCCAGCGGTTGGATTCCTCGAAGAAATTCAGGCGCGCCTCGATATCACCGGGTTTGGGCATTTTTTGAGATTCCGGTTCGCTCATCGTACGATATCTTTCAGAAACAGGTCGGCCGTATCGTGGAATTGTTGA
>DNYS01000210.1:7652-8712 GCA_003506735.1 Nitrospinota bacterium
GATGAGGTCGGCCACATGGGTGATGCTGGATTCGAGGGGAAATTGGCGCGACCGGCCCGGCCGGTGGTGAAACCGAACGGCATCCTCGAGGCTTTTCGGAAGGCGCCATTCGCTGAGCAAAAGGCCGCCGACGTCGGCGTGATCATAGCTCATGACCGCGCGCTCGGAAAGGTGAAGGAATTTCCCCGTCTCGGAGGATTAGGTCAGCGCTTCCTTCGCCTGCTCGGGGTTGTGATTGTAGAGAATGAGGCGGCCGATGTCGTGTAGAAGGCCGGTGACGAAAAATTGTTCGATGTTCGGAACTTTGTGAAAAGATGCCAGCAGGCGCGAGGCGATTCCGCAGCCGATCGAATGCTCCCAGAAGGGGCGGACCTGAATGAGGTGGCTCGGAATTCCCCTGAACATTTGAATGACGGATGTCGCCAGGGCGAGATCGCGGAGTTGCTTTTTGCCGATAATAGTAACGGCGTGAGAAATGGTGTCGATTTTCGAGGGAAACCCGAAGAAGGCGCTATTGACCAGCCGGAGGAGCCGGGCGGAGAGGCTTTGATCCGCGCTGATAATTTGGGCGATATCGCGCATGGAACTTTTGGGGTCGTCCACGGCAGGGTGATCTGGTGGAATATGGTCGGAAGCGAGGGAATATTTTCCTTGTTCTGGACCAGTTGATTCAGATCAGCGCACATTATAGGTCCTGGATTTTTTGGACTTGGCGGAAAGTGGAAACGCGAAACAACTCCTCCAGAAGCGGGTGGGTCGTTCCGGAGTGAAGAAAGCGGGTTTGGGTTTGTTCTCTTGCTTTTTCCAGGATCTGAGGGTCGATACTCTCGGCTGCCGAGGCGGCGGCGTCATCCTTCGTCATGCCCTCAATGGCGGCCTCCGTAACGCCCCAGGCCTTGAATATCCCGATATGCTTTTCCGTGATCCGGTTTCCGGACCGGAGAAGGGTTCGCCCGTTCCGGGAGAGGACATCCTCTTCCAGGAGCATATCCGGCTTTAAATCTTCAAGGTTGATTAAGCCCACGGATTGGCCTCAAGTGGCTGAAAAAGTATATAGTCA
>DNYS01000210.1:8861-9055 GCA_003506735.1 Nitrospinota bacterium
GATTCACTGGTGGAACCAAATATTTCTTTTTAGTCAAAGCTAAAAAGAGCGACATATGCAATATGTCTATTCCCTATGCCTAGTATATATAAATAACGAGGCTGCTGAAAAAGTCCCCAAATGATCTTCACTGGACCTAAAACTTATCCAATAGTAGTAAATGATATCCATTTTCTTTTATTATGATATGAATA
>DNYS01000138.1:0-7855 GCA_003506735.1 Nitrospinota bacterium
AAGGATTTGCTTCCGGTTGGTTCGGTAATTCTTCTCGTTGATCCAGTGAATAAGCTCTGGATGCAATCGCGTCTGATCGGGTGGGAGGAGGGCGGCTGTCTGATGGTGGAGCAGCCGACCCGGGGCGGATCGGCCGTTCAGTTAACCAAGGATCTGACTCTCGTCGGCCGAGGGATGTACGAGGGGCGGGTGTGGGGATTCAAATCCAACGTTTTGTTTCAGACGGTCCAGCCCTTCCGAATTTTGTTTCTCGCCTATCCGAAACAAATTGAGGAAGTTTCCCTCCGGAAGAACGAAAGAATTTCCATTAGCCTCGAAGTTTTTCTTTCTGCGCGGCGGCACGATTTTGAAGCGATAAAAAAAGATAAAGGCGGCCCCAAAGGAAACGTCAAAAATATCAGCGTGGCAGGATGCAGCATTTCGTGTCCGTTCCGCTTCGAGTCGAATATGCCCGTTTTTATTTCGGGAGATTTGCCGAACGGAAAGTCGATGGACAATGTGTTGGGTTTTATCCGGAACGTGACGCGTAGTCAGAACGAAAATATATACGGGATTCATTTCGAGGAGAAAAATAGCGATTTGGAGGGACTGCGGGAGTTCGTCGCGCTGGCCGCGAAGATCGTATTCAGGGGCGATGCGGAGAATCACTCCTAAAGCCCGAAAGCGTTCCAGGTATCTATTTCCATCCATCTTGGCCGAAAATGAGCAGCGAAAGCGCCGCTGCTATCATCAAGCCAAGCCCTGCCGTATAGCCGATTTCGGGGGAGAACATTCCCCGGATGCGTCTTCCAATCAAAAATCCCGCCAAGGCCGGAAACACCGCCAAAGCCGCCCGCATAGCCATGGAGGGGAGCAGGTTCCCCGATCCGCTCAGCGCCGCCACCTGCACGGCGGCGAACGCCAGGGCGGAGACGTTCATCAACCTGACCAGGCGGGTGCGGTTCATCCGGAGGCTGTCCAGGTACATCACCGCGATCGGGCCGCCCGCATAGGCCACCCCGCCGAGCCATCCCGAGATCAAGCCGGCCAAGTAAGCGAAAAACGTCTCATCCCTCGGGTCAAACTGAAAGCGCAGCCTCGAAATGCTATAGGCGGCGCAAATCAGGACGAAAGTCCCGACGCCCCATTTCAGGGCGATGGGCGGGGCGGACAGGAGCGTAAGGACGCCGACCGCCGCCCCAACGCCGCCCGCCCCGATGAAGGGCATCATCCGCAGGAGGGACTCGGAGGGCATTTTCCTTCCCAAAACCTTCGAGGAGGCTATGGCCAGGTTCGGGAGCGATAAAAGAATGACCGAATCGCGCACCCCGAGGAGCGCGCCCATGGCCGGCACGGCCAGAAGGCCGAAATCGAATCCAACGGCCCCCTCGAGGAGAGCCGTCGCGGAGATGATGAGAGTCTGCTCCCATGAAGGCCACATGCGATAGTACTCAGCCGGCGGAAGAGCCGCTCCTAGAGGCCGAATAACTCCTTGGCGTTGAGGTGGGTGATTTGGGCGTACTCTTCGTCACTGAGGCCGGCGGATTCGAGCGTCTGGACGATATTCGTGTCCGTCATATCGTAGGCAAGGTCGGTGCCCAGCATGATGCGATCGCTTCCCATCAAATCAACGAGAAAGCGCACGATGGGCGGATGAAAGACCAGGGCGTCGAAGTAAAAATGGGACCGCATATATTCGAGCGGCGAGCGCTTGATTTTCTGACACTCGGGCCGGACCTCCCAGCCGTGGATAAACCGGCCGGCGAGAATGGGTGCGGTGCCGCCGCCGTGGAGGAAGATAAACTGCAAATCGGGCAGACGGTCGAAGATGCCCGAAAAAATCAGCCGTGCGATCGAGTTGGCGCTTTCGGTGGTGAACCCAATCAAGTTGAACAGGTGATAGTCCCGCATCTCGGACATGGCGGCGGGGTTGGCCGGGTGAACGATGATGGGAACCTTGAGCGCCGCGGCGGCCTCGTAAATAGGAAAGAACCCCTCGTCGTCGAGGTAGCGGCCGTTGACGTTGGTGCCCATGAACCCGCCCTTCAGGCCCAGCTTCGTCACCGCGCGCTCGAGCTCGCGCACCGAGCGTTCCGCATCCTGGGCGGGCAATGTGGCGAGGCCCGAAAATCGGTCAGGATTCTCCTTGATGATCCGCGCGTAGCCGTTGTTGGCTTCCTGGGAGAGTTCCTCGGCGAGCTGGGGGTCGGCCCAATACACCCCCGGCCGGGACGAGAAAGAGAGGACGTTCATGTCGAGGCCCATCTCTTTCATGGTCTCCATCCGGACGCTCGGATCCATGAACGGCTTGAGCGGAGGCTGGCGTATGCCTTTGAGGGTGGCGTGTTTGTCGCCGTTTTCGTCCGTGTGAATCACCGCCCCGTAACGCGGACCCTCCCGTTCCATCAGATCGATATATTCTTCGGGAAAAATATGGCAATGGACGTCGATGTGCATATGGGTCTCCGGAATTGGGGTGATCGACTAGCGCTAGTTAGCACCGCCCGCCGGAGGGTGTCAATTCCAGGGGGTGTCAATTCCGGAGGGTGCCAATTTTGGAGGTGGAGGAGCGTCGCCTGGCCCGCGCGGACCAATCCCCACCGCCCCCATGGCGGAGGCGTTTCTTTCTCGTTGATGGCTTTTGGGCCAGGTGATATCTTCAAAGGGCGTTATCGTGCATCGCTTCCAACGCGCCGCTCAAATTATGGCCGGCGCGCGCGGCTTTGGCGCACAGGAGGATTCTAAATTTTCCTCCGGGTCCGCGAGGTTTGAATTTCCGGGAGCTTCCAGATGAAGCAGTATGATTTCGAAACCTTCGGGCAGAAGAAACCAAGCCTGGTGAAAAGGTTGTTTTACGGAATTGTCCGCTTTGTCCTGGTGGGCGTTTTTCTTTATGTCGCCTATCTGGGATTCACCATGCGGAAATTCCCCGTGCCTTCGGGCTCCAAAACTCCGCCTCCCGCGCAGTCCGCCGCACCGGCGACGAAATCTTTTTAGGAATTTTCCGCCGGTTTTCAGCCAGGCCTGTTTTCGTCGTCCAGCAGTTTTTCCAAATCGTTGAGATTGAACGAGTCGGGAGCATCCGCCCTTTCGGGCGATAGCCTAAATTCCTCCTCGATTGGTTTTTCGGTGTGGCCCGAGGGGGAAATTTCTCCGACGCCGAAAGGGCGCTCGTCTTCCTGGGTGGAGGGAGATTGGAGAAAGGGGCTTTCTTCCGGCGGTCCGGCGATTTCGCCTCCCTTGAATTTCAACATGGACAGAACGTCTTCTTGCTGTTCCATGATGGATTTTTTGTCGGACGGATCAAAATCGAACGTGTTCAAATTTTGTAGGTCATCGGCCTCATCCATGAACGAACTGGTGTCGATGTCCGGATCGGGAAGAGGGGGAGCGGGCTCTTCCGGATCGTCCGGTTCGAGAACCTCGTCCTCGGCATCCAGGGTTAAATCGACCGGATCGCTTTCCGGAACAACGGGCGGCGGGGCCGGTACCGGGGGGGCGGCGGAGGCTTCCGGCCTGGGCGGGGCGGGAGCCAGGTCCCTCCTCGGGCCGGGCGACAGTCCAAGTTGGCCGAGCATGGCAACCGCCAGGGCCTCCTCGCCGGTCTCGCGTGTGAAGTTTTTGTGCTGGCCCAGAAAATCGGCAATTTCGAAGTAGGATCCGCCCGCGAGAAAAAATATATCGGCCGGCTTGGCCAGGAGTTCCTGAAGGGCACCCAGGAACCCGGCGTGCAAAAAGGCCTTGGTGGAATTTTCGAATTCAAAATTATCGGTGGGTGCGTTTTGCCCGCTCATTCTCAGGCCGGGCACCCCCTGAAGGACGGACGGGCTTTGCTTCGACAGACCTTGGGCCAGAATGCCGAGAAAGCGCTTGCGGGTTTCGAGTTCCTCGAGATGGCCGGTGGTCGATGGGGAAGATGCCCTATCCACCAGGTGTTTTTCGTGGAGCTTCCGCAGGAGCTGGATCGATTTCCGTACGTAATTCAGAAAAACATCCGTCGCCAGGACAAAGGAGCCGTCCGAGGCGACAAGAAACGCCGCGCAGTTCTGGCCCCATGGGTCCTGGCAGCGGACCGCGCCGCCACCCCGGATATATTTCATCAGCCGCTCGATCGCGGCGGGAAGCGGTTTCCTGGGAGGAGACGCGGCCCGGGCCGGCCCTCCGTTGGTTCGGGGCTTTAAGGCCGCGCGTGCGGGAATCTCCATCCCCACGTCCGATTCGATGGCTTTTAAAAATGGATCGCCCAGTCTTGTCCGCCCTTCCGGCGGAGCGGATTCGGGTGGCTCCCGCCGGAGGCGCGGCTGCGCCTTTTGCCTTCCCAAAAGAGATATCTGCTCCTCCTGAAGGATATCGTCCACCCGCTCCGGCGGGAGGGCTGCGGGATTCCGGAAAGGCGCGGAGGGCTCCTCCGCCCGCGCGTCCCTGGCGGGCGAGGTCGGGCCCTGGAGGAGCGGCGGGGGCTCCCCCACGTCCATCATCCTCCTCACGGGTGGCTGGGGATCGGGGGGCCTGGCCAGAAGGGATATTTCCTCGGGATCGTTGGGATCGATTGAATGAACGGGCTCCGGGGTCTGCGGCTCATCCAGGATGAACGCACTTTCGGCGGCGGCGGGCGGAGTGTGAATCCGGTAGGGGAGATACTCGGCCTGCTCCTCGTCCCCGCGCGCGGGGGGAATGTCCTGCTGGCAGAGCTCGCGCTCAGCATCCTTGAGGATTTGGATGCTCTTATCGATGCTGTCGCGCGAGGCTTCGCGCTCCATGATTTGCTTATGAAGAAGAGCGAGAAGCTCTCCGCGCGAACCCTCAGACGACCGATCCACAGTCAGGTTTCACTCCCCATCGAATCGTTCCGGCCGGGCCAGATGGTCCAAATATTCTCCCGCCGGATACCCATGTTACGCCAATCCCGGGCGAACCGCTCAGGCCCGGACAATTTACCCTATAACATTGCTGAAATTCAAGGATTTGCGAGAATTTGTCCCCCTTGGGAGCAGGACCCGCTGTGGATATGTTGCGGTCTTTGGGAACTCGTGCCAATTTGAGGACGAAATTTCCGCGTCTTCTTCCGATTAGAATGGAACCTCCGTGG
The DNA here is from genome assembly GCA_003506735.1 of Nitrospinota bacterium. Taxonomy (GTDB): domain Bacteria; phylum UBA8248; class UBA8248; order UBA8248; family UBA8248; genus UBA8248. The sequence continues at coordinate 5,069 of DNYS01000138.1, forward strand.
CCAAGACACCGAAGAAAATTTATCTCATCGACGGCTCTGGCTATATGTTCCGGTCTTACTACGCCATGATGCGCCAGCGCCTCTCCAATTCGCGCGGGCTGCCCACGGGCGCGGTGATGGTCTTCGCCCGCATGATCCTCGGGGTCTTGCGCGATAAGGCCCCCGAGTTCGCCGCCGTCGCATTCGACCGGCCCGAGCCCACTTTCCGGCACGAGATGTACCCCGCCTACAAATCCAACCGCGACTCTCCTCCCGAGGATATGATCGCGCAGATTCCCTATATGGAGCGCGTCGTCAAGGTCCTGCGGATCCCCGTGCTCTCCCTCGCCGGGGCCGAGGCGGATGACCTGATGGGCTCCCTCGCCGGGTGCGCCGTCTCCCAGGGCTACGACGTCGTTCTCGTGACGGCCGACAAGGATTTCTCCCAGCTCGTATCAGATCGTGTCCGCATCTGGGATCCGGTGAAGGACGTGAAGATCGGCCCCGCCGAGGTCGAGGCGCGCTGGGGGGTGCGCCCCGAAAAATTCGTGGATATCCAGGCGTTGATGGGCGATTCGTCAGATAATATTCCCGGCGTCCCCGGCATCGGCGAGAAGACGGCCGTTGCGCTGATCAACGAGTTCGAAAATCTCGAAAATGTGCTGGCCTCCGCCGATAAGATCAAGCGCCCCAAACAGCGCCAATCACTCGAAGACAACGCGGACCTCGCGCGTCTCTCGCGCGAGTTGGCCACCCTGAAGTGCGACATCCCGGTCGAAGAGGATATCGAGGGCTACCGTCTTGGGGATGCGGACATCGAGGCGGCGCAAAAGCTGTTCGTTGAAGAGCTCGAGTTCAAGAGCATCATGGAGCAGCTTCCGGGGTACAAGGGGGCGGCCGTTGAGGAAGCGGCCTCTCCGGCCGGCGCCACCCCCCTGGAGGAGGCATTGGCGCGCGACTACCAAATTGTCCGCACAAAAAAAGATTTGACCCGGATGATCCGCGAGCTGAAAAAAGCGGGCCGGTTCGCGTTCGATCTGGAGACCACCTCTCTCAACGCGCGTGCGGCGGAGATCGTTGGCCTGAGCTTTTCCGCCAAGGCGGGAAGGGCGTTCTACATTCCGGTCGGGCACACGGCCCTCGATGCCGGAAAACAGCTTCCTCTCCAGGAGACGCTCGAATCGCTTCGCGGCCTGCTCGAAGGAGATGGGTGCCAAAAGATCGCCCAGAACCTTAAATACGATATGACCGTGCTCTCCCGGGCCGGGGTGCGGGTGGGGGCGCCGATTTTCGACACCATGCTCTCTTCGTATCTCATCCAGTCGGGCCGCATCAGCCACGGGCTGGACAACCTCGCTCTGGAATACCTGAACCTGACCACGATCAAGTTTGCGGATCTGTGCGGGAAGGGGGCCAAGGCGATTCCCTTCTCCGACGTTCCGGTCGAGGTTGCCGCCGCCTATGCCTGCCAGGACGCCGACTTCACCTTCCTCCTGGCCGAAAAGATGGCGCCCGAGCTTACCGAATTCGGGCTCGAAGAGCTGTTTCAGGCGATGGAGCTTCCCCTCCTCGGCGTGTTGTTCGAGATGGAGGAGAACGGCATCCGGCTGGACGGGGAATTTCTCGAAGGGATGGGAAAAGAGCTCGAATCGCGTCTGGAGTCGATGCAGACGCTCATCTACGAGATTGCGGGCGAGGAGTTTAATATCAATTCGCCCAAGCAGCTTCGCGTCATCTTGTTCGACAAGCTGGGTCTTCCCGTTTTCAAGAAAACCAAGACCGGCCCCTCGACCGACATCGACACGATGGAGCGGCTGGCCGGTCGGCATCCGCTACCCCAGGAGATTCTGAATTTCCGCCAGCTCTCCAAGCTCAAAAACACCTACATCGACACCCTCCCGGGCCTTGCGGATCCCGAGAGCGGGCGTATCCACGCCAGCTTCAACCAGGCCGTCGCGGCGACGGGCCGCCTCAGCAGCTCGGATCCGAACCTGCAGAACATCCCCATCCGGACGGAACTGGGCCGTCAGATCCGGCGCGCGTTTCTTCCCGAGAAGGGCTGGAAGCTCCTCTCGGCCGACTACAGCCAAATCGAGCTCCGCGTCCTCGCCCACTTTACGGAAGACCCCAGCCTGGTCGCTGCCTTCGAAAAAGGAGAGGACATTCACGCGACCACGGGCTCGGCCATCTACGGCGTGAACGTGGAAGACGTGGATGCCGAGATGCGCCGGGTGGCCAAGGCCGTCAACTTCGGCATCGTTTACGGGCAGGGCGCTTTCGGCCTCTCCCAGACGCTGGGCATTCCCCAGGGCGAGGCCAAATCCTTCATCGAGACCTATTTCGAGCGCTTCGCCAGGGTTCCCGAATTCGTCCGCCAGACCATCGCCGAGGGCGAAGAGCGCGGCTACGTCACCACCCTGTTCCAACGCCGCCGCTACCTCCCCGACCTGAACAGCCGGAACCGCAACCTCCGCAACGCCGCCGAGCGCACCGCCGTCAATTCGGTCATCCAGGGCAGCGCCGCCGATATCATCAAGCGCGCCATGATTGCCATCTCCGGCCGCCTCAAAAAGGAAAAGCGCAAGGCGAGGATGCTCGTCCAGGTGCACGATGAACTGTTGTTCGAGGTGCCGCCGGGGGAGGTGGAGGCCGTGACGGCGCTCGTCGTCGGAGAGATGGAGGGCGCCGTGGAACTCCGAGTCCCCCTCGCCGTCGAATCGGCCACGGGCGCCAACTGGGGCGAGGTGCACTGAGGCGCTCCCGGTTGCATTTGCACGATTCAACCCTCTAGAATTGCCGCCAGTTTTG
>DNYS01000138.1:8035-12589 GCA_003506735.1 Nitrospinota bacterium
TTCATCGGGGACTACATCGACCGCGGGCCCGACTCGCGCGGGGTGGTGGATGCCGTCCTGGAGTTCAAGCTCGCCTATCCAAACACGACCTGCCTCCGGGGAAACCATGAGGACATGTTCCTCGACTACATCAAGGCGGAAGAAAATTACCCCCGGGGCATCTTCACCATGAACGGGGGCGTGGAGACGCTCAATAGCTACGGGATCGATCCACGCCAGGGCCCGATGCGGGTGCCGCCGCTGCACACGGCGTTTTTCGAGGGGCTGGGCTACCGCCACGAAGCGCGCGGGTTCGTTTTCGTCCACGCGGGCATGCGCCCCGGCGTCCCGGCGGAGGAGCAGACCGAGCGCGACATGCTCTGGATACGAGACGAATTCTTCGCGTCAGACGCCGATTTCGGAAAGCCGGTCGTTTTCGGCCACACCCCCATGCTGGAAGTGATGGACAAGCTTCCCCGCCTCCTGGGCATCGACACCGGCGCCGCCTACGGGGGATGGCTCACCTGCGTTCAGCTCGAGGACGCCCGGGTCGTCAATACCTACCAGGTCCACACGGACGACTTGACGGCATGATCCGCCTCCAAACGCCCGTCGGCTGACCCAACGTGAACAGCGCCTCGCCAGAAAATTTAGATCGGTCGATCCTCGGCCTTCTGGGCCGCGAGGATCGGGCCATGGCTCTGAGAGAGATGATCCGCTCCCTGGGGGTGCCCGCCGATGAGCGCCCCGCCTTCCGGCGGCGGGTCCGCGCCCTCTCGGCCGAGGGAGTCCTCGTGCGCGTGCGCTCGCGCTACGCCCTGCCCGAGAGCCTTTCCATCCACCGGGGCACATTCCGCGGCCACCGGGAGGGGTACGGTTTTGTCATCGTTGAGGCTGACGGGAAGCGGGGCGGAAAAAAAGAGGCCGATATTTTCATCAAGCGGGGCCGCATCAGCGGCGCCATGGACGGCGATCTCGTGGCCGCCCGGGTGGAGCGGACCGCCCCGGACGGCCGCCGCGAGGGAAGCGTCGTCGAGATCCTCGAGCGGGCGCACACCACCATCGTCGGCCGCCTCGCCGCCGACCGGCAGAGGGCCTGGGTCGAGCCGCATGAACATCGTATCCCGCACATCGTCCTGATCTCGCCCTCGATGCGGGGCGGCGCCCGGACCGGCGAATGGGTCGAGGTCGAACTGGAGAGCTATCCGGGGCCCCGCCGGGAGGCACGCGGAAAAATTATCCGATCGTTCGGCTACCCGGACGATCCGGCCGTTGAGCAGGAGATGATCATCGCTAAGGCGGGCATCCGTGATCTGTTTTCCGATAAAGCCCTCAAAGAGGCCGAAGCCCTTCAGCCCCCGGCGGAGGATGAACCCTTCCCCCGAGGGGTGGAGGACCTGCGCGATCTGGAGGCGTTCACGATCGACCCCCGGACGGCCCGTGACCGCGACGACGCCATTTCCATCGAAACGCTGCCCGGGGGGATTCGCCGCCTCGGCATCCACATCGCCGACGTGAGCCACTACGTCCGCGCGGGTTCGGAGATCGATGAGGAAGCCGCCCTGCGCGGGAACAGCGTCTACTTCCCGGACCGGGCGATACCCATGCTGCCCCCTCATCTTTCGGGCCATGTGTGCTCCCTGGCCGGAGGGGAGGTGCGCCGGACCCTCTCCGCGTTCCTGGACTTCGACGCCAAGGGCCGGCGCGTTGGCTTCCGCCTCACGGTCGCGCGGATTCGATCGCGCGCCCCGCTCACCTATGCCGGGGCGGGCGCCGTTCTCGAGGAGCGGGAGATCCCCGAGCGGGACGAATACGAGCGCGCCCTTGCGCTTCGCGCCCCGCTCGCGGAGCTTGCCGCGCTGGCCCGCCAGCTCCGCGCCCGGCGCGTCGCCGAGGGCAGCCTCGACTTCGAGCTGCCCGAGCCGGTTATCGTCCTGAATAAAAAGGGCCGTCCCCTCTCGGTGGTCCGGGCCCCGCGAAACGCCGCCCACCGCCTGGTCGAGGAATGCATGCTGGCGGCGAACCGCGCGGTGGCGGAGAAGCTGGCGGATGAAGCCGGCGCCGCCGTCTACCGGAATCACCCGCCTCCCGACGATGAATCCATCGAGGCCGTCGGCAAGGCGCTCGCCCGTCTTGGGCTCGCCGCGCCCGCCGCCCAGGATCTCGTGAGCGGGTCCGGGCTTCAGGCCATCCTGGACGCGGCGACCGGCCGGGACACCGAGCGCTATGTGAACCTCCTCGTCCTCCGGAGCATGAAGATCGCGCTCTATGAGGCGGAGCCCGGGCTGCACTTTGGCCTCGGTTTCGAGCCCTATACCCACTTCACCTCGCCCATCCGCCGCTACGCCGACCTGATCGTCCACCGCCGCCTCAAGCGGCTCCTGCGCGGGGATCGCCGGAAGGCGAATCCGGCGCGCCTGGCCGACATCTGCGCCCATGTCTCCGAGTGCGAGCGGGGCGCCAAGACCGCCGAGCGCGAGATGGTGAATTTTCTCAAGGCCCTTTTGATGAAAGAGCACATTGGGGAGCGTTGCACCGGTCATGTATCCGGGGTGACCGGCTTCGGCGTGTTCGTCGAACTCGATGAGAACTTCGTTGAGGGGATGATCCCCCTGGAGTCGCTCACCGACGATTACTACAATCACCTCCCCGGGGAGCACGCCGTTCTTGGCGAGCGGACCGGCCGGCGGATTCGCCTGGGCGATCCGGTGACGGTCCGGGTCGTGGCCTCGGACCTGGCCTGCCGCGAGGTGACGTTTCAGCTTCTGGCCGGGGGAGGCCGCGAGCTCCCCAAAGGGGCCACGGCCACCCGCAGGAGCGCCCGGACGGTGGGCCGAAAACGGCCCCAGCGCGGCCCCAAGAGCTGTCCCGCCCGGGGCGGCAACGCCCCCTCCCGGAAAGCCAAACCGGCCCGGAAAAAAACGCTCCGGAAAAAGTGGCAGCGGCGGCGGTAGGGCTGAAAATCCGGGGTGGCGAATTTCCGGCCGGTGTCCTATATTGGCCTTGATATGAGGGAGCCGGTGCGCCGGTCTCCCTCGTTTGTTTTACACTGCCCGCGAGAGGGCGGTTTCCAGGATTCGGACCGGAGGGCCGGGCCATGGCGGAGGGGATCAAAATCATCGCGGACAACCGCCGAGCGCGCGCCGATTACGTCATCGAAGAGACTTTCGAGGCCGGCATCGCCCTGACGGGCACCGAGGTGAAATCCCTCCGGGAGGGGCGGGCCAATCTCAAGGAGAGCTACGGCGATGTCGTGAACGGCGAGGTCTGGCTCGTGGGCTGCCACATCAGCCCCTATGCCCACGGAAACGTGAACAACCACGACCCCACCCGGCGGCGCAAGCTCCTCCTCCATAAAGAGGAGATTGACCGCCTCTACGGCAAGACGCAGCAAAAGGGGCTCACCCTGGTTCCGATGAAGATGTACTTCAAGCGGGGCCGGGCGAAGATCGAACTGGGCCTGGGCCGGGGCAAAAAATTCGGCGACCGGCGCCAGGAGCTCAAGGAGCGCACAGTCAACCTCGAGGTCCAGCGCGAGCTGCGGGATCGGACCAAGGGCGCGGACTAATTATTGCGGCCCGAATGACGATAAGAGATTCCACCGGCCCCGGCGGTCATGATCGCAGCCTCGGGGCAGGCGCAAACCTTATGGGGGCGATCAGGGTTCGACGGGAGGACATGACAACTGTGCTGCGCGCCGGGGACGCCACTTGGCCCCGTTAACAATGTGGCAAAACACACCAGCCGACACTGAGCTGGCTCTCGCTGCTTAACAGCTAGCGAGCGTGCCGCCTCTCCTCGTCCGCGGGAGGGGGCCGGGACGCCATGAAGCGGACTAGCCGGCGCATCCTCCGGTCCGAAGGAGGCGCTGGCGAAATTTAACCGGACTAGCCCGGAGAAGAGCCCGCCGGCGGGCGCGAGCCCGGGCGAAACCCAAAGCGCCGGACACGCGCGTAGACGCTCAGTTAGAAGCCTTTCGGACGCGGGTTCGATTCCCGCCGCCTCCACCAAAGAGTCGTATCAGATTTTCTCTGCAGCCCGGGAACCTTAAAAAGTCCCGGGCTTCGGGCGTATTCGGGGGATTTGGGCGGAAGAAGAGCTTTCTCCAGAGAATAATTTAGCCCCAAATTCGGCCCAAATCCGCCAAATTCTCTGTCGCCAAAAACGAGGTCGGGTTTGGGGGAAATTCAAGCAAAAGAGCGCGCGGGGAATTCCAGGATATTTCGCTGAGCTTCCCAGAAAAGAGGAAGATCCAGCCCTAGAATGTGGGACAGGGTGAGCCCTTCCGGTTGTTTTCCCTTAAGAATAGTCTCAACGATATCAGGTGCGAGGAAGGCCATTTTCAATATTTTCCGAATATAATCGTCTGTACACCCCTCTTTCCGAGCCAGTTCGGAAAGAGATTTTGCCTCTCCCTTCTCCATCGCCTCTCGCCATTTATAAGCCCGGGCGACCGCCCTGATAAGCGCTTGGTCAAGTTTGCTCTCGCGTTGGGGATTTCCGCCGCCCGGGACCTGGATGATCTTTTCGCCTCCCCGTGTCCTCTGCCGGCCGGGGAATTGCAGAGTCAGAGGA
>DNYS01000006.1 GCA_003506735.1 Nitrospinota bacterium
GCCGATGGTTATATCACCAAGCCAATCGATCCCCTGGCCTTCAGGAGCACCCTCGAGGCGATGTTCCGCTAGCTGGCCTCGCCAATCTCCACTCGAAAAACCGGCATTGCCCGCCGTGTGGGACCTATAGTGGGGTCCCTTGTGCTTTAGTGATAGAATCCCGCTCCCAATCCAAGTTTGTCCGGGATCTTCGGTTTCGAATGATGTCCGGATTATTTTTTGTCTTAAGGGGATTTTCATGGCGTTTGAACCTGTGCGTGCCGCCTCCATGGGCCTGGGCCGGTGGGCCAATGTGCTGGCGGATGCAGCCCTGCGTGGAGGCAAGATTGAGCTTGTTTCTTGTTTCAGCCGAACGCCCGAAAAACGGGCGGAATTCATGAGCCAGTATGGAACTCGTGAGGCTGAAAATTTCGAGGCGTTCCTGAAAGATGATGAAATCGAAGCCGTTATCCTGACGACGCCTAACTATAGCCATATGGAGCATATTGAGGCCCTCTCGGCCGCGGGCAAGCATGTTTATTGCGAAAAGCCTATCGCCCACACCATGGAGCATGCCAAAAAAGTCGTCGAAGCGGTCGAGAAGGCCGGGACGCGCCTCGCCATCGGTCACAGCGCCCGGCGGCTGTCCGTCTCCCGCCATCTCAAGGGGCTAATCGATTCTGGGGAGATGGGACATATTTCCATCAGCGAAAGCAATTTTTGCACGGAGCGCGGCCTCGAATTGACCCCTGACAAATGGCGTTCCAGCCCGGAGCTCAACCCGACGGGAGTCGCCATTCAGCTATCCATCCATCATATCGACACGTTCCGCTACCTGTATGGCCCGATTCGTTCCGTGATGGCGCGGATGAAGCGCATGTACGCGACCGCCGAGGTGGAAGACTCGGCAATGATCATCATGGAGCATGAAAACGGCATTTTGTCCTATGTCGGCGCGGGTTGGGCCTGTCCGTGGGCATTTCATATGAACGTTCACGGTACGAAGGCCGTGGCGCACTTCCGAATCACGGGCCAGCAATGGCGCGATCCCTCGCAGGCGCCCGAGCCCATCCGCCTGCACATCGACCGGGAGCCTCTGGGAGAGAAAACCGTCCTCGATATGCCGGAGGGAGATATGTTCCGGGACGCGCTAGAGGATTTCGCCGATTGTGTACGCGAGGATCGGAATCCGGAAGTGGATGGGCGGGTCGCGCTCGAAGATCTCGCCGTCGTATATGCCGCCGCGGAAAGTTCGCGCTTGGGCCGGATGGTTGAATTGAAGGATTTTCTTTAGTCCGGCGCGGCGGGTCCGGATAGAGGAAAAACGGAAATCCAGATGGGCTAGGATCAGCGAATGGCCGAACAAGAAACCGATAGAATCGTTCGCGCCTATCTCGAAATTCTCGAAAATGGCGAGGAAGGGCCTCATTTCGCGCCCGAAAGTCGGTTGCCCGAAAATCGGGAACTGATTTCCGAGGCCCTGCTATCCGTATTGATCCGCTTGCCCGGTCATTCCGATTGGGAAAGGTGGAGAGCCGGATTCATCGAGCTAGAGCGGTACCTGAACGAAGAAGACTGGGGTCTCGTCGAGGAGTTCAGTAACAGGGCGGAGGAGGGCCCCGAAGCCATCCTCGCGATGGACAAAGAGCGAATGCAGGCGGCGAACGGCGTGACGCGTGCTGTGAGCCAGAGAAAGATCGCCCGCATGGAAAAGCTCAACGAATCCCTCACGCGGGAGAACATGGAACCCGAAAGGTAATATCCATGCGGTTGTCCCGCCAGCCGCGAGGACCAGCGGAGGGCGGGGGAACTTGCGGATCGGGACCCTGAACCACCGCGCATTTCCTGTTGCACGCATTCCATTAAATCGTTGTATGTATAACCCTCTGGCTGGTGGGTTCGCCAGCGAATGGGGGCAAGCTGCGCCCCGGCGGAGGTCAATTTCAGGGGTTTGTGGGAGTTTACCGGGGAATTTTAGGCGCGAGTGCGCAGGAGGCAGCCGGATTCGGCTTCGGTTCGCCGCCTAATCGAGGTTTTCGGATTCCGCGGCGAGGCAAGGGGGCGGAGGAATTCTCACGTACCCCTGAAATCATCAAGCGCCGCCGTGTGCTTTTGACCAGGTTTCCGGGTCGTCCAGGAATATTTTAATTTCCGAGGATTGCTTCGCGTCAAAATATCCTTTCGCCATGCCGACCTCCAGATTGGTTCTCCAGTCAGTGAGCGCGTGCAGGGTGATCCCGGCATCGGAGATGATTCGTTCGGCGTTGGGGTAAATTCCGTAGAAGAATACGACGATGGCGTGATCCACCTCGGCGCCGGCCTCCCGGATAGCATTGCAAAAATTCACCTTGCTCTTCCCGTCGGTGGCCAAATCCTCGACCAGGAGAACCTTTTTGCCGTCTTCGAGCTCCCCCTCGATCTGGCTCTTGCGGCCGAATCCTTTCTTTTGTTTCCGGACATACACCATGGGTTTGTAGTAGTAATCGGACAGCCAGGCAGCGAATGGGATGCCCGCCGTTTCGCCGCCCGCCGCCACATCGAACGAATCGCGCCCGATGGCCGTGTCGATTGCCTCGGCGGCGATCTGGATGATCTCCCGTCGCTGACGGGGCATGGAGATGATTTTCCGGCAGTCCACATATACGGGACTCGCCCATCCGGACGTGAATATAAAGGGCTCATTCAGGTTGCAATGGACCGCGTTGATTTCGAACAGGAGTTCGGACACCCGGGATTTGCGCTCGATGAGATGAATGCTCACGCCTGTTTACCTCTTTCTCGAAAAATGGAAGCTCCGTGGCCTATATTTCATTTCGGCAAACAGGACCGGGCCTATCGGGGATGCTTCTTTTTGTCGAAAATGGGCGGGCCGCCGGAGCGATCTGGGCAACCATAGATTTTTACCACTGCCGGGCCGCTTTCACAAAGATTGCCCGGCCATTTCCAGGGTTTGCGCCGGGAACCTTGTAGATTGCCGATTATGGCAGGATCCGGGGGCGGGGCGTTTGCGGGCCCTCTCGGAAGAGCCGGCGTCTCCCATGGCGGGGCGGATGGCGAGGAGATAACGGAGGAGGTTGGTTCCGATGGATTTTTTGAGATGTAGCAATTTCGTGTGTAAAAAGTTGATTTTCCTGGCCGCCCTTATCGGCGTTATTAGCCGGATATACCTTCCGGGCCCGGCCGCCGCCGAGGAGAGTTCCCCTTCATCGCTTGAGCGAATAGCCGCCGCCGATTCCGTTCTCGGAACGGCGCTGGAATTAATGGAAATTCCCAGTCCATCGGGCCATGAGAGCCGGATGGCCGCGCTGATTTTGGAGAAACTGCGAGGGCTGGGCATAATGGCCTGGAAGGATGATTTTGGAAATCTGATGGCCAAAATCCCCGCGAGCCCGGGATTGGAAAAGGTTCCGCCGTTGCTGCTTGCGGCGCACATGGACATGGTGCCAGGGGATAAGAAAAATCCCCTGAAACCTATCCGCCCCCGCCTTATTCGGTCGGGCGGCGTCGAATGGATCGCCAGCGACGGAACCACTACACTCGGGGCGGACGATAAGGCGGGGGTGGCGGCGATCATCGATGTCCTCTCCCGCATCACGGGAAAAGGACCCGGTTTCGCCGTTCGGCACGGGACCATCGAGGTGGCCATCACCCGTGAGGAGGAAACGACTGTCCAGGGGGCCAAAAATTTAGAAACGGACCGGATTTCCTCGAAATATGCGCTTATATTGGACGGGGAAAAGGTGTTCGGGGTCGTGTGGGAACTCGCGGGTGCCACCGAAGTGACCATCCGATTGCATGGGGGCCGTGGTGGTCACTCGGGCATCGATATCCACCGGCCGGACAATGTCAATGCGTTAAAAGTAATGTCTGAACTCGATATGCTCATCCCGCAAGGTGTGGTGAAGCGGAACGAGCGGGGGGTCGTCACTTCCATTAATGCGGGCCTTGTCGAAGGAGGGGTGGCGATCAACGCCATCGCCCCGGAGGCCCGGATTTCCTACCTGGTACGGACCACCGAGCGGGCGGCGGAGGAAACTCTCCTCCGGGAGATTCGAGAGGCGGTCTCTCGCGTGGAGCGGAAATACCGCCGCCTTCAGAAAAAATTTCGGATCGAAATGAATGTCAATCATATTCTTCCGCCCTGGTCGGCGAAATCCGAGTCTCCGTTTTTTAGGTGGGTCCAAAAAGCCGGGGAGAGACTTTCCGGGAAAAAAATTTCTCCTCTTTCCATTCACGCCGGCGCCGAGGCGAACATTTATGCCAATAAAAGAAACGCCAAAGGGGAGTTCATCGAGCCGCTTCTCCTGGGCGTCGCCAATCTTCATGCGATTCATACCACGCGGGAGCGAATTGATTGGCGCTCTCTCATTCAGGGCCGGGACTGGGTTCTTGGGATCATCCGCTTGATGGCAGAATTGTGAATTGGTCCGTAAATGGGCCGTCAGCGGACCCGCAAAAGGGTGTGAAATGACTATTGCCGCACGGGCCGATGTTGTTGGGAGTCTTCTCCGCCCCCCGGATCTTCTCAAGGCGCGAAAGGATTTCGAGGCGGGGTTCATTTCCGAGGCGGAATTCCGTGCGGCGGAAGACCGCGCCGTCGATGATGCGATCACCTTGCAGGAGGAGGCCGGCCTCACGGTCGTTACCGACGGCGAAATGCGCCGGTTATCGTTCCAAAGTCAGATGACAGAGGCCGTCGATGGGTTCGGTGCGTATGATCTCGACGCCTTTCTCTGGGGCAATTGGCGCGGAAAGAATGAGGAATGGCGCATCGCGCGTCCCCCGTCGCTGGGAGCCACAGGAAAGCTGAGGCGGCGGCGCTATCTTTCCAAGGCGGAGTATGAATATCTTTGCCCCCGTACGCGCCAAACGCCCAAAATCACCTTGCCCAGCCCGAGTCTTTGGGTGAACTTTTGGTCCAGCGAACTCTCCGGTGCGGCCTACCCCACTCTCGACAGTTTCCTGACGGATGTGGTCGATATATTGCGGGACGAGGTGGCCGAGTTGGTCCGCATCGGGGCCGCCTATATTCAACTCGACGCGCCGCATTACACGGCACTGCTCGATCCCGGGGGCAGCGCTTTTTATGAAAGCCAGGGATGGACGAGGGACAAATGGCTGAGTCTGGGGATTGAGATGGACAATGCCGTCATGAGCGGATTCGGCGGCGTTACTTTCGGATTCCACCTCTGACGGGGGAACCAGGACAGCCGGTGGCTGGTAGAGGGCGGATACGACGCCATCGCGAAGTCGGTTTTCAAGGGGATTCGCGCAGAGCGCCTGTTGCTCGAGTACGACGATGCGCGTTCGGGGTCGTTTGATGCGCTAAGGGACGTTCCTGACGATAAAACGGTCGTCCTCGGTCTCATCACCACAAAAAGCCCCCGTCTGGAAACCCTCGAAGCGCTCAAGCGGCGCGTAGATGAAGCCGCCCGGTTTATGCCGCTGGAACGGCTGGCGATCTCCCCTCAGTGCGGGTTTTCCACATCCATCGTGGGAAACCGAATTTCCATAGAGGATGAAAAGAGGAAGTTGGGGATCCTCGCCGAAGCGGCCGAAGCTATCTGGGGATAAGCAAGAGGGCAAGCGCATTCCCCAGAAGCAAAAAACTGCCGCTTGGAGAATTATTTCTGGGGTTTTCCGTTCCGTATTTCGTTTTGGCGGTGCTGGCGGTAAATGCTGCGGATGAGAGAGTAATAATCGAGGGCATCGCGCTTGAGTTGATCCAGCGTCTCGATATTGCGCGAGCGGAAATCCACCCCTTCGATTCCCCGAAGACCATATAAATAAATTTCATAATCATTGGCCGAGGCTGCATAGGTTAATGGGTTAATAAAAGTGTCCACCGCCTTGCCCGAAGCGGCGCGCACCGTGGATGGCCCCAGAATGGGGAAGACCAAATAGGGGCCTTCTTCGAATCCGAAGACGGCGAGTGTCTGGCCAAAGTCCTCGTTGTGGTAGGAATATCCCATGTCGAAAGCCACATCGAATAGGCCCGCTATTCCGAGAGTGGAGTTGATCAAAAACCGCATTGTCGTTATATGGGCCCGCTTTCCCTCCCCTTGCAGCAGGTCGTTGGCCAGGATTACGGGCGCCTTTAGGTTCCGAAGAATATTTCGCACCGAATCGCGGGCGGGCGCGGGAAGAATCGCCCTGTAGGCCTCGGCCAGGGGCCGGCCGATGATATCGTCCAAAAATAGGTTGAAATCGAATACGGCGCGGTTCCATGGTTCAATCGGGTCGCTCACCTCATCGCCCGGACCGGGACCCTTGCCATTTCCCGCCTGAGTGGAAGCGCATCCAGCGATTAGCGTGAGAGCGAGAAGAACCGCCCCCAGCCGTTGCAAGGGGCGGTAATTCCACCGGAAAAAAATAGATGGCGCCTGAATCAATTTGAAGTCTCCAGTGTCGTTGAATACAAACGAGTCGAAATTTCTGCGACATAAACAGAATCTGGTACGGTTCGCCGGCGAAAATCGCTTCTTCTGCAATACATTCGAGCTGCGAATGCTGAGTGATCCAATCTTGCCGCGCCGTCGACCCGAAACTGCGGATAGCCTCACCGGCACCGGAACACTAGCACGAAGTCATGACCGAGACCATTCAAGAGCAAATTGTGCAAAGAGTCAATTTTCCCCTTGGGTGGTTGTACGATCAGGGGCCTCCCGTTGCTCGGATGGGTGTCGATTTCGGGTCGGTGCGAGATATCCTTTCATTTCGCGCCTCCGGTGGTTCTGTAAAATAACCATTAACGGCTCCTTCCGTATTCGTGATGGGCTGTTGGATTCGTATTTTCACTCCCACCGGGCTCCCCGGAATGAATGGTTGCCATTAAAATTTCGGAACTAAAGCAATCCATTTGCAGAGGTTGCCGCGGCAAATAATCCATTCCCTGGATAAATTCCCCGATTTTGGCCGCTCAGTTCGGAAGGGGGGCGGAACGTATGGATGAAAGAGAATGGATAATGCACCTCAATATTACAAGCTATTTAATAACAAATACTTACCCACCATTAACTTAGTCCCTTGTTGTCTAAATTTAATTATTATCAGAATAATAGTGATTGAAGTCCAATATGGTTGATCGAATTGAAGGTTCATCCGCTGGAGTCAGTTCTTATGCGCATCCCCTCAGTCGAACCCTCAGCCCGTGCCAACGCCCCAAATAGAGGTAAAATCGAGCCTCAGGCCACCGAGGAGAGTTCGAAGGGTGTCGTCGTCGATACGAATGCGTAGGTGATCGAATTTCTCTTTCTGTGAATTAAAAAAATCCGGGAAAATTTTTCATGTCCCAAGTGAGGACCTATTTTGAGCGCGCGCTGTCGGAGGTGG
>DNYS01000202.1:0-464 GCA_003506735.1 Nitrospinota bacterium
GGATGGCGTAGGCCAGGAATTTTCCGAAAAGATTCAGGGTGAAACCCGAAATATGAAATACCGAATCCGCCGGCGCGAAGGCGTTCAAGGAGGGCATGACTACCACGAAAAACAGCGCCGCGGCGATCAGAAATGCGCCCCCGAACCTCTGCTCCAACCCCCGGGTCAACGGTCCGCTTTTCATCGGGATCAGGCCCCCCGCGCCCGAGAGGCGAACAACCCCTCCGGGCGGCGCTGGAGGAAGAGGATCACCAGCACCAGAATCACGACCTTCCCGAACACCGCGCCCATCGCNNACCATGAACGAGTCCACGATGTAGTTTTGTCCCAAGTCCGGCCCGACGTTGCCGATTTGGCTCAGCGCCGCGCCCGCCAGCCCAGCCAGGCCCGCTCCCATGGCAAAGGTCCAAGCGTCCACCCGCCGGGAGGGCACGCCCAGGCAGGTGCTCATCGCGCGGTTTTGC
>DNYS01000202.1:507-2960 GCA_003506735.1 Nitrospinota bacterium
TCACCGCCCGGATGCGCATCCCGGCCCAGGTGCGGAACAAAAAGATATAGGTCCCCGTCACGCACATGATCGCCAGGGCGACGATGAACAGCCGGTTAAAGGGAAACTGGACCCCCACCATCAGGTGATACCCTCCGCTGAGCCAGGAGGGGGCCCGCACGTCCACGTTTTGCGCCCCGAACACCTGCCTCACCGCCTGCTGAAGAACCAGGCTGATTCCCCAGGTCGTCAGGAGCGTCTCCAGGGGCCGCCCATAGAGATGGCGGATGATCGTGATTTCCATCAGGTAGCCCACCAGCGCCGACATGACGAATGCCGCCGGGAGGGCCAGCAGGAAGTAGAGGCCGAACATGCTTTCGGGAAGATAGGCGATGAAAAAGCTTTGCATCACGAACGTGGAGTAGGCCCCGATCATCATCAACTCGCCGTGGGCCATGTTGATGACCCCCATCAAGCCGAACACGATGGCCAGGCCCAGCGCCATCAAAAGGAGAATCGACCCGAGGCTCACCCCTCGGAAGAGGGTGTTGATGAACGAGGTCCACCCCTGGTAGTACTCGATCTCCTCAATCGCCTTTTCCGCCGCCGCGCGAAGGGCGGGGTCCGCCGCCCCCGGCTTCCCTCTCTCCATGCCCGCGAGGGCCTTGAGGTCGCTGATAGCATTCAGGCCGCGTATTTCGCCCAGTTTTCCCACAGCGGAACGGCGCACCTTGGCGCTCGCGTCCTTCAACTCAATGAGAGCGATCGCCTCCTCGAGGGCGTGCCGGCTCAACCAGTGAGACTCGGAGGCCAGAAATTTTCGCAGGATGGGAGTGAGTTTCGGATCGCCCAGCCGGGCCATGCGGGTCGCCGCGGCCCGCCTGACGTTGGGGTCCGGGGAAAGAAGCTGGGCGGAATTGCGCAGCCGGTTGATGTAGGGCCGAATCGCCCGGCGGATTCGCCGGCCGGCCCGGATTTCGGCAAGCTCGCCCGCGGGAGCGAGAACCACCTTTCCCCCGGAGCTGAGAATCGGGGCCTTGCCGTAGGCCGCGAAGAGGGGAATGAACTCCTTGTCCCCCCTTTTTACCGCGTCGCCGCCGATGACGACCCTCTCGGCCCCTTTCGCGGGCTTCCAGACATAGAGGCTGCCCTCGCGAAGCGCTAAGAGGAGGGACAACAACATCGGGTCACCGCGCTTCGCGAGGGAAACGGCAGCCTCTGTTCTCTTTTTTCGATTTTTCGTAATCAGCTTGGCGATACCCGCCCGGACGTCCGGTGAAGGTTTCGCCTCCCCGGCCAGGGCGGCTTCCGCTCCCCAGGCCCCCAGAAAAACCAGAGCCCAGAGCGCAACCGAAGCCCCCCTCATCCGCGAAGCACCCCACCGCCGCACCCGGCGGTCCGCCAACGATCCGGCCTGGTTCACAAGTCCCTCCTCCAAGGGCATCCGGCACCGAAATGAATACCCGGTGGCCCGGTGGCATCGACAACACTGCAGCCGGCAGTGGCATATATTTAGTTTTTTTTGCCGGAAAAGGACGGCCGCCGAAACGCGGCGTCCTTTTCCGGCGCGGATCCCCTCGGTTAGCTCGTTTTATATGTCCCCTGATGATTCACCCAGTCGCAGCTTTTGTCCGGGCTGGTGTATTTGCTCCACGGTTCCGGGGCCACAAGTCCCTTGCTCTGGGAGATGGTCCGGAACTGCCCCGTTTTGAGAATCTCTCCGATGAGAACCGGCTTGTGGAGATGGTGATTCTTCTCGTCGATCTTCTTGAATCCGCCGGGCGCCTCGAATCCCATCCCGTAGGTCGCCTTGCGCACGTCATCGACATTCACCGATCCCGCCTTCTCGACCGCCTGTTTCCAGATGTAGACGCCCAGATAGGCCGCCTCGATCGGATCGTCGGTCACGCGGGAGGCGCCGCCCGGAAGACCCTTCTTTTTGCAGTAGGTCTTGAAGTTCGCCACGAATTTCTTGTTTTGCGGCGTGTCGATGGACTGGTAGTAGTTCCACGCGGCCAGGTGGCCCACCAGCGATTTGGCGTCCATCCCGCGGAGCTCGTCCTCGGCCACGCTGAAGGCCATGATGGGCACGTCCTCGGAGCGAAGGCCCTGGTTGGCGAACTCTTTATAGAAGGGAACGTTGCTGTCGCCGTTGATCGTGCTCAGGACGGCCGCGTCGCCGGCCGAGGCGAAGGATTTCACCTTGCCCACGATGGTCTGGTAGTCCTGGTGATGGAAGGGCGTGTACTCTTCCATGATGTTCGCGGCGGGAACCCCCTTCGCCAGCAGGAAGGCGCGCAGAATCTTGTTCGCCGTCCTCGGGAACACATAGTCCGTCCCCAGCAGATAGAACTTCTTGAAGCCGCCCCCGTCCTCGCTCATGAGATATGCGGCTGCCGGAATGAGCTGCTGGTTGGGCGTCGCGCCGGTGTAGAAGACATTCTTCGAGCACTCCTCGCCCTCGTACTGCACCG
>DNYS01000144.1:0-9060 GCA_003506735.1 Nitrospinota bacterium
TTCCAGAACCGCCTCGAGCGGCTTATGGTCGGATATATCCACGTCTGCGATGGAGGCGCTTCGCGCGGCGATGCCGTCCGAGAAAAAAACATGATCGAGGCGCGCACCCAGGGACCAGAGCGAGTAGGTAAACCCGAACCCCATCCCCCTGGCGGTGTAGGCGTTTTTCAGGGGACCGGAAAGTTCGAGGATATCCAGGCTGGCCGGGGTGGTGTTCAGATCGCCCGCCAGGATCAGGGGCTCCACACCGCCCTCGGCCAGCGCGCGGAGAAACCGTATCTGGGACCGCCGGGCATATTCGAATTCCCGCAGGCTCGCCAGCCAGTCGGCAACCGTCCCGAGGCTCAGCCCGACCGGGCGCCCCCAGGCGTCCTCCCAGGGAATCGCGGGGGGGCAAAGATGCGCCGTCACCAGCCGGACCTGGCGGCCCCGCACCCACGCCTTAGCCGTCAACGCGGCGGCTTGGCGGCATCTGCCCGTGCGCGTTTTACCGGAGGGAAGCTGGAGCGTGCGAATTTCCCGGAGAGGAAACCGGCTCATGATCCCGAGCCCGAGCCTGAACCGATTTTCGGGCGCGCCCTTGAACCAGGCCCGGCCCGGAAAGCGGCGGCCCAGCGCGGCCTCGAGTTCGGATCTATCGCGAAAGCCGGGCCCTCCGTGCACCTCCTGGAGAAAGAGAATGTCCACGTTTCTTCTTTGCCGGAGATACCGCATCGCCCTGCGGCGCGTCCCCGGAGCCCCTCCCAGGTTCAGCGTCATGACCCGCACGGTGGCCCCACGGGGCGGCGGGAGGTCCGCTTTCGGGACGATTTGTTTCCCGTGAATGATCGCCAGTGAAACCAGGAGCCATACCGTCGGGATCGATCTCAGGGAATTGGGCATCCCCCGGGCCAGCAGACCGGCCAGGGCTCCGCCGAACGACAGATAGGGCCAGAAATGACTGAGCAGGTTCGCCTTGGAGGAGTAGCCGCCGCTCAGGCGGAGAAGCCATAGGATGATGTCGATGCCAAGGGCCGTCCACAGGAGGGCGAAACCGGCGATGGCTATCCACCCGCGGAGGCCCGAAAGCCGGCGCAGCGCGCTCCCGATCGCATCCGTCATTCCGCCTCGTTCCTCCTCCGCATGGTCCGCCTGCGCGGAGCCGGCCCCCGCCGCTCCTTGCGCGGCGCTACCGCCTCTGGCAATATTTTTCGGTTCCCGACGATGCCCCTGGGAGAAGCCGCCCCACGGCTCCCCGGCCCCATTTTCTTATTCAAATTTGGAACCGCGCCATGGCCGAATCCGAAAACACCACCTTCATCTGTCCCGCCTGCGGGGAAGCCGAACTCCCCCTCCCCGAAAACATGAACCCGAACGAAACCCCCTACACCCAACTCTCGGAACTCCACGACTGCGACCGCTCGAAGGCCGCCCGCTTCATTCATGGAAACGCGCACTCCCGGGGCTTCGGCGGCACCATCCGCGAGAAGCTCGAGGACGGCGCCACCCGGGAGCGGTGGGTTCCTCCCCGGGCGGTGGTCGCCTTTCATTTCTACCGGAACCAGGTCTATCTGGCCCGGGAGGAAAGCGCTGCCGGCTTCTTTCCCCAGCCCTTGTACCGCAATCGCATGATCATCGAAGGCGAGGAGAACGTCTTCGTGGCGATGACCTTCCTGCCCCATGGTGAAATCCCCACCGACGAGATGCGAGCGCGCGGCGAGGCGATGGCCAAGGCGATGAAATGAAGGATGGTCTTCGCCCGGATATCAGGCGCTTTCGGCCTGGCGCACGAAGATGAACCGGACGCGGCCGGGCCAGGAGAGCTGGGCCTCATCCCCGCATCGTGAACACTTCACGGCGAGGCGGGTCATCATGCCCCAAGAGGGCGCCCCGGTCGCGCTTTCTTGATGGACCGGCTCCAGATCGCCTGAACCGCAGGCGGGGCAAAACACCGTCTCTTCCTCCCCGCTTTCCTCGCATGCGCGAATTTCCATGTCACCGAATCCCCAGGATTCCAGAATCCGAAAGCAGCCCCAATTTAACGATTCCGTATACGACCCCAAAAGAAATTCCGAATTTCAAAACCTCGAGGTCCAAGGCTGCACTCCAGAGACGGCGGGCGCCTCCCGGCATTATACTTCCCCCGGATGGTTTTGAGGCTGTAAAAAATTCGGCCCCGGCCGACAATGAGGCATTATACGGCATCCCTTGAACCCGCAAACAGGAGGCAGGCATGGCAGGCGACGATCGATACGAAAAAGGAATGGCAAACCGCTCGAAAGTGTTCGGAGGCCAGGGCGAGGAGAGGCGCCGCAAGTTCGAGGAGGCCTGTCCCGATTTCTCGCGGTTCGTGGTGGAGAGCGTCTATGGGGAGCTCTACGAGCGGAAAGGCATCAGCGACAAAACCCGGGAGACGGTGATTCTATCCATCCTATGCACCCTCGGGCGGGACAACGAATTCGAACACCACGCGCACGCCGCCCTCAACGTGGGAATGAGCAAGGAAGATATCGAGGAAATCATCATGGTCTGCGCCTACTACGCCGGAGGCCCGAACGCCGTCGGCGCGACCAAGGCCATGCTGAACGTCATCAACGAAAGGGGAATCTGACCGGAGGGAGAGGCCTAATCCGGCCCCATGTCCGCGCGGATTTTCTCGGAAAGCGCCTGGATGACCGCCCGGGTGGTATTCTCCAGCGTATCCCGGCAACGCGCTCCCGAGGCGAACGCGTGGCCGCCGCCGCCGAAGCGGACCGCTACCTCGTGGATCGAGATGCGCCCCTTCGACCGGATGCTCACCCGGATCAGGTTTTTTTCGAGTTCCGTGAAGGAGGCGATCACTTCGATCGAGCCGACACTGCGGGGGAACGAAATGTACTCTTCGATCTCATCCCGGGCGACACCGTATTTTTCCAGATCCTCGATGCTCATCGTGAACCAGCCGAGGCGCTCGCCGCATTCCATGTTCAGGCCGCTCATCAGATGTCCGAGCAGCTTCAGCGAGGCCGCGGTGCCCGACTCCCAGAAAATGGAGAACGCTTCGCTCGGCTGGGCGCCCAGTTCGACCAGGCGCGCTGCCCAGCGGAACGTTTTTTCTGATGTGTTGGTAAACCGGAAGTGGCCCGTATCGTATGAGAGCGTGGCGAACAGGGTCCGGACGATGAGCGAATCGTCGAAAGCGTAGCCTTCCTCGTTGAGGTATTCGGCGATCATCTGGCCGACCGAGGCGGCCCGGGGATCGATGGCGGCCGGGACTTCGTAGTCGTCATCCTCTCGGATGTGGTGATCGATCACGGCGACCGGAAGCCCGCTGGCCGAAACGGCGTGGTGGATCTTCCCCAATCGGATCGGCTTTCCGGTATCGATCACGATGATGGCATCGAAGCTATCCGCCCAGTCTTCGCGGGCCAAAAGCTCCTTGCGCGACCGCACCAGCCCTTCGGGATCGTAGGCCCCCAGAAACTTCGGGCCAGGCCCTTCGATCACAACCGTCGCCTGTTTTTCCTGGAAGCCGAAATAGCGGGCCAGCGCGAGACAGGCGAGAAGGCCGTCCCCGTCCGGGCCGATATGGGTGAGAAATAAAAACCGCCGGTGGGCGGCGATGAAAGCGCGGATGGGCCCGAAAATTCCGGCATCCCTCCCGTCTCCCGCCATCATTCCACCTTGTCCAGGGAACGGCCGGGAAGCTGGCTGAGAACATAGTCGCGGACCTGCCCGGGAGCGGGAACCGGATCGATGATCTTTCCCTCCTCCATGACCGGCGCGAGCGTCTGCAACATCACTCCGCCGCATTCTTCGCAGTCGCCGTAGGCCCGGTCCAGGGGGATGACGCGCTCCCCGCCGCATTCGCGGCACCGCAGCAGATTCTTCGGGCCGGACGCCTTTCCGCGCTTGGAAACAACCTCGCCCTCGATCTCGACGATGTCCATCGAAAAATCGATCGTGGCGGCGGAGCTGATCGCGGTCCCGACGCCGAAACCCCCGTCCACATCCCCAACGAGCTCCAGGATACTGTCCTCATCGAGCCCTCCGCTGACGAACAGCTTGACGTGGCTGTAGCCCGCCCGGTCGAGCTCCCAGCGGACCTCCCGGAGTATCTCGCGAAAATTCCCGCGCCGCGAGCTTGGCGTATCGAGGCGGACGGCGAACAGGCGGTCGGCGATGGCCCGGGCGGCTTCGAGGGCCTCGAATTTCTCGTCCCCCAGGGTATCGACCAGGGCGACGCGCTGGACCTCGGGTTCGATAACCTCATCGAACGCCTTGAGGGCCGGGGCGAGGCCGCCCATCAGCAGGACGAGGGAATGGGGCATGGTCCCCGCCGCGGGAATATTCAGCAACTCCGCCCCGGCGGTCAGGGCGACCCCTTCGCAGCCGCCTATATAGGCGGCACGGTCGATCATGGGCGCGATGGTCGGGTGCATTCTCCGGGCGCCGAAACTGATCAGGGAAAGGTTTCCGGCCGCGATGCGGCAGCGGGCCGCCTTCGTGGCGATGCCGCTGGACTGACACATCAACCCCAAGATCGCCGTCTCCAGCGCCCCGAAATCGTTGTAGGTGCCCTCGATATCCATAATGGGCTGGAAGGGCCGAAACACGGTTCCCTCGGGAACGGAGCGGACGTTGACCGGAACACCTTCAAGAAGGGAGAGAATTTCCTGCAGGCCGGTGAATACGCCCCAGCCCGAAGGAAGGGACTTGGCCATCAACTCCATACGCACGTGCTTGTGGATTTTTTTGGCTTCCAGGACCCGCAGGGTGCGCTCGAAGTAGACATCCGTGACTTTACCGGAACGAATGTCCTCGAAATCGGAAGTGAAAAATGTCAAAGGAGATCGCCGAAAGGAGGAATTTATTCTGAGGGAGCGGCCGCTTCCGGCTCGGGCTCGGCGGGCCGCCTCTCGTTTTCCCTGTCGCGGAGTCCGAAGAGCTTCCCCCAGGGACGCGGGCCGTCGAAGTTCACTTCTTTTTCCCAAACGTCGTACAAGCGCTCTTTTTCATAAACCAGATCGTCGCGGAAGTAGCCCGTGGTTTCGTATTGGTTCGTGTGAACGATGGATTTCGGGGTGGTCGGGCACGATTCGACGCACAGGCCGCAGTACATACAGCGCATGTAGTCGATATAAAACTCCTTGGCGTGCATCGCCCGGCCCTTGTCGGCGGTGACGATGGTGATGCAGTCCACCGGGCAGGCTTTTTCGCAGTTCAGGCACCCGATGCAATTCTCCTCGCCGGTCTGGAAATTGCGCGTCAGCCCTAGAAAACCGCGGAAGCGCTCGGCCGTTTCCCACCGCTCGTCCGGATACTGGAGGGTTACCGGCTTTTTCACTAAATGGCGGAGCGTGATCGTAAGACCCCGCACAATATCGTAGAGGAAAAACCGTTTTACGGCAGTCGAAAATTCCATTTTTATCTCCCGTCCAGCGTTGTCCTGCCGGAGGATACCATAATCACGAGGCCGACGGGGCGGATTCCTTCTTGGCGTCCGCCTGGGCCTCGAGATACTTCTCAGCCGCCACGGCGGCGGTCGTCGCATCGCCCGAGGCGTTGGTGATCTGCCGAATCAACTGGCTCCGGCAATCGCCCGCGACGAACAGCCCGGGAATCCGGGTCTCCATGTTCTGATCGGTGACGAAGAACCCGGCTTCGTCCTTTTCCATGTCCCCCTTGATGATGTCGGTGTGGGGGATAAACCCGACGAAGACGAAAAGGCCGTTGGCCTCGACTTCTCTCGTCTCGTTCGTCTTGACGTTGCGGATCCGGAGCGCCTTCATCTCCTTCCCGTCGCCGATCACCTCCTCGGCGACGTGGTCGAGAATAAACTCCGCCTTTTCGTTATCGGCGAGCTTGTCCACGGCGACCTGGTGCGCGCGGAACCCCTGCCGGCGGTGGACCAGATAAACCTTCGAGCCGAACTTGGTGAGGAACTGCGCCTCCTCGACCGCGCTGTTGCCGCCGCCCACGACCGTGATGACCTCATCCTGGAAAAAGGCGCCGTCGCACAGGGCGCAATAGCTCACTCCCTTGCCGGCGTATTCTTCCTCGCCCGGGATTTCCAGCTTCCGGGGATACCCGCCCGGCGTGTAAATCACCGCTCCGCATCGGTGCTCGCCCATGTCGGTCTTGACGATAAAATCCTCGCCGTCCTTGCGGACTTCGGACACATCCTCCATCTCAATTTTGAGTCCGAACTTCACGGCATGATCGGTGAATTTTTGAGCAAGCTCGGGGCCGCCGATGAGCTCGAAGCCCGGATAGTCCTCGACGTGCTCGGTGTTGAGAATCTCTCCGCCCGGCGCGAGCCGCTCGAAGCAGACGACGTTGATCTTGGAGCGGGAGACGTACAGGCCGGCCGTCAGCCCCGCCGGGCCCGCGCCGACAATGATGATTTCGTAGTCTCTCTCTGCCATAACATGACCCCTCGAGAAGAATGGATTCCAGCATCGGGAGCCGGCGCCGGAGCGAATATTTGGCGCACAAGCGGGAGCGATTCTAACACCGCGCCTATGCGGTGCCAAGCGGGGCAGGATGCGGGCGCCGCTCCAATCGTTGGAAATTCAAGTGATTAGGGAGAAGAATGTCCCGTTTATTTCGTCTTGACCATTCGCATTCCCGAGACGAGGGATGCGCCGAAAACCAGCGTCAACGCGACCGCAGCAAGAATCTTGTTCTCGGCCAGATAGCCCCCCAGGGCCGTTCCGCCGAGGAGCAAGAGATAGATGGGCAGATGGCACGGGCAGGTGATAAACGCCGTGCCGAGAAGAACCTTGCCCAGCAGGCCTTTTGATTCCGAAGATCCGGCTTCGGTATTTTCCGCCGCGTCCAAGGATTTCCCGTTCATGCCGGCAGTCCCTTTATTTTGAGGCCTTGAGAGGATAGGCCCTGTAGTTGAACTTGCCCAAGGCCTCAGCCATCTGGGCAACGGCGGTCCGTTTGGGATCGAAAAGCAATTTAGCCTGGCTTTTAGCGTAGCTGACGCTTTGAACTTTCACCCCGGGGAGCCTGTCCAAGGCCCCTGCGACTAGTTGCGGTCAGGTGAACGGTCAGGACATCCCCTCGACCCGGAGGGTGAGCCGCTCAAGCCGAGTCACGCCGGCGGTGTCTTTGACCGGCTTCGCCTGCACTCCGAATTGCGGGTCCAGCGGAGGGATAACGCCCGATCTGCCCTGAAGGCCGGCCGAGATGGAGGGAGATTCGCCGCTCTGAAAATCGATGCCCACGAGCGCACCGGCCGGGGTGTAGGTGATGATCACGAAAAATACGACCACCGCCGTATTCGCCCCGAGCAGCCACTTGCGGAACCGCCCGCCTGTGATGGCGCAAAACCGCGCCCGGCATTCCCGTGCCTCGCGATTGTAGCGAATCCACGAAATAGCCAGAGCCGCCACAGCGAAGGTCATTAGATACGCCTTGTACTTCACCAAAAATATGGTGAGCAGGCTTCCGCCCAGCCAGCCCGCGACGAGAATCAGCGGGAGGACGCAACAGGAAGCGCCCAAAATGCCCGCGAGAATCCCGCTGTCTTTCCGGTCCATCGAATTCCCTCTCATCACTGAAAATGTCCTTGTCCGGCTTTTTATTGAACACCGGAGACGGAAAAATCTTCCCGCGCCGGGGTCTCAGGATTTTCCGTCCAGCGCTTCCAGTATCGGGCACTCCAAAATGGGGGCTTCCTCGCGGCAGGCCGAGGCCAGACGCGTGAGCTGGCATTTCACCGCCCGGAGAGAGTGGAGCTTCTCGTCGATTTCGGCGATCTTCCTCTCGGCCTGGGCCAGGATGTCGCCGCACATCGTCTGCTCGTCCAGGCGCAGCGCCATCAGCTCCTTGATCTCCTTGAGGGAAAACCCGAGCGCCTGCGCGCGCTTGATGCTCCGGATCAGGGTCGCCGCCTCGGGGGGATACACCCGGAACGCGCCCCGGCGCTCCCGGGGCTGCTCGATGAGCCCCCGCCGCTCGTAGTAGCGGACGGTCTCGACGTTGACGCCGGATTCCTTTGCAAGTTTGCCAATCGTCATCGGCTGCATCACAACCTCCCTGGATTTTCCGGATTCCAGCGATCGTATCATTTTATGCCGCAAGCCAAGAGCAATTCACCGCCGATCATCTTCCCTCGTCCGAAAACGCTCATCCTGCCCGCTTCACCCAATAGGCCACATTGCCCAAACAGCAAGTACCCTGGGGGTTTTTGACATCGCACTCGTAAAGTCCCGCCTGGATCTTGCCGCGAATGACAAGGGGAATTTCAGGCGGTGCGTTCCGCTTTGCGTCTTCCATGATGTCTTTGGCGGAATAACCAAAGCAATAGCAAATCAGCGTGTCGCCGGGCTCTTCTTTCTGCCAAACATCCACCGAAAGCTGATCTTTCCGAATTTGATGGCCCCCGCCGCCGAAGTAAACCACGTCGCAATCTTTTTGCGGGCAAAAGAAAAGCGGAGCCGGAGGGATATTCTCTTGATATTCTGGCTTCACAAGGCTTGAGACCGTGATTTCGGGGACCTGTTTAGGGCCGATGCACTCGATGCCAGCTTCCGAGCAGGAAGGGCAAGGATTGGACACGGCCCCATGAGCCACATCGTTCATTTTATCCCTCCCCACCGCGGCTTTTGCCGGCCCGGGCCTCTACCGCATCCAGCGGCGAGAACACCATTCAGCCCACCTCATCGTTTCGGCGAAGCAGCCAATTCGACAAAGACATGATCTCGCAGCCGCCTTCCCTCCGGACGGCGGCCAAAATCATGGAGGACCCGTAGAATAGAAACGCCGGATCGCGCGTGAATGGAATCAGGACGAACAAGACCACGATTCCGTTGTTCAGCAGATAACCCATCGGACCATTCGCGCTGAGCGATTCCTTGGTGCGGCTAAGCCTCGCCCATTGGAACAGCATGAGGAGCGCCGGGAAGAGAGCAAAACCGATTAACGCTTCATGCCACTGAACACCTTCCCCCCAAAAAGCGAGAAAGAGGAGTCCGACGCCGATGGCTATCCGGGCGGACGTGCCGATGACACCGATGTTTCGTGCCTCCGTCATCATATCCGTGCACCTTTATGGATATTCCGTTGGAAAAAAATTAGCGGCGAAAA
>DNYS01000144.1:9133-10515 GCA_003506735.1 Nitrospinota bacterium
GCGGCGAAAAATCCATGGACTTTGGAGCGCGATCTCCGTCACGATCCTCTCATCTGCCAAGCGTTCTTGGGCGCTCCGCCATACTCAAACCGCTTCAAGCGCAAAAGCGCCGAATTCCTTGGTCAAAACGTAGTCCACCCCGTCGTGGCGAACGGCGGTGCCCACCGGCGTTTCTTCGTCGATGGGAATCCGCTCTCCGCAGGAGGGGCACGAAATCATCTGGACGGGGAGAAGAACCTCCTCGCCGTTCTTTTCGCCGAGGCGGAGCATGATGCCCGCGCAGTTGGGACACTCGAACATATCGCCGGGCCGCGTTCCGTCCGGTATGGGGATCATCATCCCGCAAGTGGGGCAGAGCAGCCGCCGCTCATCGGCTGTCATCTTTTCAACCTCCGGTTAATTGATCCCCAATAGCTGCTCGAGCCTTCCGCGGTCGAATCCGATCACCGTTTCGTCGCCGACGAGGATCGTGGGCGTTCCGCGCGAGCCCGTCTTCTTGAAAGCCTCGAGCGCTTCGGGATCCTTGTCCACGAAGTTTTCCGTAAAGGAAACGCCATGATGCGAGAGAAACTCTCTCACGGCCTTGCAAGGGGTTCAGGTGGTGGACGAGAAAACGATCACCTCTTTTTCGGCATCGCTCATTTGGTGTTTCTCCCTTTTTAAAGATCAGAAAAATATGCCGACCAGCGCCAGGCGAGTGCATCCTATAGGCCGTACCTTAATACGGAGTCAAGTCGGCCGGGAGACCCCCTTCCGTTTACCGCCCAGACGATGGGCGGTAAATATATCTTATTATTTTATAAGCAATTACTTAGAACACGGGTTCCGGGGCGCGCAGGGATTTCCCTCCGCGCGGGGGTTTTCGACGGCCCCAGGTTTCGCCGGTTTTGCGAGCAGGGGCCGCCCCCACTGCGGAAACGTCATTATAACGACCACCGCCGCCGCGCCCAGATAGAGGCGGTAATCCTTCCCCGTCCGGGGCTTGAACTCGGCGAGCACAGCCCTCGCCCCCCGGCTCCGGACGATGGATACCCGGGTCCTGAAATGCCGGTAAAACGTCCAGCCCAGCGAGGCGATCGCCAGCGCGATGAAATAAGGACGGTAGGCCATCAGGCTGCCCAGCCCGCCGAACACCGAGGCTCCGAGACCCGGAGCCAGCGCCGGGACTCATCAGGCCGTCCCGGCGGCGCCCGAAAAGAGTGAAGCGATCCAGCCGAATTTTTTTTTGGGGTCCGTATCCGTTGTCATTGTAGTTCCCTCCCCGGCGGCGGGCTGGAATCCGCTCCCCAGCCTAAAAAACCCGCTATTCCAAAACCTACACCCCGTAGCAAGGTACAGTGTCAAGCGGAAAGGTCCGGATGACGTGCCCCCCTCATATCGGT
>DNYS01000075.1:0-4031 GCA_003506735.1 Nitrospinota bacterium
ACCGGCCGGGGCATCGGCATCCGCACAAGACGCCCCTTTCCGCGCCGCCGGAGAACCTTCCGCAGCACGGCGGCGTTTTTCTCCATCGCGGCCCGCGCCATGGATTCCAGGCGCCCCGCCTGGGTTCGCGGATCTTTCCCGGGGGGGTATTCGCCCAGCACCCACAGGTCCGGCGAAAGAACCTTGAAAAACATATCGAGATGGGCCGTCAATTCCATCGGTATCGGATCCAGGAACACAGTCTCGCGGCATCCGAGATCGCTCCTGAAAAGGCGGGCACCTTCTCCCTGCCCGTTTCGTTTTTCTCCAGGGAATCCGTCGAGGTGAAGCAAAGGCCCTCCCCGTCGGTCTCGAAATTTCCTCCATCCAGCTTCAGGGGAGAGCGGCGCCACCGGATATTTACGCCCTGAAAAAGCCAAACCATCATTTCATCGTCATGGCCGCGATTTTGATATAAGAAATGCTGGGCGTACACCGGATCGATCCCGTACAACGACCCCGTCTTTTTTCCCCGGGCCAAAAGGGCGCCGTAATCGCGGATCCATTGGGAATCGGTTTCGATGGTTTCCAGCGCCAACCGGCCCGCCCATAGATGCGGCTTCAGTTTTCCCCGGTAAATCCGGCCCAGCAGGCCGCTCGCTTCCTCGAACCGGGGAAATACGGCGGTGATGTTGACACGGGAGATGGCCTCCTCGATGACCTGAAAGTAGGCGTCCCGAATGGCTTTTCGGGTTTTGACGCCCGCCTTCGACCCGGCGGGGGGCGGCTGGAACACCATGACCAGCCGCCGCCTGCCCTCCCACTCGCCGAGGGGGCGTATCGGCTCCCCCATCCGGGAAACGGGCTCGAAGGAATGAGCCGCCGGGAGAATCCCTCCCACTCCAGCCAAAACGGAGAGAACAACCGCCCCCGTCATCCGCAATGCAAGTTTCAAGATATCAAATCCTCTCCCGGTGAATGTCAGTTGAGCCAAGGGTTATTTCAGGGCCTTCGCGCATCGAAATCCCCAAGACCTGCTCTTGAAATTCGAATAGAGACCGCGAGAGCCCAAATCCGCATGAGGTGCCCTCTAACAGGGTGAAGGCGGCTGAACCGGGTATGAAAGAATCGGACAGAATTATATGGGGCCGCGGAATTTTGGCAAACCGGGGCGGCGCGGAAAAATGCCGGCGGGCCGGGGCTAGTCGGGGCGGACGTCTTTCGCTGCAAGATACCCGTCGGGGTTGATGACGGCATCGATCACCCAGGGGCCGCCCGAGGAGATGGCGGCGGCCAGGGCTTCTTTCAGGGCCTTCTCGGAATCCACCCGGACGGCCTCGAAGCCGAGCCCGCGCGCCACGGCGGCGTAGTCGGTCGCGCCAAATTCCGACCCCAGGCGCTGAAAATTCCGGGTGTCCTGCTTGATCTTGATGAGGTTCAGGTAGCCGTCGTTGAAGACGACGACGACGACCGGAAGGCCCTCGCGCGCGGCGGTCTCGAGATCGCCCAGGCGCATGAGAAAACCCCCGTCCCCGGTCAGGCAAACGACGGGCGTTTCGGGCTCGGCGAGCTTGGCCGCCAGCGCCGCCGGCAGGCCCACCGCCATCGAGCCCAGGCCGCTCGAGGTGAGAAACCCCCGGGGACGGCGGGTCTCCCAGGTGTCGCTCGCCAGCACCTTATGGCTGCCCGCGTCGGCGGTCATGATACCCCCGTCGGGCAGGCACTCGCGCGCGATGCGCACCACCGCCCCCGGCATCATGCCGCCGTCGCTCTTGGCATGGAGCGGGCCCCGGCGCATGGCGCGGTAGGAGTCGAGGTCTTCGGTGTTCCAGCCCTCGGAGGGCCGGACGCTGCCGGCCAGGGCGCGGAGGGCGCCCGCGAGATCGGCGACAACCTCCACGGCGGGGCGGATCACGTCGTCGATGTGGGCCACCTCGTCGAGCATGACGACCGGCTGGGGATGGTTCCAGTGGCCGGGGGCGAAGAGTTCGACCACGTCGAACCCCACCAGGACAAGCAGGTCGGCCTTGCCCAATATCTCCTCCTCGGAGGGAGCGCCCCGGAAGGTGCCCATGGCGAGGGGATGGTTCTCGGACAGGGTGCCCTTGGCCGCAAGGGAGGCGAACACCGGGGCCCCGAGGCGCTCGGCGAAGACGGCGAAGGCCTCCTCGGCCGCGCGGCCCGAGCGGTTCACCTGAAGCCCAACGAGGACGGCGGGCCGCTCGGCGCAGGCGATCGCGCGGGCGGCCGCCTCGATGCCAGGATGATCGGCGCCGATTTCGGCGAGATGGCGGCTGGGCGCGTCCTCGGGCGGAAAGTCGCTCTCCTCCGCCTCGGCCTGGAGAACGTCGTGGGGCAGGTCCACGTGGACCGGCCCCTGGCGGCCCTCCATGGCGAGAGCGAGGGCGCGGCGCATGGTCACGGCGGCCGAATCGCGGGCCAGCTTGAAGGTGCCCTTGGTGATGGGACGGTAGATGCGGTCCTGATCCAGGCGCTGTCGCTGGAGGCGGCGGAACTGCTCGTCCGAGTAGCGGTCGGTCAGGAGGAGGCAGGGCGCCCGCTCGAGCCAGTTGTTGGCGATGCCCAGCACCGCCGCCGCCGCGCCCGGCCCGACGCCCGTGCTGCATACGCCGGGGCGGTTCTTGAGGATACCGTAGGTGCCCGCCATGACGGCGGCGCTCGATTCGTTGCTGCACAAGATGTAGCGGATGCCGCGCATGGAGGCGGCCTCGATCAGCTCCACCGAGCTGAGCGAGCCCGGAACCCCGAAGATGTATTCGATCCCGGCGTCCGCCAGGCAAGCCGCCGCCACGTCCGCATAGGTCGCCATGCCACTCCCGTTCGATAAAAACCGCCGCTCCTGATAACCGGCTCGCCGGGAAAGGAACGGAGGCCCGCTAAACGACCGGAGAAAGGCCCCCGTCCACGTTGATGGCCGTCCCGGTGATGTAGGAGGCGGCGTCCGAGGCGAGGAAGCAGGCCATGTTCGCGAACTCCTCGGCCGTGCCCATTCGGCCCATGGGGAGATCCTTCCCGCTATCCTTGATGAATTCCTCGATCGGCATATCCGGCTTCTCGCGCGCATGGCGGCGGGCAATCTGGTCGGTGGCGATTCGGCCCGTGCAAAGGGCGTTGACCAGAATGCCGAACGGCGCGCCCTCGCCGGCCATCACCTTCGTCAGCGCCATGCCCGCCGCGCGCGTCACCGCCGTCGGCGCGCCCTCGGGGCGCGGGGTCTTGGCGGCGCTGTTGAGGACGTTGATGATCCGCCCCCACCGGCGCTCCTTCATGCCGGGCCAGGCCAGGCGGCTCAGCCGGATCGCGCCGAACAGCTTGAGGTTCAAATCGCTCGACCACATTTCGTCGGTCACATCCTCCAGCTTGCCCCGCACCGAGCTTCCGGCGTTGTTCACCAGAATATCGACCTTGCCGAGATCGCTGGATACGGCCCGGAACGTATCGGTGAGCTGGGCGGAATCGCCCACATCACACACATGCGCTACGGCCTTTCCGCCGCCGGCGGCCTCGATCTCGGACCGGGCTTCTTCGAGAACGTCCGCGCGCCTCGCCAGGATCGCCACGTCCGCGCCCGCCCCGGCGAATTTCAGGGCAATCGCCAGGCCCATGCCGCGGCTGCCCCCCGTGATGAGGGCGCATCTGCCTTTCATGTCGATTTGCATAAAAATTCCTCATTGAATGGATGGGGTCGGTTCACACCAACAAACTACACAAAATCGCTCCGGCGCAAAACCGGAGGACGCTATCGGGGCGCTAGACCCTGACCAGGCTGGAGGCCCCTGCCGGGCTAGAGGCCGGCCATGAGGATCAGGGCGGCCCCCGCGATGAGGCCCCCCGCGAGCCGCACCCAGCGCACGCCGTATTCCCCGGCGCGGCGCATCAGGCCTCCCAGCCCCAGCCCCAGGCCGAGTAGCACCGACGTCGCCAGGACAAAGCCGCCGCCGTACAGGGCGGGCAGGGCCGCCTGGGGAAGCTCCGCGCCATGCGCAAGGCCGTGAAAGAGGGCAAAGAACCCGGCCAGCGCCGCGCCCGCC
>DNYS01000075.1:4087-10872 GCA_003506735.1 Nitrospinota bacterium
GCCGATCAGGAGAACCGAAAGGGCGATCCCCATCTCCATCATCGGAAGCGCCGCCCCCGCCATGCCCGCGGCGGCGCCGGCGATCATCATGGCCAGGAAGGCCGCGGGCGAATACCACCTCGCCCCGCTCTTCATCCGGCTGGCCCAGAGACCCACGCCTATCATGGCCAGCACGTGGTCGAGCCCGCCGAAGGGATGCACCAGCCCTTGGCCAAAACCCGCGCCTTGCGCGCCGAAGGTATGGGCCTCGGCCGCGCCGCCCAAGGCCGCCCATGCCGCGGGGCTCCCTAATCCTACAACTCCCCAAAACTTTTTCATCGATACTCCCTCTCGATTTCAGAATTTACGGAGACGGGGCGCCTTGCGTCCCAGGACCGCAAGCCGCGCGATATTCCAAATTTCATCGAACGCCCACCGGAGCCGGACCGGGCTCTCGGCCAGCCAGCGGATCATCACCCCGGGCCCCTCCAGGCGGCTCGCGCCGCCGGCCACCCCCACGGCACCGGCCCCGGCCAGGAGAGCCTCTGTATTTTCGGCGGCCCGATCGAGCGCCCCGGCGGAGCCCCCCAGCACGTAAAAAGTCCCCATGTAGGGATAGGGCTCGAACAACCCCAGCGAGCGGGGATCCGCCCGCCGCGGGGAAATCTCTATGGCGTCGCGCAGCAGAAGCGCGCCGTTCAGCCTCGCCTCGAAACGAAGGGTCAGGGAGTTGTAGCCGAAGGCCTCTCCAGAAGCCACCCGCCCCGGGAAAAGGGTTTCTCCGTAAAGAAGCCGGGCGTTATCCTCCAGTTCCAGCGAAACCTCCTGCCGGTAGCGGGAACCCGCGTAGGGAATGATGGGGTCCGGGATGAATTCGAGGACGGAATCCTTTTCCATCCGGATGGCTGTCCTCGATACCACGGGCTCGCCGTTCGTCCGGTAGATTCGGGTGGCGCCCTGGGTGGTCCAAAGAACCCGGGAGCCCTCGCCCAGAACCAACTCCACCTCGAGGCGATCCCCTCCCACGGAGCCGCCCGTGGGGTTGATCAGGGTGAGATGGGCCGGATCGCCGCCCTCGGGATAGAGCGGGCGGACGATCTGAAGGGGCACCCTGGAATAACTGTCCCGCAAAATCGTGCGCCCGCGCGAGACTTCGAAGCGCGCGAGGGCTGCGCCATGGCGCCCGGCGGCGGATAGCTCCGGCCGCGGCAAACGCTCGAATCCGAGGGTTTCCACCGGGGCGCTCATGCCTCGACAAACAGGAGTTCGGACTTGATCCATCGAATCACCCGATCGAGGCCCTCGTCCGTTTTGAGGTTCGAGAAAATAAACGGCCGCTCGCCCCGCATTTTTTTGGCGTCGCGCTGCATGATCTCCAGGCTGGCCCCCACCATGGGCGCCAGATCGATCTTGTTGATCAGCAAAAGATCGGACCGTGTGATGCCGGGGCCGCCTTTTCTCGGAATCTTGTCCCCCGCCGATACGTCGATGACGTAGATGGAGGCGTCCACCAGTTCCGGGCTGAAGGTGGCGGCGAGATTGTCCCCACCGCTCTCGACGAAAAGAATGTCGAGCGGGGCATGCTCGCGCATGAGGTTTTCCATCGCCTCCCGGTTGAGGGAAATATCCTCCCGGATGGCGGTGTGGGGGCACCCGCCCGTCTCGACGCCGACGATTCTCCCTGAGGGGAGGGCGCCGCTGCGCTCCAGGAATTCGGCGTCCTCCTTGGTGTAGATGTCGTTGGTAACGACGGCGATGGCGTACGCATTGCGGAGGCTCTTGCACAGCCGGTCCACCAGCGCGGTCTTTCCCGAGCCGACCGGACCCCCTACCCCGATTTTCACCGGTTCCCTGTCCATCTCTCCTCCCTCTCAGGATACGAAAAGCCGCGTATGCAGCCGCCGGTGCGACATGGCCCGGATTTCATGGCCGGGCCCGAACGCGCAGGCCTCCTCGATGGGCCGACGCATCGCCTCCCCGGCCGCCTGCGAGACCGCCCCCTCGAGGGAGGCCATCACCCGCTGGCCGTCCGTCTGTCCCAGCGGAATCAGCCGCACCGCCGCCGAAACCAGGCCCGAGGCCGTTCCGTAGAACAGGGAGACGGCCCCCTCTTCCGCCGACAGGCCCAGGGCGCGGGAGACCGCCCCGAGGGCGAGGGCGTAATGTCCCGGCGAGGCGCCCGCGCGGACATCGCTTTCATACCGGCGAAGGAAATCATCCTCGATGAAGCCCACCGCCGTGCGGAGGAACTGCCGACCGACGCTCTGGCTGGCATTCCGCAAAGGAGCCACCGGCCTCGCGGCGGAAAATTCCCGGTCGAGTGCCATCAGGCCTTTCAGGTCTTCCTTTTCGGCAAATCGCCACGCCTCCCGGAGATAGACGCCATCGAGCGGCGCCGCGCTTTCGAGGAGGACATTTTCAATAAACTCGGCCAGGGAGGCGGCGTCCGTTACCGTCCCCTCGTGGACATAGCTCTCCAGCCCCAGCGAATGGGCGAACGCCCCCCGGGGGAAGGCGGAGTCCGAGATCTGAAGCAGCCGGTATACGGAGCCGGTTTTCATCGGTCTAGTGGCGGTGGCTGTGAAACGCGCCGAAATCGTGTGTGAAGGGCTCACGCGTCCGCTCGCACCGAACGTTCTTCTTTCGGAAATATTCCTCGATCACGCTGTCGTAGGGGGTCAGCACCCTTCCCTCCCCGATGGAGACCGGCGCATGGCGGTTTCCGACCTGATAGGTGATGCGCGCCAGCTCCGCCCCGGAATCGGCGTGCAGCGCCAGGACATCCTCATCGATGGCGAAGACGGCGACGACGCGCTCTTCGTCCTCGAAAAGAATGTCGCCCTCCCGGAGCACCCCTCCGGTCGGAAGGGCGATCCCGATCTCGGTTCCGCAGTCCGACTTCACCCGCTGGCGGCTCCGGAGGCGGTCCTCCCACCCGAGGGAAACCCGCTCTACCCGGCGGGTCTCGTTCCCGGAGAGTTTTCCTCGAATCTCCTCGACGACGATCATCATGGCGCCTAGAAGAGGAAATACCGCTGCGCCATGGAAAGGACTTCGGCGGGCTCGCAGGCGAGCACCTCCCCGTCCGCCTTGACGACGTAGGTTTCCGGGTCCACCTCGATTTCGGGGAGATAATCGTTCAGGCGCATGTCTTTTTTCCCGATGCCCCGGCAGTTCGACACCGGCGCGACGATCTTCCCGAGGCCCAGCTCCCCGCCCAGGCCGTTTTCCGCCGCCACCTTGGAGACGAAGGCATACGAGATCGCCCCCCCCGCGCGGCCCATCGAGCCGAACATGGGCCGCCCGAGTATGGGCTGGGGCGTGGGGATCGAGGCGTTCGCGTCCCCCATCGCGGCGTGGGCGATGAACCCGCCCTTGATGATGATATCGGGCTTGACCCCGAAAAAGGCGGGGGTCCACAATACGAGATCCGCCATTTTTCCGGTCTCGACCGAGCCGACGTAATCCGAAATGCCGTGGGCAATCGCCGGGTTGATCGTGTATTTGGCAATATAGCGCTTGGCGCGAAAATTATCGTTCTCGCCCGTTTCCCCGGGAAGCCGCCCGCGCTGGCGGCGCATCTTGTCGGCCGTCTGCCAGGTGCGGATGATCACCTCCCCGACGCGCCCCATCGCCTGGGAGTCGGAGCCCATCATGCTGAAGGCGCCCAGGTCGTGGAGGATATCCTCGGCGGCGATGGTCTCGGCCCGGATGCGCGATTCGGCGAAGGCCAGGTCCTCGGGAATCCTGCTGTCGAGGTGGTGGCACACCATCAGCATGTCGAGATGCTCGTCCATCGTGTTGACGGTGAAGGGCCGCGTCGGATTCGTCGAGGAGGGGAGCACGCACGCCTCGCCGCAGACGCGGATGATGTCGGGCGCATGGCCGCCGCCGGCGCCCTCGGTGTGATAGGTGTGGATGGTCCTTCCCTTGAAGGCGGCGATGGAGGCTTCCACGAAACCGGATTCATTGAGCGTGTCGGTGTGGATGCAGACCTGGACATCCATGTCCTCGGCGACGCCGAGGCAGCAATCGATGGCCGCCGGCGTGGTCCCCCAATCCTCATGGAGCTTCAGGCCCACCGCTCCGGCGCGGACTTGCTCCTCGAGCGGTCCGGGCCGGGAGGCGTTTCCCTTTCCCAGGAAACCCAGGTTCATGGGA
The DNA here is from genome assembly GCA_003506735.1 of Nitrospinota bacterium. Taxonomy (GTDB): domain Bacteria; phylum UBA8248; class UBA8248; order UBA8248; family UBA8248; genus UBA8248. The sequence goes on from DNYS01000075.1 coordinate 8,228, forward strand.
TAGGCCTCCGAGGCCTGGAGCATCCGGGCGATGTTCCAGGCGCCCGGCGTGCAGGTGGTCGCGTTGGTCCCCGTCGCCGGTCCCGTCCCGCCGCCGAACATGGTGGTTATCCCGGAGGCGAACGCCTCGTCGATCTGCTGGGGGCAGATGAAATGGATGTGGGTGTCGATGCCGCCCGCGGTGAGGATTTTCCCCTCGCCCGCAAGCACTTCGGTCGAGGCGCCCACGATCATGTTCTCGTCCACGCCGTCCATCAGATGGGGATTCCCGGATTTTCCGATCCCCACGATCTTGCCGTCCTTGATCCCCACGTCCGCCTTCACCACCCCCCAGTGGTCGAGGATGAGCGCGTTGGTGATGAGCAGGTCGAGGGCGGCCCCTTCACGGGTTTCGGTGGGGGATTGGCCGAGCCCGTCCCGGAGGACTTTGCCCCCGCCGAATTTGGATTCATCTCCGTAAACCGTCCGGTCCTCCTCGACCTCGATGAACAGCTCGGTGTCGGCGAGCCGCACCTTGTCTCCAACGGTTGGCCCGAACATTTCGGCATAAGCGCGACGATCCATGCGAAAACTCATGATCCGGCCCCCCTGAAACCTTCCCGCCGGGCGTTTTCGAGCGCGCGCGCGCGCACCTCGGCCGAGCCGATGTCCCCGTCGGTCAGCGCGTTCAGGCCCATGACCCGGCGCCCGCCGCCGAACTCGACCAGGGCCACCTCTTTCTCGTCCCCCGGCTCGAAGCGCACCGCCGTTCCGGCCGGGATGTCCAGCCGCATGCCGAAGGCGGCGTCCCGGTCGAAATCGAGCAGGCGGTTCACCTCGAAGAAATGAAAATGCGAACCCACCTGGATGGGCCTGTCGCCCCGGTTCGCCACGAGCAGCCCCGCCGTGCGCCGGCCCTCGTTCAAGACGATCTCGCCATCGGCGAGGACGTATTCTCCTGGAATCATAGTCCCCTCCTTTCTAGCGAATGGGATCGTGCACGGTGACGAGCTTGGTTCCGTCGGGGAAGGTTCCCTCGACCTGCACCTCGTGAATCATCTCCGGAACGCCGTCCATCACCTCGTCCCGGGTGAGAAGCGTCGCTCCGAATTGCATGAGCTCGGCCACCGGCCGCCCGTCCCGGACGCCCTCGAGCACCTCGGCCGTGATCAGGCTGACCGCTTCGGGGTAGTTGAGCTTGAGGCCGCGCTCCTTCCGCCGCCGGGCAAGGTCCGCGGCCACGAAGATGAGAAGCTTCTCCTGTTCCCTCGGGGTTAGATGCATAGGCTTTCTCCTGACACCCGGATAAATGCGGCGGCGCCTCCGCCGCGCAAATCGTTCAGGCGGTGAGGCGCGCGAGCAAGGCCGTGTCGCACTCGCCCTCGGCCTCTCCCTCGGCCGTGAACTCTCCTTTTTCCATGACGTAGTAGCGGTCCGACAGCCTCCAGGCGAATTCGAGATACTGCTCCACCAGGAGGATTCCGACATCGCCGCGCTCCTTGAGCTGCCAGAGGACGTTTTCGATGTCGATGATGATCGAGGGCTGGATGCCCTCGGTGGGCTCGTCCAGCAGCAAGAGCTTGGGCCGGCCGACCAGGGCGCGGGCGATGGCGAGCTGTTGCTGCTGGCCGCCGCTCAGCACACCGCCCTTGCGCTTGAGCATGTCCTTGAGAACCGGGAAGAGATCGAAAACGCTTTCGTCGTACTTCCCCGGGCGATCCGGATGGGCCTCGAGACCGAGGAGAAGGTTTTCGTGCACCGAGAGCTGGGGAAATATTTCGCGCCCCTGCGGGACGTAGGCGATGCCGATCTTGGCCCGGGCCTCGGTGCGGAACCGGGTGATGTCCTGGCCCTCGAAGCGGATCCGCCCCTCCCGCGGCCGGAGGAGCCCGACGATGGACTTGAGGAAGGTGGTCTTTCCCATTCCGTTCCGGCCGAGGATGCCGGCGATCTCACCGGGCCGGACATCGATGCTCAGCCCGCGCAGGATATGGCTCTCGCCGTAGAAGGTATGGAAATTCTCGACCTGGAGCACCCCGGCTACCCCCTTCCCAGATAAAGTTCGACCACCTGGGGATCTGCGTGCACATGATCGATGGAGCCCTCGCAGATGACCGCCCCCTCGTGCAGGACGGTCACCCGTTTGGCGATCTCACGGACGAACTTCATGTCGTGTTCGATGACCAGCACGGACCGCTCCTCGGCGATGCGCTTGAGCAATACGGCGGTGTTTTCCGTCTCGCGGTCGGTCATTCCGGCGACGGGTTCATCCACCAGGAGAAGGTCCGGGTCCTGGACGACCACCATGCCGATCTCGAGCCATTGCTTCTCGCCGTGCGACAGCAGGGCCGCCCGCCATGACTCTTTTTCCCGAAGGCCGATCACCTCCAGCGTCTCGTCCACACTTTCCCGGGCCGAGGCGGACATGCCGCCGAGGAGCATGTTCCGCACGCTCTTGTCCTGCTTGGCCGAGAGCTCGAGATTGTCCCGGACGCTTAGGTTCTCATAGATGGTCGGGGTCTGGAATTTCCGGCCGATCCCGGCGTTGGCGATCTCCTCTTGCTTCATCCGCGTCAGATGGGTGGTCTCCTTGAAAACCACGGAACCCGAATCGGGCCGTATCTTTCCGGTCACAACGTCGAGCAGGGTGGTCTTCCCGGCGCCGTT
>DNYS01000075.1:10961-11117 GCA_003506735.1 Nitrospinota bacterium
TCCCGGCGCCGTTGGGCCCAATGACGCACCGAAGTTCCCCGTAGTCCACCGAGAAATTCAGCTTGTTCAGGGCCTTGAACCCATCGAAGGTGACGAACACATCTTCCATGAAAAGGATGGTATTGGCCATATCCTATCGCCTCTAAAACCTATCCA
>DNYS01000221.1:0-179 GCA_003506735.1 Nitrospinota bacterium
ACCCGGTCGCTCAGCAGGCCGCAGAAAAAACACGAATTGCTGCACCGGTTCGTGATGTTGAGATAGAGTTTTCCGGCCAGGGAATAGGCAATCGTTCCGGCCGGGGGCTGAGGTCCGACCTTGAACAGGCGCCGGACATTGGCCGAGGTGGCCCGCGCCACATCCTCCAGACCGATCCC
>DNYS01000221.1:291-6640 GCA_003506735.1 Nitrospinota bacterium
GCCGGCTCGTTCCGCTTGCCCCGGTTCGGGGGCGGCGCCAGGTAGGGGCTGTCGGTTTCAACGAGAATCCGCTCGAGGGGAACCTCCGCGAAAACATCCCGCAGGTCGCCGGATTTCTCGAACGTAATCGGCCCGGCCGCCCCGAGGTGCAAATCGAGCTTCAGGAGTTTCCGGGCGAGTTCGGCATCGCCCGTGAAACAGTGAACGACCCCGCCCACGCGCCAGACCCGCTCCTCTTCGAGGATTTGATGGACATCCTCGCCCGCCTCCCGGCAATGGACGATGACGGGGTTACCCACCTTGATGGCCAGGCGGATCTGCTCGCGGAACCAGTGTTTTTGAAGTTTCTGCGGCGAGTGGTTGTAGTGGTAGTCGAGCCCGATTTCGCCGATGGCGACCACCTTGGGATTGTCCGCCAACGCCTTGATCGGAGCCGCTGATTTATGGGCGATGCTTTTCACCTCGTGGGGATGCACCCCCACGGCGGCGAAAATCCCAACGAAGGTGTTGGCGATATCGACCGTTTTGCGGCTGCTGACCAGGTCCGAGCCCACGGCGATGATGGTCCCCACTCCCTGGGAGTTGGCCCTTTCCAAAACCTTGCGCCGATCCCCATCGTAGTCGGCGGCGTCGATGTGAGCATGGGAATCCACCAGTGCCACCGGCCCCTCGAGGACGGGAAGGCTTTTCAGAAAGCTGGGATCCGGAACCTCCGCGCTCTTGCTCTTTGCGGGCTCGTTTTGGGGAGACTGGGCCTTGGGGCCCTTGCCGCGCCGGCGGCGGCTCCGCCAGCGGTTTCCGCGCCCCTTGCGGCCTGGACCCCCGCCCTCCCCTTTCGGGCTCCCGGAAGATTTGCCGCCGGATGTTTGACCGGGGCCCTGGGAGGGGCGCTCCGGTTTTCGGGAATCCTCTGAGCGATCCATCTGCCTCTCTCCGCCTCCCCCTCGGGAAGCCCCTCTTCCGCCCGGCTAGCGGATGCGGCTGCCGGGGCTGGCCCCGCCCTCGACGCCGACGAGTTTCAGGCCCCCGCCGTCCTCGGCGGCCAAAAGCATCCCCTGGGATTCCACGCCCATGAGCTTGGCGGGCTGGAGATTCACCACGATCACCACCGTGCGGCCGATCAGCTTTTCGGGCGTGAAATACTTCGCTACCCCCGCCACGATCGTGCGGCGCTCGTCCCCCAGCGATACAGTGAGCTTCAACAGGTTTTTTGACTTGGGAATATTCTCGGCCGCCTCGACGGTCGCTGTCCGGAGATCCAGGCGGCGAAAATCCTCGATGGTGATCAGCCCGGCCGCTTCATCGTCATCGGTTTTTTGCTTTTCCGCCCCGCCTCCGCCTTCGCCGTTCTCATCGCCCCCGGCGATCCGCGCCGCCACTTTTTTCTCCAGGGCGGCCCGCGTGTCATCCTCGATGCGGGGGAAAAGCGGGGGCCCCACAGTCGTCTCCAGGCCATCGGGCATCGCGTAAAAATCCAAAAGCTCTTGAAACGGCGCGGACAGCCAATCTCCGGCCAGGCCGAGCTGGGCCGCGATCTTGTCCGCCGTCGCGGGCATGACCGGACAGATCATCGCCGCGATGACGCGAAGGGCGGCCCCCGCATGGTAGAGCGCCGAATCGAGCCGCTCCTCGGGACCGCTCTTGGCCAGCGCCCAGGGAGCGGCCGCGTCGATATACTTGTTGGCCGCCGAAACGAGCTCCCAAACCGACCGCAGCCCGCCCTGAAGATTGGTTTCCTCCATCTGGGTCTCGTAGCGGGCGGCCACGCCGGCGGCGGCCCCGCTCAGCGCCTCCTCGTTGGCGGCGCCGGGCCCCTCGGCGCTGCGCGAGAGCTTGCCCCCCCGGTAGCGCCTGACCATGTTGAGGGTCCGGTAGAGGAGGTTCCCCAAATCGTTGGCCAGATCGCTGTTGATCCGGTTGATGAGCTGGCGGTGCGAAAAATCCCCGTCCACGCCGAACGGGATTTCGCGCAAAATGAAATACCGGATGGCATCCACCCCGTACTCTTCGATCAGCCAATGGGGATCGACCGCGTTGCCCAGGCTTTTCGACATCTTTTGCCCCTCGATCGTCCACCATCCGTGGCTGAACACCTGCCCCGGCAGCGGCACGCCCGCCGAGAGCAAAAAGGCGGGCCAGTAGACCGAATGGAAGCGGAGGATATCCTTGCCGATGAAATGCTGATCCGCGGGCCAAGGCGTATCGTCCGGGAGCCCGCTCCCTCCCTCGACCGAGCCGAAGCCTGCCGCGGTAGCATAGTTGCTCAGCGCGTCGAACCACACATAGATGACGTGTTTGGGATCGCCCGGGACCGGGATGCCCCACTGGAAGCTCGTCCGGCTCACCGACAGATCGCGAAGCCCTCCCCGGACGAAGCTGACGATCTCATTGCGCCGCGTATCGGGCTGAATGAATTTCGGGTGGCTCTCGTAGTATTCCAGAAGAGGTTGTTCATACTTGCTCAGCCGGAAAAAATAACTCTCCTCGCGCACCGACTCGACGGGCCGGCCGCAGTCGGGGCACTTTCCGTCCACGAGCTGGAGGTCGGTCAGGAAATTCTCGCATGCGACGCAATATTTCCCCTCGTATTCGTCCTTATATATGTCCCCCGCCGCCTGGACGCGCCGCCAAAGCTCCTGCACCCCGCGCTTGTGGCGCTCCTCGGTCGTCCGGATGTAATCGTCGACCTGGATGTTGAGCTTATCCCACAGCTCGCGGAATTTTTGGCTGTTCTCGGTGGCGAAGGCGAGCGGGTCCTTCCCCGCCTCCCGGGCGGCCTGTTCGAGCTTTTGGCCGTGCTCGTCGGTTCCCGTCAGCATCTGGGCCTTCTCGCCGCGCAGGCGGTGGAAGCGCGCTTTGGCGTCCGCGGCCACCGTCGTGTAGGCATGGCCCAGATGCGGCTTGTCGTTGACGTAGTAGATCGGCGTTGTGACGTAGAAGGGTTTCCCGCTCATCGCGTTTCAAAAACCGCCTTTTCGAAGGGTTGAATAATGGGCTATTCGCCGATGGGATTTACGAGGGTGTACTGGCCGTTCGCCATCCGGGTCAACCCGTCGGCATGGACGGTGATCCGGTCGCCCGTCTCAAGAGCGATGGTCACCTCCTCGGCCAGAATATTCTGCCTCACCACCGTGGCAGTGCAATTGCAGCCCCCCACCCGTTTTTTGATGGAGGGAAGCCGCTTCTTCACCGCGACATAATGAGCGTGCTCGAATCGAAGGCAACATTTCAGCCGACCACACGCCCCGGACAGCTTCATCGGGTTCAGGCTCAAATTCTGATCTTTCGCCATCCGGACGGAAATCGGGTCGAAACTCTTGATGAAGGTGCTGCAGCAAAGCTCCCTCCCGCAGTCGCCGCATCCCCCCGCGATGCCCGCCTGAGCGCGCACTCCGATCTGGCGCATCTCGACGCGGATGGAAAATTTCTCCGCCAGCGCCTTCACCAGGCGGCGGAAATCCACCCGCCCCTCGGAGAAGAAGAAAAATGTCCCCTTCTTCTTGGAAAAGGCGTACTTCACATTGATCAGCTTCATTGGAAGCTTCATCTCGGCGATTTTTTTCTTGCCAACGTTGAACGCGCGGTCCTCCAAGACCTCGATGGAGGAGATCCGCCCCGCATCCTCCGCGGTGGCGCGGCGAAGCACCTTGGGCAGGGGCGCTTTGTAGTAGCGGGCCTCCATGTAGCGCGGGCTGTCGGCCACCACCCCGGAATCCTCCTGGCCGTCCGCGGTTTTCAGCATCACGCTCATCCCCGCCCTCATGCGCACGTCTCCCGCGAGGTGATAGACGGCTGTCGAGTCGAAACGTGTGCGGATGGGAACCACTTTTATTTTTTCGACATAGAGGGCAAGAGACGGCCCGGCAAGCCCGGCATCGGCGCCCGCATTCGTATCGTCGTTCATTTCGGAATCCTCATTCACCTTCGCCCACGGTGGGGCGCAGGGAGATCACCAACGATTCGAGCGTCAGCGAGGGGTTCGTGTTGATCTCCCCGACGTCCCGCGTTGCGGCCCCAACCCGGTCCATCGCACGGATCAAACCCGGAATGCCCCACCGGCTCCCGATGACTTCGAGCGCCTCTTGGAGATCTACATTCCAGGGCTCCAGCACATCCGGGGCCACTTTCAGCGCCAGTATATCCCGAAGCAGACCCAAAAGCATTTCCAGAAATTCAAGAACCTCGACGCGGCTCTGGCCCCCTCCCCCCGCCAGGGAGGCGGCCAGCAATATAAGCGCCGCTTCATCCGCCTTTCCGGGCGGCTCGGAGAGCCCGCCGAGCAATTCCATCGCGCTCTCCCGGCGGCCGGCCAGAGCCTCCGAATCGGCGCCGAACGCCTTGCCCAGCCGGCCCAGGCTCAATGATATCAACCGATCCAGGTCCACCGCCTCCCCATCCAGATTCGCCTCGAGAATCCGCCGCTGCTCCTCGCGGCCCAGGAACCGGAAGCGCAGGCGGCGGCACCGGGACACAACCGTCTGGGGCAGGGCATGCAGATTGGGAGTGATAATAATGAAAACGGTGTCCGGAGAAGGCTCTTCGAGCGTTTTGAGGAGCGCGTTGAACGCGGCCAGCGTCACCTGGTGGGCGTCGTCGATTATAAATATCTGACGCCGCCCCTCCTGGGGGCGTTGATGAGCCCGATGAAGCACCTGGTCTCGAATCGGGTCGATCCCTATTGTTTTTTTGTCTTTCCCTGTACTTTTATCCTTCTCCGGCTGGACGGTTATCACATCCGGGTGAACGCCCCGCTCGATTTTTCCGCAGGCCGGGCACGCGCCGCAGGGAGGATCCTCCCCCGTGCACTGAAGGGCCTGGGCGAAAAGAACGGCGGCCGACGCCTTTCCGACTCCATTGGGACCGTAAAAAATATAGGCCCCCGCCGTGCGGCCCGCGGAAAGGTCGCGCTGGAGCGAGGCTACGGCCGCGTCTTGGCCCTGAAGGAGTTCCCAACCCATCCGAATTCTTTCGTCACCGCTTCGAGAACGCGCGCGTGGACTTCCTCGATCGTCCCGACCGGTATCAGGCGGAAGCGCCCGGGTTCTTTCCGGGCGAGTTCGCTGAATCCGGCCCATACGCGCTCATGGAACGCCAAGCTCTCCTCCTCGAGGCGATCCCCCCGGTTGCCTCCCCGCGCACGGCGGAGGCCCTCTTCGATCGGCGTCTCAAAGAGAAGCGTCATGCCGGGGAGCAGCCCCCCGGTCGCCTGGAGATTCAACTCCTCCACCAGGGCGAGGGGAAGGCCCCGCCCGAATGCCTGATATGCCGTCGTCGAATCGAAGAACCGATCGCACAGAACATGCTCGCCCGCCTCGAGGGCGGGCCGGATCACTTGGGCGGTGTGCTGGATCCGGTCTGCCTCGTAGAGAAAAAGCTCGGCGAGGGGAGAAACCTCCTCCCTCCGGGGGGCCAGGAGAATCTCCCGGATGCCGGCCCCGAGCTGGGTTCCGCCCGGCTCCCGCGTGGCGCGGACCCGGAGCCCGGCGCTCTCCATCCATTCGCGGAGAAGACCCAGCTGAGTGGACTTTCCCGAGCCCTCGGGACCCTCGAATGTAATGAATCGGCCCTGCAAGGTGATCTCTCCATTCGGGAGAAGGCATCGAATCAAAACGCGGCCGGTGGATCAACCGGGAAGCCTACCACACCCTGGCGCCGGCCCAGCGCCGAGGATCGTCCGGGTCCGGTTTCGAAAACCCCCCTCAGCTCTTGAGATTCTCGGCCTGCTCGAGCTTGCGGTAGACGGTGCGCGTGGCGATCCCCAGCTGGCGGGCGGCGGCGCTTTTATCGCCTCCCGTTTCCCGGAGGGTTTCGAGGATGACCCGTTGCTCGACTTCGGCCAAAGGCGTTCCGACCGGGATGCTGATGACGCGCGAGCCCGCTTCGATATGCTCCTCGTCCCCGGGCCGGCTCCCCTGCGTGATGGACGGGGGCAGATCGTCGAGCGTCAACACCTCGTCGCGGCCCAAGATAACGGCCCGCTCGACCGCGTTTTCGAGCTCGCGGATGTTCCCCGGCCAATCGTAGTTGGACATCGCCTCGACCGCCTCGCGTGAGAATCCGCTGACGGGCTGGTTGTTCTTGGCCGCATAGCGCTGGGTGAAATGCCCGATCAGGAGCGGGATGTCCCCCCGCCGATCGCGGAGGGGGGGGACGTGAATGCTGATGACGTTGAGGCGGTAGTAAAGATCCTCCCTGAAACGGCGCTCGGCGATGGCCGTTTGCAAATCCTGGTTCGTCGCGGCGATGATCCGCACGTCCACCTTGAGGGTCTCGTTGCCGCCCAGGCGCTCGAACTCGCCCTCCTGAAGGACGCGGAGGATCTTCGCCTGAAGAGCCATCGGCATATCGC
>DNYS01000221.1:6711-17339 GCA_003506735.1 Nitrospinota bacterium
GCCCCCGTGAACGCGCCCCGCTCGTAGCCGAACAACTCGCTTTCGAGCAGGTTTTCGGGAAGCGCCGCGCAGTTGACCTTGATGAACGGGCGGTTGGCCCGCTCGCTCAGGTTTTGGATGGCGTTGGCGACGAGCTCCTTGCCGGTGCCGCTTTCCCCGAGAATCAGGACGTTGGCCGATGTGGGGGCGACCTGGCGGATGAGTTCGGTGACCTCGCGGAAGGGATTGCTGTTTCCGATGAGGCCCGAGGGATCGCGCAGGTTCCGGAGCTGGGCGCGCAGGCCGGCGTTTTCGCGGATGAGCTCCTGTTTTTCGCGCGCCTTGGAGATGGCCTTGAGGACGACGACGCGCTCGAGCGGTTTGGTGATGAAATCGTAGGCCCCCTCGCGCATGGCCGCGACGGCGGACTCGACCGTGCCGTGGCCCGAGATAAGGATAACCTCGGTCTCGGGGCTTTTGCGCTTGACCTCGCGCAACAGCGATATGCCGTCCATCCCGGGCATCCGGAGGTCGGTGATCACCAGATGAGCGGGTTCGCTGTCGAACAACTCCAGGGCCGTCTCGGCGTCGTGGACGATGGATACGCGGTAATCCTCCTTGGCGATCATCTTCTGGAGCGCTTCCCGGCTTCCGCGCTTATCGTCCACGACCATGATGTGAATTTCGCTGTTCGCTCTCATGCCTTTGCCGCCTCGGCCGCCGCCGCCGGCAGTTCGATGTGGAAGGTGGTGCCCATGTTCTCCTGGCTGGAGAAGCGGATGGTGCCCCGGTGCTCGCTCAGGATCTGCAGGGTCAGAACGAGGCCCAGGCCGGTGCCGTTGGCCTTGGTGGTGAAAAACGGGGTGAACATCGATTCCTGATCCTTGGCCGAGATACCCACGCCCTGATCTTCCACGTCGATGCCGATGCCGCCATCGGGGCTGATGCGCGTGCGAACGGTGAGGCGGCCGCCCCCGGGCATGGCATCAAAGGCGTTGAGGATGAGATTTTGAATCGCCAGGCGCATCTGCGTCTCATCGAACTCCGCCGCCGGGAGATCGGGCGAGTAGTCTCGCACCACCTCGATATTCCGGCTCGTCCCCTCTTCGGCATAAAAGTTGAGCAGTTCGTCGAGCACCTCGTTGAGATCCCCCACCCGGCGTTCGGAGCGCGGCATTCTCACGAACTTGAGGTAATCATCCGTCACCTGCCGGAGATTATCCACCTCCTGCCGGATCGAACGGAGCAACACCCAGGCCTCGGCCGTCTCCTTTTCGCCGAAGGCCCCCAGCTCGTCTCCGAGCAGCTCGGCGTTCAGGTTGATGGCCGACAGCGGATTGCGGATTTCGTGGGCCACCTGGGCGCTCATTTTGCCCACGATCGAGAGGCGGTCCTGCCGGAGGATCTGGCGCTCGAGGGTGCGCCGCTCGGTCACGTCCTTGATGTAGAGGATGACCTGCTCCACTTCGTTTTCGGCGCCGAAAATCGGGTATGTGTAAAGCTCCAGGTCGAGCCGATCCCCGCCGGGCATCTCGGCCGAGCGTTCGGCGATGCCCCGGCGGCCGTTTTCGAACGTGCGGGCGACCAGGCTCAGGTCGGCAAGGTCCTCGGGAATCGGTGTTTCGCTTTCTCCGCCCCAGGGACGGTGGATCAAATCGGGAATATCGCGGCCCAAAAGCCGCGCCATCTCCCGGTTGACCACGAGAATTTTGAAGTCTTTGTCTAAAATGCAAATGCTGTCGGTGATCCCGTCGAAGAGGGCCTGCAGGCGCGTTTTGCTCTCCAGGACCTGGCCCGACCATTGGAGGCGGTCCTCCACCCGGATGCGGCGGCGCTCGCGGTCGAGAATGAGCAGCGCGGCCGAAATGATCACGATGAAACCGAGGCTGGTCAGCAGAAAACTTTTCCGGAAGGTGCGGCGGACCAGATCGCCCACCTCCGATGAGGAGGCCGTCACGGCCAGGCTCCACCGCTCCCGGCCCACCACGAGCGGAGAAAAGGCGGTCAGCGAGCGCCGCTTGAGCCCGCTTTTTCCGGGCCGGAAATCGTGGTGCCAATCGAAGCCCCGCTCCCCCCGGAGCATCCGCTCCGCGATCCTGCCCAGGCGCGCATCCGGCTCGCGGTCCGCGATTTGGGCCAAACGGACCCCTTCGAACATTCTAAAACCCGGCGAAATCAGGATGCGTCCCGCGCCGTCCATCAGCCAGGCGCGGCCCTTCAGGCCCGACTGGACCGGACTCACGAAAGCCCGGTCCAGGTCCCCGATCGTCACCTTGGCGAAGATCCAGTCGCCGATTCCGACCGGCGCCGCCCCGAAGAGGTAGTCCGGCTGCCTGCTCTTGCGGGAGATCCGGAAACAGGAATACGCCTCGGGCAGGCAACTCATGATGAGCTTGGAGTATTCCCGGAGACCCGGATCGCCGGCGCTGGGGTCTTTGTGCAGATATCCCACCTCGTTCACCCGCAACCGCCCGCCGAGGCGCTCGAAGAGGCCGGAAATCGAGACCATCCGCCCGGCATGGCCGGGGTCCACCGTCCGGAGAAACTGCGCGCTGTAGCGGAGACCGGCGTTGAGTTCGTCCAGGAACGAGGTGATCCGGCCACTCACCTGATCGGCGATGAGAAGCTGCTGGCGGTTGAACTGCTCCTCGATATTCCATCTGGCCTCGGCATAAATTTTCAGCGATATGGCCAAAATAACGCCCAGGACCCCGGCCGCTCCCGCCACCACCAGGTACTTGAACCGGCGGTTCCCCCGGCGCGACTCGAAGATGCCGGAAACCGCTCCACCGCCGGGGTCCCGGTCCCCGGGCGAAAATCCGGGAATCCCGGGCCCGGCGTCCCGATCCGCCGCCGGCCGATCGGCCCTGCTCTCATCTTTCGCAGCCATGATCCGCTCCACCCTCTTTCCGATCCGATAAAAACCCATTAATTATATTATATTCAAAAGCTTATATTGAAAAACCCGGCTGCCGGAGAGAAAATTCCAGCCCCAAGGCCCTCCCCGGCGAAATCCATTCCTTGACAGCCCTTTTGCCCCTGATTAAGCTCCACCAAAAGGTTAGCATTCCACCCGAATGAGTGCTAACCGGCGCGATTCCGCTCTTTATCATGGGATTTGGCATGGCAGATCACAACTCTGATCTTTCCACCCGGAATCAGGAAGTCCTCCGCGCCGTCGTGAACACTTTTATCGAAACCGGGGACCCGGTCGGGAGCCGTACGCTCTCGAAAAAAATCCCGACCCATCTGAGCCCGGCCACCATACGAAACATCATGGGCGATCTGGCGGAGGCGGGCTTTCTCACCAAGCCCCACGCCTCTGCCGGCAGGCTGCCCACCGATCTGGGCTACCGCGTGTTCGTCGATGACCTCATGAACGTTCACGAGGTCACCCCGGAGGAGCAAGAATCCATCCGCCGGAGCTATGCCAACCGAATCGTCCAGCTCGAACAAGTCGTCACCCAGGCCTCGCGGATTCTCTCGAAGCTGACCCATCAGGCGGGCATCGTCCTCCTCCCAGGGAAAGACCAGCTCTTTTTCCGGCACATTCAGTTCATCCGCATGTCCACCGAAAATGTCCTGGTCGTCATCGTCTCGAAAAGCGGGGTGGTCCAGAACCGCGTCGTCCCCATCGAGGAGGACCTGAACCAGGAGGAACTCGACCGGATTTCGCGCTTCCTGAACGATGAGTACGGCGGGCTCTCCCTGCGCGAGGTCCGCTCCCGGATCCTCAAACGGATGGGAGAGGAGCGCGACCACCTGGACATGCTCTACCGGCGGGCCGAGGAGCTCAGCCGGCGGGCGTTTCTCGGCGACGAGGACGATGTCGGCGATACGCTTTTCGTTGAGGGCGCCTCGCGGGTGTTCACCCATCCGGATTTCGCCGGCGATTTCGAAAAGCTCCAGACCCTGTACGCGGCGTTCGAGGAAAAGGGCAAACTCATCAGCCTCCTCGACGGCTTCCTGGACTCCCCGGATGTCACCGTCCTCATCGGCGCCGAAAACGACATCGACGGAATGAGCGACTGCAGCGTCGTGGCGCGCTCCTATTTCCTGGGCACCCGTCCCCTCGGCACCATCGGCATCATCGGCCCCAAGCGGATGCGCTACGACCGGATGGTCTCCCTCGTCGAATGGACGGCGGCCGCCGTGAGCCACTACATCTCTCACGGGGATACCGGGATCGACCCGAAATAGTGCCCCCGCTCCCCCCGCACACGAACGCGAGCGCTCACCTTCACGTTACTGCCGAATCCATCCCGCCGGAGCTTCCGCCCCCCTGCCCGGGTGCGCGGCCGTGAACGGCCGGGACTGGTATGCGGTTCTCGGGGTCCCCCCCGGCGCGGACGCCGAGAAGATCAAAAAGGCCTACCGTAGGCTTGCCCTCGAATGCCACCCGGACCGCCATCCGGGCGATAAAGACGCCGAGGCCCGCTTCAAGGAAATCGTCATCGCCTACGAAGCGCTGAGCGACCCGGAAAAGCGGGCCGAATACGGCCGGATGCGAAAAGTCCCGGACACCCCGAAGCCGGCGGGCCAGTTCGACGAGGGGTGGGAGGAGGTTTTCTCCCAAATCTTCCGGACCCGGGCGGGAGAAAAAATACACCGCAATACGCCCGAAAAGGGGCGCGGCATCGATGCCCGGCTCGACATCACCTTGGAGGATGCCGCAACGGGCGGGAACCACATTTTGCCCTACCACCGCCAGGTTCTCTGCTCCCGGTGCCGCGGCACGGAAACGGACCCCGAAGGCGAATCGGCCGAATGCCGCCTTTGCGGGGGCGCCGGCGAGGTCCGCTTCAGGCGGGGGTCCTCCGAAGTCGCCATCCCCTGCGGGGCCTGCATGGGCGAGGGACGCATCCGGCGGGAGCAATGCCCCGAATGCCGAGGCGAGGGGCGCATTCGCACCGAGGAGTCCCGCCAAGTCAAAGTGCACGCCGCCGCCAACGACGGAGAGCGGATCCTGTTCGCCCGGTATGGGGACGAGGGCGTGTCCGATACGGGCGATCTGCGCGTCACCATCCACGTCCGGCCCCATAAAATTTTCGAGCGCTCCGGAAGATACGACATTCTTCTCAGCCAGCCCATCAACGTCCTCCAGGCCGTCATGGGCGGTCAGATCATCGTCCCCACCCTCCACGGCCAGGTGAAGCTCCGCATTCCGGCCGGGACCCGGGACGAACAGGTGTTTCGCCTCCGGGGGAAGGGGCTCTCCCGCCCGGCCGGAGAGGCGGGGGATCAACTCGTGACCGTCACCCTCGAAACCCCCACCCGGGTCGGCAAAAAGCTCCGCTGGCTGCTCGGGGAGGTCGGGCGCCTCTCGGGCGCATTCTCCCACCCGCTCAAGAAGCGCCTCCTCGACAAGGTGAAATCCTTTCTCCGCTAATTGCCCAAACGAGACGCGCCGCTTATAAAGGTCAGGTTCCAGTATCATCCTCTTTCGACAATCATGATTCTTGGGAGGCTATCCAGTGACAGACGAGGCCGAAGCGCAAATCGAGGAATTCGCAACCCAATCCCGCGCCCTGGTCGGCAAGGAGGTCCGCGAGCGGGGGCCCTGGAACAACGAGGCCTCCCTCGACGCCATCCGGCATTTCGCCAACGGCATCGACGACGACAATCCCCTCTGGCTCGATCCGGACTATGCCGCCGGGACGGTCCACAAAAAAATACAGGCCCCGCCCGCCTTTCTCGTCTCCGTCCTCTACCCCATCCTCCACGGCGCGCCGGTCGTCGCCCCGCTCTCCTCTCTCATCGGCGGGGTCTCCTTCGAGTGGTTCCAGCCCATCTACGCCGGGGACACGCTCCGGGCGCACTCGGTGGTCAAGGAGATGTTCGAGAAGACCAATAAGGCGGGCCGCCGCCTCATCTTCATCATCGGCGAGTTCACCTACGAGAACGGCCAGGGCGAGACCGTCGCCACGGCCACCGGCACCATGATCCGCACCCTCCAGGAGGGAAGCAGCCTCATGTACGACCGCGAGGTCACCCACTACGACGAGGCCGCCATCGCCGAGATCGAGGCCGAGTACCGGGCCGAGAAGCGCACCGGCTCGGACCCGCTCCACTGGGAGGACGTCTCCCCCGGAGACGCGCTGCCCTCAATGCTGAGGGGCCCCCTCACCATCGGGGACATGGTCGCCTGGAACGCGGCGCTGGGACCCTCCTACAGGGCGGGCCGGCTCGGCTACCTCGACCTGCTCAAGGCCCCCCACAACGCCGTCATCACCCCCCAGATCGGCCTTCCGGTCAAAAACTCCCAGCAGCACGAAGACTTCACCCTCGCCGCGGGCCGAGGGATGCCGGGGCCCTTCGACAATGGGGTCATGCGCTTCGCCTGGGTCACTCCCTACATCACCAACTGGATGGGAGACGCGGGGTTCCTGAAAAAATTGGATTGCCAGGTGCGGAAGCCGATGATCTACGGCGACACCATCCGCTACACCGGCCAGGTCTCGGACAAGGGCGAGGGCGGCTCGGTCGAGATCGAATTCACGGGCCTCAACCAGCTCGGCGAGGTCGCCAGCAAAGGCACCGCCGAGGTCATCCTGCCGGCGAAGAGCTAGCCGGGCCCGCCGCCGAAGCGAGCCGCCGCGATGCGCGAATGGATGGAGCTTCTGGTCCAGGCGCCCGATGCGCTTGCCGAGGAGGCCTCCGCCCGGCTCATCGAATCGGGCGCGGCCGCCGTCGAAAGGCGTGAATCGCAGCCCGGCGCCTCTCTCCTGATCACCCATTTTTTGCTTGAGAACGGGGTCACCCAAAAACTCCGCGCCGCCGAGGCGGCCCTCGCGGGCCTGGGCATCGGACCGGACGCCATCGCCGTCCGCAACATCGAGGAAGTCGATTGGGTCGGGCGCTCGCGCGAAATGTTCACCGCCCGCGCCTACGGCGAGCGCCTCTGGGTGCGGCCCCCCTGGGGCAAATCCCCCGCCCCCGCCGGGCGGGAGGAAATTATCCTCGAACCCTCCCTCGCCTTCGGGACCGGACGCCACGCCTCGACCCATCTTTGCCTGGAGACCATCGAGCGCATGTGCGGGGAGCGCCCGCCCCGGCGATTCGTGGACATCGGCTGCGGCTCGGGCATCCTCAGCGCCGCCGCAATCAAGCTCGGGGCCGAGGGCGCCCTGGCCCTCGACCTCGACCCGGCGGCGGCGGACACCGCGCGAAAGCTCGCCGATGAAAACGGCCTCGCCGGCCGGATGCGCGTGCGCGAGGGCACCCTCGAGCCGGAGGCCCTGGGCGATTGGTGGGGGCAGGCGGACATGCTCGCGGCGAACATCTTCCTGACCCCGCTCCGCGAGCTGGCCCCGCGCATGGCCGAAGCCCTGGCGAAGGGCGGCCGGGGGGTCCTGAGCGGGATCGGCTACGAGCAGGCCGACACGCTGGCCGGGATCGCTGAGGCGGCGGGCCTTGCCGTCACCGGACGGAAATACCGGGAAGAATGGGCCGCCGTCGAGATCGAAAAGCCCTGAGCGCCAATCGGCTTCGCCTCCCTTACCAGACCTCAAGGCCCCATCCCCGATCGAGGGCGGTCGCTTCGAGTGGGCGCCCGAAAAAACCGCCGAACGGGGGGGCTGATCATTTTGACAACCCGGCTGCGTTCCGGGATAATCTTTTCAACAGGCGTGCGCCCCCGGTCTTTTGCGCCGGGGACAAAAGATGGGCCCCGCGAGTTGCGGGGCTTTTTCTTTTCATCCCGTCGCCCCGGAGGATTGACGCCCCGCCACCGCGCGGTGCAATCTGCTCCCATCTCATACCGAACCGATCCGGAATCGTCCTCTGAGGAGCACCCATGAAAGTCATCGTTGTGGGCGGCGGCGGGCGCGAGCACTCGCTGGCCTGGAAGCTGGCCCAGAGCCCGGAGGTGGAGGAAATCGTCTGCGCCCCCGGCAACGCGGGGACCGCCGCCATCGGGCGGAACGAGCCGGTGGGCGCGGAGGACATCGAGGGTCTCACGGCGCTGGCCAGGCGCGAGGGAGCCGGGCTCGTGGTGGTGGGTCCTGAGGTCGTGCTGGCGCTGGGCCTGGCCGATCGGCTGGAGGATGAGGGCATCCCCGTCTTCGGGCCGGGTAAAGCCGCCGCCCGAATCGAGGCGAGCAAAGCCTTCTCGAAAGAGCTCATGGAGGCGGCGGGGATTCCCACGGCCTCCTTCGGCGTGTTCGATCGTCCCTTGGACGCGAAAAAGTTCGTGCGGGACCGGGGCGGGGCCTGGGCCGTCAAGGCGGACGGCCTCGCCGCCGGGAAGGGGGTGCTCATCTGCCCGGACCCGGCGTCGGCCGAGGCCGCCATCGCCGAGATCATGGAGGACCGCGCCTTCGGCGAGGCGGGCGCGCGCTGCGTGGTGGAGGAATTTCTCACCGGCGAGGAGGCCAGCCTGCTCGCCTTCGTGGACGGAAAAGAAGCCGTCCTCATGCCCTCGGCCCAGGACCACAAGCCCATCGGCGAGGGGGACACAGGCCCGAACACGGGGGGCATGGGCGCCTACTCCCCGGCCCCGATCATGTCGGCCGAGATCGAGGCGCGCGCGCTGAACGAGGTCATCCGGCCCGCCGTGGAAGAGATGGCCAGGCGCGGGACGCCCTACCGGGGGATTCTCTACGCCGGGCTCATGATCGAGGAGGGTTCGTTCAAGGTGCTCGAATTCAACTGCCGCTTCGGGGACCCGGAGTGCCAGCCCCTGCTCATGCGCATGGAGAGCGATCTGCTTCCCGTCCTCCTGGCCTGCGCGGAGGGGGATCTTTCGAAGGCGGAAGTTTCCTTTTCGGACGATCCCGCCGCCTGCGTGGTGATGGCCTCGGGAGGGTATCCGGGGGCCTACCGGAAGGGAGACGCCATCTCCGGAATCGAGGCCGCAAACGCGGTCGAGGGCGTCTATGTCTTTCACGCCGGAACGGCGCTGGACGGCGAGGGGCAAACCGTCACCTCGGGCGGGCGCGTCCTCGGGGTCACAGCGCGCGGGGGGGACATCAAGGAGGCGCTCGAGCGGGCCTACGAGGCCGCCGGGCGGATTCACTGGGAGGGTGCCTATTACCGCAAGGACATCGGCGCGAAGGCCCTGCGCCGGATGACCTGAGACAAACCCCGGGCGCATTTTTCAGCGCGCCCCGGAATTTATTCAGCCATCGATTCGAGGGGGGAGTGGAAGATGAAAGCGATCGTTTTACCCGGGCCCGGAGAGCCCTTTGTGATGGAAAACCGCCCGGACCCCGAACCCGGCCCCGGCGAAGCGGTCGCCCGGGTGCTGGCCTGCGGATCGGGCCTCACCATTCAGCACACCCGCATCGGACGCGGCCACACCGCCAACTACCCCATCGTCATCGGCCACGAGATCACCGGCGAAATCACCGCCGTGGGCGCGGACGTGGACGGCCTGGAGGTGGGCGATCCGGTGACCTGTTTTTTCTATCTCGATTGCGGCCGGTGCAAATGGTGCCTGAGCAATCGCCCCACCCTGTGCGACAGCCTGGGCGGCCACGTCGGCCGCCAGATCGACGGCGGCTACGCCGAGTACATGAAGGCGCCGGCCCGGAATTTCATCAAAATCCCGGACAGCCTCGACTGGAAGGCCAATCCCGCCGAGGTGGGCGTCATCTGCGACGCGCTGGCGACGCCCTACAAGGTGGTCCGCCGGGCGCGCATCTCGCCGCTCGACACCGTCGCCGTGATCGGCGCGGGCGGGGGCGTGGGCATCCACATGGTCATGATGGCGAGCTGGGCGCACGCCCGCGTCATCGCGGTGGACATCGCGCCCGATAAATTCGACAAATGCCGCGAGATGGGCGCGGACGACACGGTGGACGCCTCGGAGGGCAACCTGACCGAGGCGCTGATGGACCTGACCGATGGGGCGGGCGTGGACGTGGTGGTGGATTTCGTTTCCAGCGCCCAAACCCTCACCGAGGGGATCAAGGCGCTGGGGCGCGGCGGGCGGCTGGCCACCCTGGGCGGCGGAGGCGGCGGGAAGCCGTTCGAGGCGCTGGGGCGCGAGTTTTCGGGCAAGGAGCTCGAAGTGATGGGGAGCCGCTACTGCACCCGCCAGGAGGTCATCGACACCCTGAATCTCGTGGGACGCGGGGACGTATGGCCCCTCGTGACCGAAAAGATCGGCTTCACGACCGAGGGCGCCGAGAACATCCACGAGCGCCTGGAAAAAGGCCTGGTGCTCGGCCGTGCCGCGATGATGGTCGCCGGGTAGGGAACGGCGGGCGAACGGCGCTGGGACCGTAGGGGGCGAGGGGCGCTGGGACCGTGGAGGGCAAAATGGAAAAAGGGATTCCTTTCGAGGGCTGGTCGGCCGGGCAGCAGTTCGAGACGCGCGGGCGGACGGTGGCCGATGCCGATATTCTCAGCTTCGTGGCCACGGTGGGCTATGCCGAGAGCCTGTTCCTGGACATGGAATACGCCCGGGAGCGGGGCCACTCCAGGCGCATGGCGCCCGCCCTCCTGACGGCCTCGATCGCCGACGGCCTCATCATCCAGACCGGGAGGCTGGACGGCTACGCCGTTGCCCTGCTGGGCATGGACGGCCTCGCCGCGCGCGGGCCGGTCTATGCGGGCGACACGATCCACGTCGAGGTCGAGGTGACCGGGGTGCGGGCCTCGAAATCCAGGCCCGACAGGGGCATCGTCGCCAGCCGCCAGAGGGT
>DNYS01000221.1:17423-18863 GCA_003506735.1 Nitrospinota bacterium
CGCTAGAGCCCGAAGAACGCCTTCGCCGTGCCGCTCCAGACCTTCTCGGAGTCCTCGGCGGAAAGACCCATGCCCTCGAGGATTTTCACGTGGGCCTCGACCGGAACCCAGGGGGCGTCCGAGGCGAACATGACCCGCCCGGCGCCCATCTCCTGGAGGGCGAGGCGAAGCGCCGAATCCGAGTGGGCCACGGCGTCGGTGTGGATTCGCTCGAAATAATGGCTCGGCGCATGGGAGATGTGATCCCGCGGGCCGGGGCGGTTGCCCGAGAGGCGGTCCACCCGCCCGATGAGCAGGGGCAGCACCGCGCCCCCGTGGGGCAGGAGGACCTTGAGGCCCGGATGGCGCTCCAGGGTGCCCGACAGGATGAGCCGGAGGGCGGCCAGGGTTTCGTCGAACATGAACCCCACCATGGGGCCCAGCCAGTAGTCGGCATAGACGGGCCCCGAGGGAGAGGGCCCAGGGTGAAGCACGAGGGGAACCCCCCGCCCGGCGAGCAGCTCCCAGATGGGCTCGAAGGCGGGATCGTCGAGCGGGCGCTTTCCGCCGACATAGGCGAACACCTGGAGGCCCACGAAGCCGAGATCGTCGATGCACCGCTCCACCTCGCGGCAGCTGGGATCGATGTCCCCAAAACCCAGGCCGCCGAAGCCCCGGAAGCGATCCGGGTGGCGGGAGACGGCCTCGGCGATGCCGTCGTTTGCGATCCGGGCCAGCTCGTCCGCCTCGGAGGGCTCGGCCGCCAGGTCGGGGCCCGGTATGTTGATGCTGATCAGAGCAAGATCGATTTGGTGGGCGTCCATCTCCTCGAGCTTGATCGAGAGATCCAGCAGGGCCGCACCCATCGGCAGCTTCGCCTCGGGGGTTCCGAGGGCCTGCCAGCCGTCCCCGTCGCGCTCGAAGCGGGGATAATCCGATCGCTCCGCGAGGGCTTTGACGTAGGTATCCGGCATGTGGTGAGTTTGAACATCGATGCGCAAATCGCTCTCCTGGCTTCAGGGTGAACAGAAATTCGAAGGTATGAGAAATCGCCCTGATTATCGGCCCCCGCAGGGGGGCGGCGCAATCCTCGCAATCNNCGTCATCATCGAAAGGGGAAGCATGATGAAATCGACCGGCGTAGCGGTCATCGGAGCCGGGGGAATCGGCACGCTCCGGGCGCACTCTTGCGCCCAAATCCCGCAGGTGGACTTCCTGGCCGTCTGCGACAAGGTTCCGGAAAAGCTCGACACGCTCTCCGAATCGGTGGGCGCGGACATGGCCACCACGAAGTTCGAGGAGGCCATCGCCGATGACCGCGTGGGCGCCGTCATCATCTCCACCGACGAGGAATACCACTACGCCCCGGCCGCCATGGCCGCCGAAATGGGCAAACCCATCCTCATCGAAAAGCCCTTCGTCCTCGATCTCGCCGAGGCGGACGACATCCTGGCCAAGGCC
>DNYS01000221.1:18919-20731 GCA_003506735.1 Nitrospinota bacterium
CGGCTACACCCAGCGCTTCCGCCGGCGCTACCTTCTGGCCAAGCAGGCCACCATGGCGGGCCAGCTCGGCAATATCGTCATGGCAATGGGGAAAATCTACGTCACCCGCGCCGTCGGCGAGGCCGTCGCCCGCCGCTCGCCGAACACCACCCCCTCGATCAACACGCTGACCTACATGGTCGATCTGATCCTCTGGTACATGGAGGGCAAAACGCCGGTCGAGGTCTACGCGCGGGCGGGGAGTTTCGTATTCCAGGAGTACAACCGCGACGATTTCCAGTGGATGATCGTCACCTTCGACGACGGAAGCGTCGCCACCCTGGGCACGAGCTGGCTCCTGCCCCACCACTGGCCCGCCTACACGGCCACCATGGAGATCGACCTCCAGGGCACGACCGGCTCCCTCAACATCGACGACGCCCACCGCGATGTCATCCTCGCCCCCGGCGAGCCCATCCCCTGCCCCTACACCCCCGAGCACGAGGTGGACGTCGCCTTCCTGGGCTCGGCCATGCCGGGCGATTTCGCGCTAGGCGAATTTTTCGGCCCCATGAAAGAGGAATCCGACGCCTTCATCCGCCGCGTCCTGGGCATCGGCGGCGTCGGGCTCGCCACCGGCGCCCACGCGCGCCGGGTGCTGGAACTCACCATGGCCTCGGACCGCTCGGTCAAGGAGGGCGGGCCGGTTAAACTGTAGTTCAAAATCCATCTGGAGTTTTCCAATCGACAGGAGAAATATCATGGGCGAAAAACTGGGAATGATCGGACTCGGAAAAATGGGCATCGCGCTCTCGAAGGAATTCATCGCCGAGGGGCACGAGATGATCGGCTACGACATCGACGAGGGGCGGATGAAAATGCTCGAAGATTTGGGCGGAAGCCGCGCTGCCTCGGCCAAGGATATCGCAGAGCAGTGCGGCATCACCTTTTCCATCCTCCTCAAGGAGGCCCACATCGAGGAGAACACGTTCGGGCCAAACGGAATCGCCAAGGCCGGGAAACAGGGCCTCATCCACGTCGAGATGAGCACCATGAAGCCCGCCTTCCAGGCCGGCATGGCCAAGCGCCTCGCCGCGGAGGGGATCGTCATGCTCGACGCGCCGATCTCGGGCTCCCATCCCCGGGTGGCCTCGCGCCAGATTTCGATGATGATCGGCGGAGAGAAGGCCGCCTTCGACCGGGTCCTCCCGATCCTCGACCCGATCACCTCGAGCGTCGTTCTCATGGGAGAGAACGGAAAGGGCGCGACCATGAAGATCGTCACCAACCTTTTTGTGAATTCGTGCACCGCCCTCATCGCCGAGATGCTCCTCACCGGACAGCGGGCGGGGCTCTCGAACGAGGCGATGATGGAGTGCCTCATGGCGAGCACGGTGAAGGGAACGATGCTCGAAAACACCGCCCCCCGGTTATTCAGCCGGGATTGGGAGGCGCGCGGCGCGGTCGAGATTTTCGTCAAGGACATGGGCCTGGCCATCGATCTCGCCAAGGAGAACGGGGTCGAGCTCGCCGTCGTCCCCGCCGCCCGGGAGATGTTCAAGCGCGCCGAGGCCGCCGGCTGGGGCAAGGACGACGCCACCCGCGTCTTAGAGGTCTACGAGGGGAAGGACTAGTAGAGGGCCTCCTCCCTGAAACGGGAGGACACTTTCCACCGGGGGAGGCTTAGGCTTTCAGCAGCGCCTCTGAGTATTCCATTTCCATCCGCAGCCTGAGATACAACTCTTCGATGTCCTGCGGGAAAAACCCGAAGGGAATTTGGTTCCCTTCGAGCAGCCGCATGGTGAATTCGGAGTTGACTTTTTTCATTGATAT
>DNYS01000221.1:20805-21752 GCA_003506735.1 Nitrospinota bacterium
CGTGGTGAAGCGCAATGGCCGAGGCCAGCTTGTCCGGCAGGTTCCAGTTTCTCGCCAGGAAAAATCCGGCCGTGCAGTGGTCGAAGCCGTAGGCATCGGCCTCCATCTCATGATAATGGGGCATGAAATCCTTTTCCCTGTCTCAGGACATATCCTTTTGGGTCTCTCGGATGACACGATCCATCGCCTGCTTCCCGATGTCGTGAAGCAGGCCCGCCGAAAACGCCAGGTCGTGGTCTTCGCCGCCGATTTTTTCGGAGATTTGCCTGGACGCGAATGCCGCCGTCACTGAATGGAACCAGAACTCTTCCGCCATGATCCCGTAGCCCGGAATGGATCTGCGCAAGACCTCGGAGGTGGCGCACATGATGGCGATGTCCCGGATATTGATATTGCCCAGCGGGCCCACCGCAACCTTCAGGCTGGAGACCCTATCGCTCACCCCGAAATACGCCGAATTGATGGTCTGAAGCACCTTGGCGGCGATGGCCGGATACAGCGAGACGCAATGAAGCAATTCATCCCGGGAAACGTCATCGCTGCCCGTCAGCTCCAGGATCTTGTGAAACACATCGGATATAGGCGGAAGAGAGTCGATCTCGGAGAGCGTTTTTTCCAGGAAGGAACTGCGCACACTCATGGCGGCAACCCCGACGGACGATGCGAATGTTCAAATGCAAAAATTCTTGAATAATATTTTACGCTTTACACCCGGACGAACACAAGTTCAGAATTTTCACCTTGAGCATTTTCATCAGAAATAATTTCAAAAAACAACAACGTATTCACAAAATTTATTAGTGGAGCCGAAACACCATTATTTTTCCGGGCGGGCAACCGCGGTTATCGAGCTGCGTTTATTGGAGAAATCGTCCATTGCGGGGGTCATGACGAAACCCTCCGCTATCGAGACGATGAGGAAGGGGAAAAGCAACACGCCGAATCAC
>DNYS01000221.1:21874-23241 GCA_003506735.1 Nitrospinota bacterium
GTAGAGGGATCAAAAAGAATGAACCGAATCAGGCGGCGAACTGGAGGACTTCGACCTCGCCGCCCCTGCGCGCGGCCTCTTCGGCCAGCGCCAGCACCGAACCCGCGATGTCGTCCCCAAGGTAGTGCTCTCCGCAATTTTCGCAGATGTCGGCGGGAACCCCTTTGATCACCACCGTCGTGCCCTCGCGTGTCAAGGCCACGGTCGTCTCGCCGGGGCGGGTTTCCCCGTGTTTGCAGATGGAGCACTTCATCGGGACCTCCTTCTTCTGAAACCGGGCTCCCACAAGAGCGGGCTCGGGTCGTATGCGGTAATAATCCCCACCGTCACACCTCGACTTTCGAGCCGACGCTGCAAAAAAAGAACCGCTCGCCGAACTCGGCGGCCATGCGAGCGGCTACTTTCTGGCCGGTGCAGTGGGAGACGCCGATGCGCCCGATGTCGAATTCGTGCAGCGCGGCGATGCTTTTGGATATCTGGTCCTCCTCGACCGGGCCGAGGTGGGTCCCGCCCATGACGGTGTGAAACCGGGACTTGCCGGTCTTCTCGGTGATGTAGGTCAGAATGTTGATCACCCCGGCGTGCGAGCAGCCGAGAACGACGAACAGGCCCTCTTCGGTGTCGATAATGACGGTCTGATCGTCCCGGATGGGGTCCACGACAAGCTCCTCAGCCTCGCCGTAGTGCTTTAGGTTCTGATCGCCTATTTCGTAAGAGGATTTCCGGGGCACCTCCCCGGTCATGAAAATGCCCTCCTCCACCTCTCTCCACCCGGTTTCGAGGCGGAAATCCGCCCCCGCCGCCTCGAGGACGGACCGCGTATGGGGCACCCCGATGTGCCGCCGCGGCTTGTCTTTATCCGTGCGGAAGCTGTCCTTGAACAGGTCCGGGTGGGCATGGATGGGGACGCCGCTCCCCGAAAGCCCGCCGCGTATGGCCTTCATCGCGTCGAGCAGCCCGCCCGTGTGGTCGCTGTGGTGATGGCTGATCAGAACGCCCTTCGCGGCTGTGAGATCCTTTTGGAAAAACCCGGCGTTGTTCAGCAGCCCCTTGCCCTGTCCGGTGTCGAAGAGGAATTCGCCGCGTGGCGTTTCGAGCCAGACCGACCAGCCGTGCTCCGCGATGGCGCCGATATTGCCGTAGACCGCGTTCTCGCATAAAACCGTCGCCCTGACGCTCATGAATCGAACCTCCTTTCCGGGAAAAGAAATTGCCCTACCCCAACGACGCGCCGGGGGAGAGGGCCTCCATCTCGGTCATCACCTCGATGACCGCGGGGCGGCCCGCGCCGAGGGCCTTTTCCATCGCCGGGGCGATCTCCTCGGGCCGCTCGACCCGAATGCCCAGCGCGCCCATCTCCTCGGCGA
>DNYS01000288.1:0-5259 GCA_003506735.1 Nitrospinota bacterium
GGGGATCCAGTCTTTTCGGCAGGGCGTGCCGTGACCCGGGATAAACCAGTCCACGTCCAGGGACTCCAGCAGGGCCAGCGATTCGAACCAACCCCACAGGTCGGCGTCGTGAAAAAACGGCGGCACGCCGTGGACGATGTTGTCCGCCGTCATCACCACGCGCTCGCCCGGAACGTGCACAATCGTTTGGCCCCGCGTATGGCCCGGCGAGCGGAAGAGAAGGAATTCGGTCCCTCCCAGGCGCAGGCGCATCCGCTCGCGAAACGTGATGGCGGGCCAGCGGAGCTCGTAGGACCTGGCGATATCCGCGCTTTCCGGCGAACGCTGGAGGAGCATATTCCGAACGTTCTCGGTGGATATCGCCGAGTCGAGAAAATGATCCCGGTTGTATTCGCTCGTGACGATAACCCCGGGAAAGAAGGCGTTGCCCATGATGTGGTCGGTATGAAATTCGGTATTGATGATGTAGCGCAGCTCCCCCTTGGACTCGATCGTTTTCCGCCACTCCGCCGCGGCGGGAGGGTTCATCGGGGTATCGATGGCCACGATTCCCTCATTCGTGACCACGAAGCTTACTGTGGGATAGTATTCGGTCTCGGCATACACGTTGGGAGAAAGTTGTTCCATGGACACCACCCGCAAAAGGAATATTCAGGAGAGAATTCAACCTGTCATTTTCCAGACTCTTTTTCCGGACACCCCGCCCGGCCTAAAGATACGGCATCGAACGGACGCGCTGGGCCTCGTTCGTCCCGGCCGAATGGAGGAAACTCGTCACGTCGCGCAGGTATTTCTCCATCGGCGCCTCGGTCATGTAGCCCATTCCGCCCCACACCTCCATGGCCCGCCTGGCGATGCGAAAACAGGCCTCCGAGGCGAATACCTTCGCCATGTAACCCAGCTTCGGGTCGTAGCCCTCGTCCTGCATGGCCCGCCAGGCGGCGTAATGCAGGGTTTGGCGGGCGGCCTGGTAGTCGATGAAGCAGTCGGCCAGCATGAAGCCCACCCCTTGATGCTCGATGATGGGCTTTCCGCCCTGGACCCGGTTGTGCGCGTGATCGACGGCATCCTCGTACGCCGCCCGGGCCGGACCCAGCGCCGTGGCCGCGGATTCGATGACCGAGCCGCGAGAGAAAGAACCCGAGCGCGCCTTCATCCCGCCCCCCACCTCGCTCACCCGGTCGGAGTCGGGAATCCGGCAATTCTCGAAGACGAGCTCGGCGTTTTGGGAGAGACGCTGGCCCATCTTGTCGTGAACCCGGCCGATGGAGAACCCCTCCTGGCTGGGCGAAACCATGAAGTAGGTCAATCCCTCGGAAACGCCCACGGCAGGGTTTGTGCGCGTCACCAGGGTATAGAGCTTGGCGATTCCGCCGTTGCTGATGAAGTGTTTCATTCCGTTGACGAGCCAGTCATCCCCCTCACGGACCGCCCGCGTTTGGACGCCGAGGTCCGGCCGCTCGTGCGGAGTGAAATTCTCCGAACCCACGTTGGGCTCGGTCATGCCCACGGCGAGGTGGAAGCGGTGATCCTCCAGAAAGTCCGGAAGAATGCGGGAGCGCTGCTCCTCGTTCCAGACCCGGTCGAGAAAATGGATGATTTTCCAGGTCTGATCGAAGGTGACGGCCACCCCGAGGTCCCCCCAGCCAATCTCCTCGCCTACGATGCAAAGGTCCAGGAGGCTGGCTCCGCCGCCCCCTCTTTCCTCGGGCAAGGAGAGCGTGCGCAAGCCGATCCGGCTGCCCTTCTCGAGAATGTCCCACGGAAACCGCTCGCCGGGGTCCGCGATTCGCTCGCGGTCCCGGACAACGGGGCGAATGTCATTTTCGGCGAAATCATGGGCAAGCTTTTGAAGCGCACGCTGGGTATCGGTGAGAGAAAAATCCATTTTCCATCCCCCTAGAGGAGTGATCGCGAATAAAAATTCAAGGTGCGGAAAACCCGATTATACTTCATTGAGAAATCGGATCGAAGGGTCTTTCGGGTTTTGATGCGCGGGAAAAAACAGGGACCGCACGATTCGCCCGGCGGTATCGGCACGGCGCGGATGCCTTCTCGCTCCAGGAACCGACCCGGCGCGGAATCGAGACTGCGGGAGCAAAACGATTGTGAGACGGGGGAACGTGGACCGGCTCCTCCCAGGGGCCGGCCGGCACCTCCCGGCCGGGAAGCACCGGTTCGCCGGTTCGTCGGCAAGCGCGGCGATGCCGGCGGCCCAGTAAGGGTTATCCTTTTTCTTCCGACTCCAGCGCATCCATGGCCCGGAGCACCAACTGGCGGCGGAGGTTCTTCTCCTCCTCCGGCGACAGGCTCGGATCACCGGCGACGTGAACGATGCCGTGTCCGAGGATGACCCGGTTCGAGCCAATCATTTTTGCGATGGGCAGGGCCGAGGTCACCTGGACAACGGGGATGCCGGCTTTTTCCAGCTCGGTTGTAATCGCAGCGCCGCTGCGGGTGCTGGTCCCTCACGTCGAGGTCAGAATTACGGCGTCCACCCCCTCTTTCTTGACCTTCTCCACCATCTCTTTGCCCATCCGCCGGGTGTTCGACAGCGGATTCGCCAGGCCCGAGGTCGAGATGAATTCGTTGTGCAGCTCGCCGATGGCCCCTTCCGCTTCCAGCTCGCGGAGTGCGTCCAACGGCACGAGCCGGTGTGGATCTTCCTGAACGAATCTCGGATCGTAGCCGCCGTGGGAGATCTCGTAGTCTTCGCCCTTCAGGACGTCAACGCCTTCCAGGTTGTAGGAACCCCAACGGGTAGCGCCCATGTTCTCGATGTTGTCCGGGTTGCCCTTGGGGACCAGCCCGCCATCGGTGATCACCATGATTTTGGATTTCGAAATTTTCGCGATTGCGGCGGGCATCGGGGTCGGATCGAAAGAAGTCGATGGCATCTCCGATTCGAAGCGCTCGCCCTTGAACTTGGCCACCAGCATGTCCACCAACCGCTCGCCGGCCGTCCGCTCGGCAAACGCATCCCGAATCAGCCCCCGGGGGAGGTATCCTTCATCGGAAGGGAAACCGATTTCTTCGCCATTCGCCATCTTCCGGGCCAGGTTCGCCATCTTCTCCATGACGGTGCGCATCTCGGCGACGTTGCTGCCGGAGTCGATGATGTAGAGCGAATCGCGGTAGAGGTCCACTCCCGGGTTTTCCCCGGCCATCCCCGTCACCGCCGGAATTCCAAGCTCCGCCTGAACGGCATCGCAGATCGCACCAGCCGCCATCCCGTACCGGCCTGCCTCGAAGCAAGGACCCGCAACGAAAAGATCGGCCTGGGCCTCCCTCACCTTCTCCACAACGGCCGCGACCAGCTCTTCCTGATTCTCGACTGCGTGGTTGTCGCCGCAAATCAGCGTGGAAACCACCTCGGCGCCGCCGCCCATCACCTGCTCCAGCAGGCGGCCCGGCCCCACCGCTCCGGCTTTTTCCTCCAATGGAGCGCCCGCCGCTTCCTCGCCGCCGACGCCTCCGAAAAATTGATTGAGGTAGTGCACGATTCTCATTTCGATGCCTCCCGATTCGCTCCCGCAGGCCTCCGCGCCGGATGGAATCGCATCCGATCGAATAACGGTATCATCATATCTTAATAAACGACCGATTGCAGGTGGGTGGCACCCTGCTGATTGGTGACGCCTATCACGTTCGAGGCCTGCACAACCTGGGAGGCGGCCAACGCCCCAGACATCTCCGGGCTGCCCGCGATGACGCGCTCCGCTTTCGGAAGCGTCCACCGGGTATCGACCCCGCCGCAATAAACGATCGCGTCCACATCGGGGAAGTTGAACAGCAGCGCCGACTCGACCCGCCGGTCTGCCGACATATCCGACACCATGACCGCCGTGCGAATTCCCGCCTCCTCCAACAGGTTCGCCGTCATCCCCAAATCCGCGTGGGGCACGCCGCCGCCATATTTCGTCAGCACGGCGGCATCGGCGTTCAGGCCCCATTTGACGAGATTCGCCGCCGCCTGGCAATTTCGGTCGCGGTCCTCGTTATCGGAAGCGGCAATCGTCGCGACCGTCCCGACGAAGTGGATCTCTCCCGCCCGGTGGCGCCGGTACAGGCCGGTGATGACCGGATGGTTTTGATAGAAGTAGGTCTCCGCACCGCCGAGCGACAGGACGTACGAAGGCACGATGGCGCCATCCAGCCACTCATCCGGATGAAGAAGCAGGGGCATCATGCCGCTCGTATTGACTCCGTATATGATCTGCTCGTCCACCTCCGGCGAGCGCTGGCGAGAGTAAATCTGCCCGATGTAGGCCACGCGCGGCAGCCCTTCGCGCCCGCCCGCCGCGGGGCCAACGGCCTCGAAAGTCTCCGTCGCCGCCGGGGACTCGCCGAACGCGGCCCGCGCCAGATAGACCGCCGCCGCCATGCCCGCGCGGCGCGCCGCTCTTAGCCTGGCGTGCACCGCCAATTCCGGGCGGGCGTGCGGCACGGCGATAAGATGCGCGAGAGATGCGTATGGCGACCATTCCGCGGCGGGACCGCTCATCTCCAGCAGGCGGTCGGAGCGATCGCCCCGGGCGGATGCCGAAAGCTCGTTCAAAACCGTAACCGCCGCGCCTTCGAGAACGTGGGCGGTCCCCATGCCAGCCGTGGCGGGCGGATTCAAGATGCCGGGAAAATCGGGGCTCCCGCCGGGCTCCTTGGCCCTCGGTTCGATGATGTCGAAAACCGGCCCGGCCCGGGCGTTCTCGCCAGGGCGGAGAATTTCGAGATCGACGCTTTGAAGGCTTTCGTCGGCCAGAAGCAGGGCGCGCAGTTCATCGGCATTGACCTCAAGGGAGGTCCCGTCCAGGCGCGTGGCATCCCCGAACCGGATTTCCGAAACCGGGTGACGGACAAGGGTCAATTCCATGGAATATTCACCTTTCTCGCGGCCCGAATCGTCTCCGAATACAGCGCCCATTCGCCGGTCCATTCGCGGCGCTCAACCGGCCATTTTCCACTACCGCAGCGGAGCAACCTGAATCGGCAAAGACATGTATGCGCCTAGCGCACATCCGTAGGCGGAGGCGTAGACGCCGTATGGCGTAAAGTCCCCGGTGAACGCGCCTAATGCCCAGAGCGCCGCCTGGCGGTATTTCCGCTCCCCGGCGGCATCGGCGAGGCGCAGGAAAAACCTCGCCGCGATTCCGTTCTCGGCCAGCAGGGTGAGCGGAAAGCGCAGGTGGGCCACCCCTTTTTGGCGAATGTCATAAAACCCGCCACCTGGATTCGCCTGGGCGCCGAGCACCGCATTTCCAA
>DNYS01000288.1:5375-16280 GCA_003506735.1 Nitrospinota bacterium
GCCGGGAACGTGGGGCTCGCCGTCGTAGTAATGGCACATGCCGCCGTCGGAGGCGCGGCAATTCTCCCAAAGGAACTCCAGCGCCGCGAGCGCGCGCTCCCTGCAATCGGGTCTCTCCAGAATCCGCGAGGCATCCAGAAAGGCCGACACCGCCTGGGCATTGGCATCGGTGTATATCCAATCGTCGATCACCGAAAACAACTCCGGGGAATCCGGCTTGGCGGCCCCGCCTTCGATCGCCGGGCGGCGCAGGTAGTCCTGGCATCCACAGAAAGCGGGACCGGACGGGCTGGAAAGCGTGCCGTTCAGGAATTCGATGCTCTCCTCGGCCATCCGGCGGTACCCGGCCCGGCCGGTGAGGGAGAAAACATGCAGGCAGTTGCCGAGAATGCCCGCCTGATCGGCGAGCAGTTTCTCCCGGTGAGGCTCGCTCCAGTCGGCTTTGGAGGAGTAGCGAAAGTACCCGCCTTCATGATCGTCGTAGATCTGGCCCGCGCGCATTCTGTCCAGCGTGAGCGTTACGTGGTCCAGGTATGCGGCGTCTCCTGTCGTCTCGTAGCGGTAAAGCAGAAATTCGTTGGCTTCCGGATGGGGAAACTTGTGGTCGGGGCCGTATCCGCCGTTCCCCCTGTCGGCAAGCCCCATCAGGGCGTTCGATATCTCGGATACGGCGGATGCCCGCACCTTCGCTTTTGCGCCAGAGGCCGCCTGAGACGCTTCCTGATTGGCCAGCGAGGCGGCTTTTTGTATCTCGGCCTTATCCTCCCGGTAAGCCGTATGAATCCGCACGAGCACGTTTCCGAATTCCTCCGGCGGCAGGTGATTCACCGTGGCCAGCGGGTCTCCCCGGGGGGTCATAAAGACGATGGTGGGCCAGCCGTTCTCGTTGTAGCGGGCGTCGATGTCCGGACGCTGGGCGTTCTCGGCCCGGATCGGAATGAAGTATGCGTTCAGCAGCGCGATATTCTCATCGTCCGAAAGCGAAGTCTCGTCCATGCGCTGGCAAAACGCGCACCAGAACGCGCCCAGATAAAGCATCATGGGCTTGTCCCGCTTCCGGGCTTTTTGAAAGGCCCCGGAGCCCCACTCGAGCCACTTGATGAGGTGCGCCCTGTTCGGATTTGGAGAAAAACGAAACATGCCAGCCTCATCTCGGTCAATTTTTTCTGCCGCAATTTTCAATGCCGCATCGCGCCTAATTTTTTAAAAAAATTCATTCGTTCCCCGCAATCGACAGGTATGTCTTCTGCACGTTGTAAGCGTGAAGGTCCCGGAAGAAATCGATTCGTGGATGATCTCCCGGCGGGGAGTAGGGCTGCCCCATATCCAAGGGGATTTTCTCCATCGCCTCCTCGAGAGACCATCCGGCCCCGGCCCCGTGGCGCACCGCGGCCGTCACCTGGCTGAGATAGAGCAGGTAGCCATCGAGGACCGCATCCGTGGACACCGGATTGTGGGCGGGCACGAGCGTTTCCACATCCAGCGTCCGCCGAAACCGGGCGATGGCGTCCAGATAGGTGGGCGCGTCGCATTCCAGCGCGACGATGAGGTTTCCGCCCGTCATGTTTCCCGTCCAGGCCACCTTCGCCCCGGGAACGTAGGTGATCGTGTCGCCGGGCGTGTTCGCCGGCCCGAAATAGTGAAGCTCCACTTCGCGGCCGCCCAGATCGAGGCGCAGACAGCCGTCGAACACGGCATCCGGCAAGCGCAGGGTGACCCCCTCAAAAACCGCCCTGTCGCCTCCCACGCAGGGAAGCATGAACTCCATTTCCTCATCCAGGAAGGGAACGAGCTCGGCCGTCCGCCGGTGCTGAATCACAAGCGTCTCTTCGGGAAACGCACAGTTCCCGAAAGTGTGATCGCCGTGGTAGTTCGAATTGACGAGATAAAGAATCGGCTTGTCCGTCACCTCGCGGACCCGCTCCTGAATTTGACGGGCCATCGCAACGTTAATATGCGCGTCGATCACCAGGACGCCTCTGTCGCCCACCACGAACCCGGCGTTATCCACGTTCGGGATCGAGGAGAGAAGGGCATAGACGCCCGGGGCGAGTTCCTTTGTCTCCAGATGCGCCCCCGTCGGGTCGAGGAAAAAGGGCGTGAATCCTTCGGGAAAATCCGACCAGTCGAGAACCTTTTTCTCTCTACCCATTCCGGACCTCTTGGAGCAGCATTGCCGCGGGGGAGGCCATTCCGATGCCCTCAGGCCTCATCCGATAAAAAAAAATTGCCGTCCGCCGCCGGATCGCGAGCCCATATCAGGCTAACCGGCCAGCCACGAAAATATATTCATGCCCTCGGATAAAATCAAAATAGCACAAAAACTCCCGCCGCCCTATGGATCCATCCCGGGTTGGGGGACCGCCTCACCCCGGATTCGAAGTATTCAAACCGGGCCGTCTAACGGCTTCTTCGAAATCAGGATGACTTTTCATTATGCCGCCTCGCGGTTATAGTTTTTTCGACACCCCCCATGCCACGCGCGAAAGCATATGATTTCGGCTTCATTACGCCACAGTGGGCGGCCACCGAACCAGGAGGATTGCCATGATTCAGCCATTTCAAATCGCCTCGGGCCCCCGCGTCCGCTTCGGGCGGGGAGAGGCCGCCTTCGTCGGCGAGGAGGCGGGCGCGCTCGGGATGGCCCGCCCCATGCTGCTCACCGATCCGGGCCTCATCGCCGCCGGAGTCCTCGCGCCGATCATGGAAGGCTTCCAGAAAGCCGGGATGGACTTCCGCTTTTTCGAGCAGGCCGAACCGAACCCCTCGGACGAGAGCATCCTGCGCGCCAAGGAATTTTACGAAACCAACGGCTGCCTGGGCATGGTGGCCGTCGGAGGCGGCAGCTCCATCGACACGGCGAAAGCCATGGGCGCCCTCCTGGCGAACGGAGGAAAGATCAGCGACTTTTACGGGGCCGACAAGGTGGCCAAGCGCGTCCCCGCCTTTATCACCGTCCCCACCACGGCGGGCACTGGAAGCGAGCTGACGCGCGCCTCCATCATCACCGATATCGAGTGGGGAACCAAAGCCAGCATCCACAGCGACGCCCTCTATGCCGACCTGGCCGTGGTGGATTCCTCCCTCCTCGCCACGTTGCCGCGCTACTTCGCGGCGGGGGCCCTGATGGACGCCCTGACCCACGCCATCGAATCCATCGGCTCCAAACGATCGACCCCTTGGACCGAGGCCATGTGCATGCAGGCCGTCGCCCTGATCGGGCGGCACGCCCGCCGGTTTGTGGACGACCCGGCCAACCCCGATTCCGCCGACCCGCTCGCTCTGGCGGCGGCCCTGGCGGGCGCATCCTTCACCAACACCGGGCTGGGGATCGTCCACGGCCTCACCCACCCCGTATACAGTTTTTTTGGCGGGCACCACGGAACCACCAACGGCATCCTCCTCGCGTCCGTCATGCGCTTTAACCTCCCCGCCATGCGGGAGAAGTATGCGCAGATGGCTCCGCATCTCGCCGATCCCTCAGGAAAGAGCGGGCCCGGCCCGGGCGATCCCGGGACCGCCGAGGCCGCCATCGAAGGCGTTCGCGCAATCGCCCGGGACATTGGCATCCCCCCCTCGCTGGGGGCCATCGGAGTAAAAGAGGAATATTTGGACCGCATGGCCGCGGACGCCGCCAAGAGCGCCACGGTCCAAACCAATCCGGTCCACGCCGATGAGGCGGACATGAAAGCGATCTACACGGAGCTATTGGAATAAGAAAAAACCGGTGAATATCCAGGGAACTTTTTGTAAGCGGACCGGTCCAGTTCCAGTGACTCGAAAAATCATCCGCCATGAAATAACCGGGAAGCTGCGGCGGGAGGGTCCGCCCCTTTTTCGGTAACCAAAAACCAAGGGAGAGATTCATGCGGATCGTTCGCTTCGACGAGGGAAGGGTGGGCCTCCTGGAGGGCGGCGAAGTCTGTGACGTCAGCGAGGCCTTCCCCGGTCATGGGGAATCCTGGCCAGAGGTCCATTTTATCCGCGCCATCGGCCGGTGGGAGGAGACCCTTCCCCGCCTGGAGTCAGCCCGGTCGTCGGGCGCCCGCAAACCGCTCGAGGACTGCCGCCTCCTTCCGCCCGTGCTGAATCCCTCCAAAATTGTGGCGGCGCCCGTGAACTATATCGCCCACCGGGAAGAGATGCTGGTGGATTACACCGTGGAGAATGCGGGCTTCTTTCTCAAGTCCCCGACCTCCATCGTGGGCCCGGAAGACGCCATTCGCCTGCCTTTTTCGGACCGCCGCCAGGATCCGGAGGTGGAACTCGCCGCCATTATCGGCCGCAAGGCATACAAGGTTCGCGCCGAGGACGCGCTCGCGCACGTCTTTGCCTACACCATCGCGATTGACGTAACCGTTCGCGGCAAAGAGGACCGTCCCTACCGCAAGTCGTTCGACACGTTCACGCCCATCGGTCCTTGTCTCCTCACGCCGGACGAGCTGGGTGACCCGCAAAATCTCCAACTCCGCCTTTCCGTGAATGGCGAACTGCGTCAGGACGCCCATACCTCGGACATGGTTTGCGGGGTGGCGGAGTTGATCGAACGCGCATCGTGGGCCTTCCCCTTACTGCCGGGCGACGTTCTCATGACCGGAACGCCCGAGGGCGTGTCGCGGATTTACCCGGGCGATCGGATAGAAGTGGAAATCGATAAGATCGGCGGCTTCTCCATGCCCGTCGAAGAGGCCGGGTGATTTCCGCCGCGCAATTTCGCCCGCCCTCGGTTTCAAGGCCTTCTGAGAGGAAATTTGGGTTCTTCTCGGGAGAAATTTCAGGCAAATGCGCCGGGCGCGCCCCCTACTGCCTCGCTTTATGGTGGAGGTTCCGGAGTTGACTCTCAATTTTTTTGACCATTGGAGACCCGATGCTCAGGAGAATATCCCGCGCCTCTTCCATATAGCGGATAGCGAGGTCCAGCCTTCCCTGCTTCTCGGCCATGAGGCCCATGTTGGCGCTGGAGAAGGCGGCGCCCATCCGGTCCCCCAGGCGCTTTCTGATCGCGAAACTTTTTTCGTAAAACACCATGGCCTTGCCGTATCGGCCCCGTTTTGAGTGGATGTTGCCCATGATGCCCAGGGTATCGGCCATCCCGGCCCGGTTCCCCAGGCGCTTTTTGATCGCGAGACTTTTATCAAAGAACTCCAATGCCCGGGCATGGCGGCCCTGGCTTTTATGGATGATAGCGATGCCGGTGTAGGTTGTGGCCATCCCGACCCGGTCCCCCAGGTGCTTTTGGATCGTAAGGCTTTTATCAAAAAATTCCATGGCCCTAGCGTACCGGCCCCGTTTCGAGTGGGTGTTGCCCAAGTTGCCCAAGGTATCGGCCATCCCGGTCCGGTTCCCCAAACGCTTTTGGATCGCCAGGCTTTTTTCGTAAAACTCCATGGCCCTGTCATAGAGACCCTGTCTATCGTGGAGGTTGCCGATGCCGGTGTAGGTTGTGGCCATCCCGGCCCGGTCCCCCAGGCGCTTTTTGATCTCCAGGCTTTTTTCGTAAAACTCCATGGCCTTGCCGTACCGGCCTTGGAGTTTGTGGATGACGCCGATGTTGTTCAGTGCGTCGGCCTCGTTTTCTTCCTCATTGTTCCGGCGAAATAGGATGAGGCGCTCCGGTA
Organism: Nitrospinota bacterium; assembly: GCA_003506735.1. Taxonomy (GTDB): domain Bacteria; phylum UBA8248; class UBA8248; order UBA8248; family UBA8248; genus UBA8248. The sequence goes on from DNYS01000288.1 coordinate 10,994, forward strand.
GTCCTGCATCGCATCTTTCCACCGCGATTCCTTTTGGGCCTTCAGGCCTCTTTTGAGGAATTCGGACGCGGACGGGCCCTGCGGGACCGTAGAGGGCGCCGCAATGGCGATAGGAGCGGCCGCCCAACCGGCGGCGAGAAACAGAAGAACAATACCGGCCCGAATCGGCGCGCGCGGCATGGCGGGCTCCCCGAATGGGAAACGAAATAACGGGAAAGAACAATAGAATCGTATCAATGGAAACCATGCGCGGCAATGTTGCGCTGCTTCAAGGCTAATCAGGCCTGCCTAAAGACAGGGATTTTGACCTATAACCTTTTCGCGCGAGCTCCATCGGTTTTACGGCGAGGCCGAGGGGAAATCCCCCTAAATCTTGAATTTACGCGGATGTCCCAACCAGGGGAAAAAGCCGGAATCGAATGATCGCTACAACAACCTGTCGATCAGGGTGGCGCCCATCAGTGCCAGCAACAACAGAACGGCTTTCCCGAAAGTCTCGGGCGGCAGCCACCGCCGAGCCCGGTTCCCAAGCTTTACCCCGGCATAGACCGGAACCAACCCAATCGCGGACATCAGGAACCTATCCCAGGTCATGGGGCCCAACTTCGCCAGGCCAATGGCCATGATCGCGCCTGAAAGGGTGGCCCAGCAGTTTATCGCTTGAATGAGATGGTTTGGGCTGAGGGGGAGGGAGAGCAAATACGGCAAAACAGGAATTACCTGAACTCCGGTCAGGCCGTTGATCACTCCGGTCACAATGCCCACCGGCGGACCCAGGGGCCGCTCCAGATTCGCCGGCAGCTTCATTTCGGGTCTCGCCAGAGAAAAGGCGCAAAATGCGATGAGAACAAAACCAAGAGCGGCCCCGGCGATGCGCGGTTCTATCCATGCGAGGAGGGCAAGACCCACGGGAATTCCAGGAAGCGCCGAAACGAAAAGCGGCCAAAACCGGGCGAGTGTGGACCGAAAATGGCCCGCGTCTACCATTACGAGGATGTTGCTTAACAGAGAAGGCACAATCAGGAGCGGCAACGTCTCTTTGATGCCCAGGGTCATCGCCAAGAACGGAAGGCAGATTGTCGAGAAACCGAGCCCTGTTATACCCTTGACAAAAGCGGCAAAGAAAAACACGGATATAACGATCAACGATTTTTCCATATCCATGAAAATGGCCATACCAAACCTATGACAATTTGGCGGAGCGCCGAAAACCCGGATAAAATCCATCGGCCAAGGGATATGTCATGATTGGCTGAAACCGGCATGGAGATCAGTCCATTTTTGAAATACGGCGGGCTGTTTTCGGATCTCCCTTTGCGGCGCGGCGTCAAGGAGTTGAGCTCTTTTATGGGACCTATTTCTTCAAATAGACGAGGAGCGGCGATGGAGGCAATCCTGATGACCGGTTACGGGGGCCGGAAGTGCTCCAATATACCGATTCGGCCGATCCGGCCGCCGGGCCCGATGAGATTGTGGTATTCGATACCATCGGGGGCAAAGTGCATGCGCGCAGTTTTTCGGTGCAAAAGGCCGGCGGGCGGCTGGTTCATATCGCAGCCGGACTGGAGGGTTTCGAGCCCCCGCGCGGGGACGTCACCGCGACACGACCCTATGTCGCCCGGGACCGTCAGCATTTCGATCGGATTACCGCGCTCATGGAGCAGGGCGCGGTTCGCCCGCCGGAAATCACGCGGATGTCTCTCGCCGAGGCCGGAGCCGCGCAAGACCTCAGCCAGACGGGACACGTCCGGGGCAAGATAGTATTCGACGCGCGGTGCGCATTTGCGGCGGATACTCATGCCCGAATACCCAAAGAGTGAATTCATCGTTCATTTCAACGAAGCCCGTTGGGCTATCGTCTGAAAGAAAATAACGCTGGGAGCGCAATGTCTTTTATGATGAACCGAAAAAAAACGCTTCTCATCTTCGGGATAGCCGTTTATGCCCTATTCGCCATATTTTTTTATTCTCCCTCCCGGTTGAGTGTCAAAGATGCGAAAAGTATCGCGGGAACCTGGGAGGGGAAATTTACATGGCCGGACAAATCAAAAAGTTTTCCGATTTCAATCATTTTCCGCGAAGATGGTTCCTATCAATTCGATTCTGTCCTGAATCGAACAACCGGAAAAATTGAAATCGAGAAGGGGAAGGTCACCTTGACTATCGTGGGGGAGAGAGGAGCGACGTTTACTCTTCACAAGGAAAAGGGGAAGCAAATCCTCACGGGGAAAAACCCGGGTTTCGGAACCTACCGTCTCGGCAGGGTAAAATAACCCGTCCATGGCGAATTGGACATCCGCCATGGACGGAGTTCATCTCCCGAAACTTCGGTCCACAGCCGGGCATGAGTACGGACAGTCCACTATTTTAATTTCTCATCGAAGAACGCAAGCACCTTATCCCATGCGTCATCGCTGGCTTCCGCGTGGTAGCGATCCGGGTTGTCCGCCCACTGGAAAGCATGGCCGGCGCCGTCGTACCGGTGAAAGGTGTGTTCGATGCCCGCTTTCGTGAGGGCCGCATCGAGATCATCGACGTCCTCCGGCGACGGGTTTTGGTCGGTGTTTCCGAAAAAACCGATAACCGGGCACGGAATTTTCGAAGCCAGCTCGATGGCGGGCGGATTGCCCTCTCCCCGCACCTCCTTGATTCCGCCCCCATAGAACACCGCGCACGCTTTATATTCCGCGTTCGAGCACGCGCCCAGCCAGGACACACGCCCGCCCCAGCAATGGCCGACAATTCCGATTTTACCGCTATCCACGCTCTCCATCCCCGCCAGCACATCGAAACCCGCCTGCAGATCGGGGACGGTTTGAGTGTCGCTAAATTCCTCGCGCTTGATCGGCATGTCGTCTTCCTTGGACCACCAGTGGTAGAGGAACGGCACGGACACCGCGTAGCCGTTTTCGGCGAAGCGCTCTCCGGTCTTCAGCGTGAAGAGATCCTTTTCGATTCCCGTATGGCCGGGAATATGCTGACAAAGAACCAGCCCCGGATGCGGGCCGGCCCCTTCCGGCTCGAAGATAAAAATCTCCATTGGGTTGCCTTGCACCTCTGTGTTTTCGATACGGTACGCCATTGATTTACCCCTTCTTTTTTAGGTATGAAACCATGTTGCCAAAGTGTGGGCCCGAAGACAATGGCGGGAGGCCGCCGCGTCAGCCCCGGCATTCGGCAGGGGCCGCAACGCTTTCCTCTCCCCTCTTCGAGCCGTTTGATCGCCTCGATGGGCAGGGCCTCGCCGCAGCGGGCGTTTTGGCTCGCCTGCTCGGCGGTGCGGATGCCGGGAATAACGATCGAGATATTCCGGTTCGACACGCAGAAGCGGAGCGCCGCCTCGGCGGGAGTGATGTTCAACTGGCCGGCCACGTCACGGAGCCTGTTCAACCTGCCCTGGAACTTGCGAATTCTCTCGGGGGTCAGGATTCGCCGGCGCATGTCGTCTTCGGTGAACTCGACCGTCTCATCGATCTTGCCCGAAAGGAACCCGCGCTTGAGCGGGACGCGGCAAATGACGCCAACGCCCGCCTCTTTCGCCCGCTGGAACGAGCCGGCCGCCTCCTGTTGCAGGACGTTGTATTCCATCTGGAGGAGAGTCGCTTTCCCCGACTCGATGGCGTAGTCGCATTCTTCCACCGTGTTCACCGAAACGCCCCAACACTTGAGTTTTCCGTCGTCCCTGGCCTTGTCGAGAAGGGCGTAGCAGTCCTCCGCCTTCATGTCCTCCATTTTGGGGTTGTGGAGGAGGTACAAGCTGATGGCCTCCACCCCGAGCCGGCCCAGGCTCTCCTCGAGGCATTTTCCGATGAAGCCGGGCGTGAAGTCGCGGCCCCAGCCGCCGCGCTCGAGGGCGACGAAGTTGTTGCCCCCTTTCGTGCACAGGATGAGATCGTCCCTGTCGGGGCGTTCCTTCAGGAATTTTCCGATGAGGTTCTCGCTGCGGCCCTCGCCGTAGGCGTTCGAGGTGTCGATGAAGTTCATCCCGCCGTCGATGGCGGCGTGGAGGGCGCGGTTACTCTCGGCATCGTCCACGGGGCCAAAGCGGCCGCCGATGGTCATGGCGCCGAATCCGACAACCGATACCTCAAGGCCGGTGTTTCCGAGGGTCCGTTTTTCCATGGGTCTATATGCCTTCCTGTTCGATGAGGCGGGGAGATTTTCCGGGGCCGCTCCCGCGGCCCTCAATCGATGTCGGGAATCTCGAAAACATTCACCGTCATCGACACCGTAGCGTAGAACCCCAGAAGGACCACGAGTTCGACAAGCCCTTGTTCGCCCAAACAGCCCAGCGCCGCCTTGTAGGTGGAATCCCCCACGGAATGGCGCTCCCTGATCTCGACGCAAAAATTGTAGACCGCCTCCTCGTCGGGGTTCGTGAATTCGGGCCGCTTCCCGGCGGCAAGAGCCACGATAACCCCCTCGCCGAGTCCGCTCTTTCTCGCCAGCGGTTCATGCCGGGCCCTGGGATATATTGACTCCCAGTTGTTCACCGTAATGAGGATAGCGAGCTCCACCAACCGGGCCGGTATCCCGCTTTTATTGCGCATATACGAGATCATCCACCCCATCTTCTCGTATACCTCGGGGCTTCGCAGCCATGCCCCGGCCGGCCCGTTGACCACTCCCGTTTGGCCGGGCCTTATTTGGCTGTAGACGCTACTCTGAGCTTCGGTCATCGTTTCCGTGGTCAGTTCCGTCAAACGGCCCATAAAATTCTCCCTGGAGGTATCGTGGTATTCGAAATAAATTCTTTATCCACCCGGCCGGCATATCGAACAAATCATATGCCTGATTTTATATGCAATTGATTTATTCCGACACAGCGTGCGGGCCATCTTGACTCGCCTTGCCTTCATAACTCGCCTTGGGGATTGGCCATGCAAAGCTCCTCCAGCCACGCGCGGGCCTCGGGCGGCAGGGCATGACCTTCCGAGGCAGCCGCGTTTTCGGCAATTCGCTCGACCTTGCCCGTCGCCACGATAATCGTCGAAACCGCCGAATGAGACAGTACATACTTGAGAAGCGCCTGACCGGGCGTCTCCACGCCATACTTTTCGAGAAAGGAAAATTTCCCCTGATCCCGCGCTTCCAGCAGCCTTTCCCGCACCCCTTTCTTCTTGGGCTTTTGCCCGCTATTCACAGCCATGTCCGGATGAAGCGGGATCCGCTCCGCCAACAGATTGAGAATCACGCGCAAAGCGATCACGCCTATGTTCATTTCCCGAGCCAGCGGCAACAATTCCTCGCAGCAGGTTCGCTCGGCGAGCGAATACAAAATTTGAAC
>DNYS01000288.1:16417-20494 GCA_003506735.1 Nitrospinota bacterium
ATTATCGAATGAGCGCTCGATACTTTCGCGGGCTGCCTCCGCGCCGTCCGCATTGACCTTCGTCGCGATGACGGCTTTATCGCGGCGCCCCTCCAGCGCACGGCCCAGGACACACTCGGACTCCCAATAGCTCGGCGCGGTGTCAAAAAAATTGATCCCCCACTCAATCGCTTCGTGCACTATCCGGACACAGCGGCCTTCGTCTTCTTTCGCCGCGACCCGAAATGTCTGCGAGGTGCCCAGACTGATTTCACTCACGCTGAGGCCGGTACGGCCCAGGATCCGATATTCCATTCAAGCTCCCGCGAAGAAAGATGGCCCCGAAAAGGATCGGTTTCAAAATATTCGGTTACGGACGTGATTTCATCTTACTCGTATTTCGCGCACCGGAAACTCGCTCAGACAATGAGTGCCCCGCCCCTCCTGGCAGAGCGCGAATTCATGAACCTAAATGAGATTTTTCGCCGTCGGGACATACCGGGCCTGCCCTGCTGAGTGGTTTAATTTACGGAGACTTTTACCGGAGGGCAAGACTACCCAAAGGCCCACCGAACTGACAGAATCAGCAACTCGCCATGCGCACGGTCGATAAGGATACCCATCGCTCATACATTGAGCTGGATGAATTGATCAGGCGAGAGGGAGTGAGCTTTAAATCCCACTATTAAAATGGCACAAGCGGAGATCCATCATGCTCATCGTCGATTCACAGGTTCATATATGGGGCGCGGATACGCCCGAGCGGCCCTGGCTGACGGTGTGGAACCAGCCGCATTGACCGGTGCCCTTTTCAAGGGAAGATCTGGTGCGGGAAATGGAAGGCGCGGAAGTCCACCGCGCTGTGATCGTCCCGCCATCGTGGGAGGGGGACCGCAACGATCTGGCGCTGGAAGTGGCGCGGCTGCATCCGGACCGGTTCGCCGTCATGGGGCGCATCACCATCGAATCGCCCGAATCGCGGGGGCTGATGGCCGCCTGGCGGCATCAACCCGGGATGCTGGGCATTCGCCTGATTTTTCGGCGACCGGATCTTCAGCGGATACTCTCGGAAGGCCACGCCGACTGGCTTTGGGCGGAGGCGGAGCAGGCCGGGGTGCCGGTTATGATTTTGATCGATTCGCATCATACAGGCCTCATCGACCGGGTGGCCGAACGCCACCTGGGTCTGAAAATCGTCCTGGATCACCTCTGCATCGCCGGCGGCGCCAAGAACGAGGAAGCTTTCAAGGACCTGGACCAGGTGCTGGCCGTGGCCAGGCGGCCGAACATCGCCGTCAAAGCGACCGCATTGCCCAGATATTCCACCGAGAGTTATCCCTACCGCGGCATTCATCCTCACCTGCGCCGCATCTATGATGCCTTCGGCCCTAAACGCGTGTTCTGGGGAACGGATTTGACCCGTCTTTCTTGCACCTATTCACAGGCGATTACGATGATAACCGAAGAGATCTCGTGGCTCACCGAAGAAGACAAAAGTTGGATTATGGGACGCGGGGTATGCGAGTGGCTGGGTTGGAAAATGTAAACGGATTTGGCTTCTCACTCCGGATGAAAATGGAATTTCATCATCGATAGTCATTGTTCCATTTTTTTGTTTTCTAATTGCTTCCCCATTATACAGGAGAGCGGAATGCCCACCCGGACCATCGTGCAAAAGGATTACTTGATCGACACTCTGGACGCGGGAATCCGCCTCCACATCCGGCAGAAGCGCCCGAAAGGAAAACGGCGCTTCAGCGAGGCGGAGACTATCCTCCTCTGCCATGGCCGGCTGGCTCCAGGCCCGGTTGCCTTCGACCTTCCGGTGCCGGGCTACTCGTGGATGGATGATTTCGCCGCCCAAGGCTTCAATGTGTTCACCATGTCGGTTCGCGGGTTCGGCTCCTCCACCCGGCCTCCGGAAATGGATCGGACTCCGGCGGGAAGGCCTCCCGCCGTCCGGGGCCGGACAGCCCTGCGCGATATCGAAGCGGCGGTGTGGTTCATCTGCGATCAAAACAATATCGACCGAATCAATCTCCTCGGGCGCTCCTGGAGCACAACGACGACAGGCGCCTTCGCGGCCGCTCACCGGAACCGCGTTCGCCGCCTGGTCCTCTACGCCCCCTACTACGTCTACGACGACCCCCAAAGGGCGGCACAGCTAGAAGACCCCGCCCACCCGGGGAAATGGGACGCACGGCGGGGCGCCTGGGGCTGGACTACCCTAAAGGACATGCAAGAACGCTGGTGGGGACATATCCCCGGAAAGGCCCATCACCGTTGGCGCGATAAGCGCCTCGTCCGCGCCTACTGGGAAACGTATCTGAAATCCGAACCCAACGGCTCGCGGCGGCGTCCGCCGGGGGTCCGTACCCCGAACGGCTCGCTGGCCGATTTGTACGACCGCGTACAGAACAAGCCGCCCTACGATGCCTCCAGAGTCCGGTGCCCCGTTCTTCTTATCTTCGGAGACCACGACGGGGCCGCGAACCAAACCGAAGCGTGGGGTCTTTTTCAGCGGCTCACCGCCAGCCAAGGCAAGCGCTATATCGTGATAGGCGAGGGCACGCATTTCATGGAGTTCGAGCACCGGCGTGAAGAGTTCCTGCGCGAGGTGCGGAATTTTCTATAAGCATCACGCGGATGCCGTTCGCCCCCCGGGAATGGCAACGAACATCGCGCGCCGGGAAAAAAACTGGCACAATCGCGTCCTGGACTCCATTTCGCAACAGGGGCATTTTTCATTTTCGCTTTCGCCGCGGCGAATCGACATCATCCATAAAGGTGCAGAGAATGGACAAGAAAATAGCCGTGCTGGGCGCCGGCGCCATCGGCAGCAGCGTGGGCGCCGACCTCACCGACGCGAAGTTCGACGTGACCATCATCGACCAGTGGCCCCAGCATGTAGAAACGATGAAGGCAAACGGCCTGCACATCCGGATGACGGACATGGACCTCAAAATCCCGGTCCGGGTATACCATCTGTGCGAGCTGGCCTCGCTCAACATCGAGTTCGATATCGTCTTTCTCATGGTCAAATCCTACGACAGCCGCTGGATGGCCGAACTCATCAAGCCCTATCTCAAGAGCGATGGCGTCCTGGTCGGCCTGATGAACAGCCTCAACGACGATTTCATCGCCTCCATCATCGGCCGCGAGCGCACGGTGGGCTGCGTGATCGAACTCTCGGCGGAGATCTTCACGCCCGGAACCGTCCAGCGAAACACCACCCGGACGGGCACCTGGTTCGCCGTCGGCGAGCTCGACGGGTCGATCACCCCGCGCCTGAAGGAGATTCAATCTATCCTCAGCCACGTGGCCCAGGTGGACCTGACCGAAAACATCTATGGCGCGAAGTGGACCAAGCTCACCATCAACTCGATGACGATGGGACCCTTCGGCCTGTTCGGCCTCCGGGCGGCCGAAGCCCTGAAGCTGCCCGGGATGCTCGACATCTCGGTCGAGATCGGCAAGGAGGCGCTGGCGGTGGGCACGGCCCTGGGCTACCAGATCGAGCCCATCTTCGGCCTGGACGAGGACGATTTCGCCGGATCGGACGAGCAGGTGCTTAAGACGGCCATGAAAACGCTCCAGAACCACACGGGCCCCCGCTCCCGCACCGCCCCCATCCAGGATCGCATGAAAGGCCGCAAGAGCGAGATGGATTTCATCAACGGCCTGGTGGCGGACAAGGGCAAGGAGACCGGCGTGCCGACGCCCTACAACGACGCCGTGACCGAGATCGCCCGCCAGATCAACAAGGGGCAGCTCCCGATGGACTCCTCGAACTTCGATCTGCTCAAGGCCAAGGTGGCATCGGCGGGGTAGCGGAAGCCGAGACCAACCGCACCCCTAGAAACCTTCACCGGGAAACTCCCTCAACCCCCCGAATCGTCTTCCCCGGTGCGCAACCTGTCCCTGTCGCCTGAGAACCCTCCCGCCGGCGCAATCGATTTACCGCATATGGATGGAAATTCAGCTACCGAAAATGCGCGCTGGTGCGGGGTGCACCTCCGGACGCCTTTTCAACTCCCCCGGTTCTATAACTCAGAGCGCCCGCCCGGCCGCCGCCCGCCGAAATTTTCCCCGTTAGGC
>DNYS01000153.1:0-279 GCA_003506735.1 Nitrospinota bacterium
CCCCCCTCGGGGACGGCCCCCGCCGCCGCCGCCACGATGGGCAGCCCCGCCGCCATCGCCTCGAGAAACACCAACCCGAATCCCTCCTGAAGACTCGGCAGGCAAAAAACGTCCGCCTGGAAAAACTCCCGCCGCACGGCATCGTCCCCGGAAACCGCACCCAAAAATTCCACCGCCCCCGACAACCCGAGATCGGCAGCCTGCTCGCGGAGGGCGGGGAGCATGGGCCCGCCTCCCACCACCCGGAGGAGAACGCCAGGCACCTCGCGGCGCACCGCG
>DNYS01000153.1:404-8107 GCA_003506735.1 Nitrospinota bacterium
TGAGGATCGTGGGGCGGGCCTCCGTGCGCGTTGAGGCCGATGCCGCCAGAGCGTCCCAGGCGGCGAGATCGATCCCCAGTGGGACCACGGCGACCCTCCCGGGCTCCAGGGCGTAGGCATCGATCGCCGCCCGCCGGCTGTGTTCGCTGGGAACGATCACCCGCCCCGCGCGCCGGGCGTTTCGACCCTCCAGGCGAGAGAGCGCCCATATATAGGCCCTCGGCCATCCCCGCTCGAAGCGCATCTCCTCGGCCGAAACCCCGAATAGGCAAAGGACGAAATTTCGGCGCCGCGCGGCAGGCAGGAGAAATCCGTCGATGTCGAAACCCACCAGCAGATCGCATCCCTCGGCCGGCGGGCGAAACAGGAACTCTGCGTTGTAGAGAAGACGCCGGAGGGTCAGGCCCGGCGCCGGGAGGCGGGACTCCACCCGGGTGACCCGGTGCCCCAGGCTCTCCAGCCCGCGGGCCAATCCCGATACGGCGGCCGCCGTGCCGCTTCCCCGCGCGGCATCGGTGTACCAGGAGTTCAAAAACGCGATGTGCAACGGACTCTCTTCATCGGGGAGGAAAGCGAGCCGCTGGCGCTGCGGGGCCGCATCGGAAAGCGCCCTGCCCCGCCGGCCCCGGATTCTTTAAATCCAGGGCAGGGAGCACGCTCAAAGGGCCGCGTCCGATTTCGCGGCGAAAACAAAATCGCTTTCGGTCAGGCCGTCGATCTTGTGCGTCCAGATAGTAACCTTCACCTTCCCCCAGGCGAGATAAATATCCGGATGATGGCCCTGCGCCTCGGCAAGCTCGCCGACGCTGTTGGTGAAGTCGAGCGCCTCCCTGAAATTGGGAAACCGGTAGTCCTTCTCCAGATGATGGCCGCCGATGACCTGCCAATCGCCCCCGAGCTCGTTCTGGAGGCGTGTTAACTCCTCCCCCTGAAGCGGCGGAACTCCGCCCTTGCAGGGCACGCATTCCTTCGATGCCAAATCGCTCATATTCATGTTCTCCTTCGGCCTGAGCCATTGTTCGCCATGATGATCGGAACCTCCGCTATCCGGCCGCCGCCACGTGTGGGGGGCGGAAAATCCCCGGCTGGACCCCGAATCGTTCGGGCATAGTTCGTCCGGGCATATTAAAGCGTTCCGGATTGTGCCGCAAAACAGAAGCTGGCACCCTGCCCCGGAAATTTCGCGGATAAAAAGAGGTGCCAATCGCCGAAATTGGATAATGGCGCCCCGCCGCCCGATAATTGGGTTCCGATTTTTCTCATCCCTCTCTCAATAGGAGTCCGCCTTGAAGGAAATCCACACCCCCAACCTGATCGTGGGCGGCGGTCCCGTCGGCCTGGTGCTGGGGATCGAACTCGCCACGCGCGGGGTGCCCTGCCTCCTCGTCAACGAGGGAAAGACCACGCCCGCCCACCCGCAGGGGAACACTCAAAATGCCCGATCCATGGAGCATTACCGGAGGCTGGGCATCGCCGAGCGCATCCGGAATTCGGGCCTCCCCCGTGATCACACCCTGGATATCACCTACGTCACCCGGGTGATCGGCTACGAGCTGGCGCGGATCCGAATGCCCAGCACGGAGGAGAACCTCCGGGAAAACGCACCCGATCGAATACTCACCCCCGAACCCCTCCACCGCGTCTCCCAGATGATGGTGGAAGCGATTCTGAAGGCCCACATCGACACCCTCCCTGCCGCGGACGTGCGCTTCGGGTGGCGATGAAGCGCTTCGAGCAGGACGAAGGCGGCGTGGGCTGAAATTGCCGAAGCCGATTCAGGCCGGACCGAGACCGTCCGGTGCGGCCATCTAATCGGATGCGACGGAGCAGGGAGCATCGTCCGCCAGACGCTCGGCTTCAGGTACGAGGGCGAGGGCAGCGAGGACGTGAACATGATGATGGGCAGGATGCTCTCCACCTATGTCGATATGCCGGATATTCTGGACCATCTCAAAACCCCCAATTCTTTTCATTTCTGGACGGTGAACCCCGACGCCCGCGCGGCCTTCGTCGCCATCGACGGCAAGGGGAAGTTTCAGGTGCTCTCCAAGCTCCCGCCGGGGAAGACAGAAAACGAGGTCGACGCCGAAGACCTTATCCGCCGGGCACTGGGGGCGGATGTCCCGTTCAAAATCCTCTTGAAAAAAGGCTGGATGGCGGGCCTCGCGCTGGTCGCCGAGAAATACCAGGAGGGCCGGGTGTTCATGGCGGGCGACGCCGTTCACCTGTTCACGCCCACGGGCGGCTTCGGGATGAACACCGGAATCGACGATGCGGCCAACCTGGGCTGGAAGCTGGCCGCTCGCCACCAGGGCTGGGGGGGAGAAGGGCTCCTCGCCACCTACGAGTCCGAGCGCCGCTCCATCGCTATCCGAAACACCACCATGTCCCGCTATTTCGCCAACGCCGTGGCCCAGATTCCCGTGCCCGAGGAGTTGGAGGAGGACACCCCCGGGGGCGAGCGCGCGAGGGCCATGGTGGGGGAGCACCTGGATGGATTCCGGGAAGAGTTCGCCTCCCTCGGGGTCCAGCTCGGCGTGCGTTACGACGGCTCTCCGCTGATCGTGCCGGATGGGACCTCCCCCCCGGAGGATCATCCGAGCCGGTATGTCCCCACGGCCTGTCCGGGGGGCCGGGCGCCCCATTTTTGGCGGGCGGACGGGTCCGCGCTGTTCGATCATTTCGGGCAGGGCTTTACCCTGCTCCGATTTGGAGGCGGACTCGCTGACACCTCGAATCTTGAAAAGGCGGCCCGCAAGCGCGGCGCGCCGCTCGATACGGTGGCGGTCGATGAGCCCGAGGGGCGCAAGCTCTATGAGCGGAATCACGCGCTCATCCGCCCGGACGGACACGTCGCTTGGCGCGGAGACGAGGCGCCCCGGGACCCGGACCGGCTCCTCGACTCCGTGGCCGGCGCATGATGGGCGCTCAAACATCTGCATAAAAAAAGTTTGAACCGCGGGCCTTGCGCTCCCAAGCCCTCCGTTGTCACCCCTCCATTGTCAGGCCGCCGCCCTCTTGGCATACTCGGCGGAGAAACCATTCCCCACAGGCGGACACCCGATGGCGCAGACGATCGTCGAAAAAATCCTCACCCGCGCGGCGGGCCTGAAAACGGTCGAGCCCGGGCAGATCATCGACGCTGCCCCGGACGTGATCCAGAGCGCCCTCAGCGAGACCACCCTGATCAAGATGCGCGAGATGGGGGCCGAGGAGCCCTTCGATAAAAGCAAAATCGTGGTGACGGTGGACCATTGGTCCCCGGCCGAATCCGCCCGGACGGCGAACATGCACCGGCGCCTCCGCCTGTTCGCCGAGGAAAAGAATCTTAAGCATTTCTACGATGTCAGCGAGGGAATCTGCCACCAGGTTTTCATGGAGAACGGCCACGCCCTGCCCGGCCAGCTCATCATGGGACGGGATTCCCACAACACCTCCCACGGGGCTGTGAACGCCGTCTCCCTCCCGTTCGGCCTCACCGAGGTGGCCTACCTTTGGGCGGTGGGCAGCGTATGGCTCCGCGTTCCCGAGAGCGTGAAGATCCGGGTGGACGGCGCCCTCCGGCGCGGGGTGTATGCCAAGGACGCCATCCTCCAAATCATCGGAAAAGTCACCGCCAGGGGATGCACCTATAAATCCATCGAATACTCGGGCGATCTTATCGCGCGCCTCTCGATGTCGGAGCGTTTTTCGTTCACGAACATGGCCGTCGAGATGGGCGCGAAGACCGGCATCATGCCCTTCGACCGGACGACGGAACGCTACCTCAAGGGGCGGGCCAAGAAAAAATACCGGCCCGTGGCCCCCGGCAGCGGCGCGCGCTACGAGACCGAATACGAGTTCGACGTGAGCCGCCTCGGACCGATGGTCTCCTGTCCCCATGCGGTGGACAACGTCAAGCCTATCGAGGAGGCGGCGGGGGTCCCTGTTCACCAGGCCTTCCTGGGGTCTTGCACCAACGGGCGAAGCGACGACCTGGGCGAGGCGGCGAGAATTCTCAGGGGAAGAAAGGTGGCCCGCGGCGTGCGCCTGCTGGCCGGGCCCGCCTCGCGCCTCGAATACCTCGAGGCCGACCGGAAGGGCTATATCCGCACCCTCCTCGAAGCCGGGGCCATGATCCTCAACCCCGGCTGCGGGGCCTGCTTCGGCGGCAGCCAGGGAATCCTGGCGGACGGGGAGGTCTGCATCTCCTCCTCGAACCGGAATTTCAAGGGGCGGATGGGCAACCCGAACGCCGAAATCTATCTCGCCAGTCCGGCCACGGTGGCCGCCTCGGCGGTCAAGGGGGTCATCGCCGATCCCAGGCCCCTGCTCCGGGGTCGTTGAGAAGGGAGAGACGATGGCGGCTCCCACCGAATTCTCGGGCAGCGTCCTCAAGCTGGGCGACGACATCAACACGGACGTGATCTACCCGGGAAAATACATTCTCGTCTACGAGCCCGAGGAGATGAAAAAGCATCTTTTCGAAGGGCTGGGGCCGGAGATCTCATCCCGCGTCCGGCCGGGGGGGATCATTCTCGCCGGCGAGAATTTCGGCTGCGGCTCCTCGCGCGAGCAGGCCGCCGGCGCCATCAAGGCGGCCGGGATTCCCGCTGTGATCGCCAAATCGTTCGCCCGGATATTTTTCCGCAACGCCGTCAACTTCGGGCTCCTCCTCATCACCTGCCCCGAGGCCGCCGACGCCGTCCGGGACGGGGAGCGAATTGACCTCGATTTTCGCGCCGGTCAAATCACCGCTCCCGGCGGGCGCACGTTTTCGTTCCCGCCGCTGCCTGATTTCCTGATGGACATTATCGATGCTGGGGGCCTGGTCGCCCACGGAAAAAAAATCATCGCGGCCCGGAAGGCCGCACAAGGAGGAAAGAAATCATGACATCGAAAAACGTGCGGCTCCGCGAGATGCTCGCCGCGCCCGGGCTGATCCCCTCGCCGGGCGTCTGGGACGGCATCTCGGCCCAAATCGCCTCCGAGGCGGGCTTCGAGCTTCTCTACATGACGGGTTCGGGCGTCTCGCTCGGCACCCACGGCCTGCCGGACGTGGGCCTGCTCACCCTCACCGAGATGGCGGAAGCCTGCAACCGGATCACTTCGGTCGTCTCCACCCCCGTCATCGCCGACGCCGACACGGGTTACGGAAATGCGATCAACGCCCAGCGCACGGTGCGCGAATTCGAGCGGGCCGGCGCCTCGGGAATTCAGTTCGAAGACCAGGTGTCGCCCAAAAAATGCAGCCATCTCTCGGGCCGCGAGGTGGTGAGCACAGAGGAGATGTGCCTGAAAATTTCGGCCGCCAGCGAGGCGAGGAGCGACCCGGATTTCGTCATCGTCGCCCGCACGGACGCCCGCGAGAGCCTGGGCATCGACGAGGCGATCGGGCGGTGCCAGGCCTACCGGGACGCCGGGGCCGACGTCCTGTTCATCACCTCGCCCGGAAACGAGGAGGAGCTGGCGCGCGTCCCCCGCGAGGTGGAGGCGCCCTGCCTTCTGATCGTCGCCTGGGGAGCTGAGACCATGCCGCTCGCGAAGCTGGAGGAGATGGGATTCCGGATTGCGGTCTACCCCGGCGACATGCAGCGGATCGCCGCCTACGCCATGCGCGAGGCTGCCCGGCAACTCTGGGAGACGGGCTCGCTTGAATCCCTCGAGGAGCGGATGCTCACCTACCCCCAGCGTTTCGAATTGGCCGGATACGGGGCGATTCAGGAGATCGAGTCGAAATACATTCCCGCCGGATAGGGGGTGAGGGCGCCGAATCCGGGGCCGGGCGGCGGGCTCAAGATGAGGCCGGTGAAATTTACTGGGAGCGGAGCCTCGGATCGAGGGTGTCGCGCAAGGCGTCCCCGAAGAGATTGAACGCGAAGACGCCAATCGTGATGGCCAGGCCCGGGAAGATCGGAATCCAGGGGGCGCTCTCGGCGTACTCCTCGGCGCCGCCCTGAAGCATCAGGCCCCAGGCCGGGGTCGGCTCCTGGACACCCAGGCCCAGGTAGGACAGCGAGGCTTCGAGCAGAATGGCCTGGCCCATGAACGTGGTCAGCATGATGAGATAGGGGGCCATCACGTTGGGCACCATGTGGCGGAGGATGATCCGCTTGTGGTTGAACCCGAGCGTGCGGGCGGCGTCCACGTAGGGAATCTCGCGGACGGCCAGGGCGCTGGCGCGCACGACGCGCGCGCAACGGGGGATGAAGGGTATCGTGATGGCTAAAATCACCTTGTCGGCTCCGGTCCCCATGATCGAGACCACGGCCAGGGCCATGATGATCAGCGGGAAGGACATGAAAATGTCCATGAGCCGTTGGAAGATCAAATCGAAGCGGCCCCCGAAGTAGGCACTCGACACACCGAGCACCAGGCCCACTGTCGCGCCGATGGACGAGGCCGCGAATCCGACGAAGAGGGCCGTCCGCGCCCCGTAGACGAGCCGCGTCAGGATATCCCTGCCGAACTGATCGGTTCCGAACCAGTGGGCCCAGTTGGGCGCGACGTGCATTTCCCCCCACGAATTCTGCACCGGATCGTAGCCGGTGATGAAGGGGGCCAGGGCGGAGATAACGATGAGGAACAAGATCACGAACGCGCCGGCGGCGCCGAGCGGTTTGCGCCGGATCAGAGCCCACAGTTTCGCCGTCCAGGAGGCGCCTTTGTCCTCGGCTGCGATAAGTTCTGCGGTCGCGTCGGTAACGGCCATCGATGGTTTTCCTTAACTGTAGCGAATCCGCGGATCGAGCCACGCGTACAAAATATCGATCACGAAATTCGTCAAAATAAACACCACCGCCACCAACATAACCAGCGCCTGGGTCATCGTATAGTCCGAATTGAGCACCGATTCGACCAAAAGCTTTCCCAGCCCGTTCAGGTTGAAGACCTGCTCGGTCACGACGAGCCCGCCCATGAGAAAGGCGAATTCGAGGCCAATGACGGTGGTCACCGGCAGGAGTGCGTTCTTGAGCGCATGGCGGTTGATGATGAGTTTCTCGAGGAGGCCCTTGGCCCGCGCCGTCCGGACGTAATCCTCCCGGAGCACCTCGAGCAGGGTCGAGCGCGTCATGCGAGTGGCCACGGCCGCGTAGCGGTAGCCTGTCGCCAGGGCGGGCCATATCAACTGGCTCATGTTCTCCATCGGGTTCACCCAGAAGGGGGTATACACGATGGGCGGCATCCACGGGGTGCCGGTGATTTTATTGGTGATGATCAAAAGGCCCAAGATGATGATGATTCCCAGCCAGAACGAGGGCATGGCGATTCCCGCGATGCTGAAGGTGCGGACGATGTAGTCAATCCAGGTGTCCTGATTGATGGCCGATATCGTGCCGAGCGGGATGGCGATGATGGTGGCCGTCACGGTCGCCATGATGGCTACCTGGAGCGAAAGCTGGAAGCGGAGGCCGATCTCATGGGCAATGGGCCTTTCGGTCCACATCGATTTGCCCAGGTCGAAGTGCATAAATCCCCATACGAAATCGAAAAACTGCACGTACACCGGCTGGTCGATCCCGAGTTCGTGCTGGCATATCTTGATCGCCTCGGGATCGACGTAGACCCCCGAACCCGCCATGCGAACCACGCAAACGTCGCCCGGAATGAGGCGGAGCAAGAAAAAGATGAGCACGGCCGCCCCGAGCAGGGTCGGAATCATCAACAGAATTCTTTTAATAATGTATTTATACACACCCGGGCTCCGGAATTCCCCGCCCGCC